>VGDE01000291.1 GCA_016869875.1 Alphaproteobacteria bacterium
GACCGCCGGTCGAAGTGAGGGTGTCGTTCATCGATGCGCATGGCGGGATGCAGGGGGTCGAGCCGATCTGCAGCGTGCTGCCGATCGTCCCTTCCGCCTGCTGCAGCCATCTGGCGAAGCGGGCCGACCCGGCGCGACAGCCAGACCGGGCGCGCCGTGACGACGCGCGGCGCCCCGGGATCCTGCGGGTCCCTGAAGAGAACCATCGGGTCTGGGGCTGGTTCATCATGGGCATCGCAGCTTCGCGATATCCGAGCCTTCGCCACAGCGAGCGGCTGGCGGAAGCGGGCATGGAGCCAGCGGTCGGCAGGGTTGGCGAGGCTGTGACAAGGCGCTGGCCGAGACGATCAACGGGCTGTTCAAGGCCGAGGTCTTCCACCGCCGCGGACCTTGGCGCAGCTTTGACGCGGTGGAATAGGCCACGCTCGAAGGGGTGGACCGGTTCAACAACCGCCTGCTGCTGGAGCCGATCGGGAGCATCCCGCCGGCCGAAGCTGAAGCCAATTCCCCCCGCAGTTCCGGAACATCAACCTATGCCCGCGCAACCAACGAAAATCAGCCTCCGGCAAACCCGGAGCGGTTCAGCTCTCCTCGAACATTGCCTTGATCGGCGCGGCGAAGCCCGGATCGGCTTTTGGCGCGGCCTTGACACGCTTGTGTTGGCCCCTCCACCGCGGGACGCCGAACCAGCGGCAGAGCTCGACAAGCGGCCTCGGAGCGGTAACGGCTCAATGAGGGCCGCCAGCTTTTCTCGCGCGCAGTGCCAGCACGGACCTGCCATAGGTTGCCTGCAGGTCGCACAGCCGCTTCTTGTTTTCCCGCCGAAGGTCCGGAGGGTCCCCCCGCAGCACGTTCTCCAGGCCCTTCCGGGCCTCCTCGATCCGGCCTTGGGTTCCGAGGGGGAGAGGTCAAAGCTGCGGCTGGCCTCCGCCACCGTGGTCTGGGCCCGGAAGGATCTCGATGACCAGCGCCGACTTGCACTTGACGCTTCGTCGCATGAGGGCGTCTTCCAATGGTCCACTCGTCGCTACGTTCCACTCCTTGCAGCAGGGGAAGGCTTTGACTGAAGTGATACAAGGGCGCCGTCTGGAGAGCTTTTAGCCGCTTCAACCGTCACGTCGCAACGGCCCACAACCGAAAGCGGCGGTGACCGGTCACCTCCCGCGCCAGTCCCAAGTCGGTGAGGCGCTTCAGCATCCGTTCGGCAGTAGGCCGGCTGATCCCGGCCAAGGTCTCGACCTCCATGGCGGAAACCAGCGGCTGTGCCGCCAGCACCGCGATGACCCGCGCCGCGTTGTCTCCCTTGATTGCGGCGGTGGTCGAGCAGGCACGTTGCGTCCAGTTCCGGATGTGCAGGATCTGGGCACGCGCCTCCTGCACGCCGTCGCGCAACGCGGCCAGATGCGCGGCCAGCCGATCCTCGGGCGGCCCGTAGCCGGTCCAGATTCGTCGCCCGTGACGGCCTAGGGGCACGAACCGAAGGTCATCCGCCCCCGCTGCCATGTGCCGCGCCGACCAGACTGAAGGTTCGACCACCTGCCCCGCAGGTGACAGCCCCGCCCCGCGCCACAGCGCCAGAACCGCCGGCCCTCTTGCCAAGGGGTGGAGATCGTCCAGCCCCGCCACACCAGCCTGAAACTCGGCCGCGGCCGCATCAAACTCCATGCCCTGCGGACGCAGACCGGGAAGTTGCGGGGGCGCCTCATCAGGGAGGGAACGACGATGCAGTCCCAGAAATTTGGACAGGTCGGCCAGACCCGCCTGCCCTTCCAGCCGCCGGATTGCCCACCGCGCCAGGCGCATTGCTTCAGGATCCGACGCGACTCTGGCCTCCATCAGGTCGCGCCCGATCTCGTCGCGCCGCAGCACCAAGCCTTGGGCCCACAGCATGGCCTCAACCTCAACAAGGGCCAGCCGACGCACAGCGCCCTTCGCCTCGGGCACAGGCAGCGCGGCAAGCGTCGCCTCGAGCCGCCCCACTCCTTGCGCGGCCTCAGCAAGCGCACGGGCCTGCCGTTCCTGTGCAGCCCCCCAAACGGAGGCATCGAGGCTCTGTCGCAAACTGTTCATGAGGCGCAAAATCCGTATTGCCGGCGTCGATGTCGGGCCAAGGCACGTGACCTGCTGGGAGCCGTTGAAAGCGCTCTGCGACTTCTGCCTGCCTATTCGACCGTGTCGGAGCCTTCTGCGGCAATCTTGGGCTTGCGGCCCCGCTTTGCCTTGGGCGCCACCGCACCCTCTGCCGCTGCGGCAGCTTGCGGCTCTTGCACGTTGGCCTCTGTTGAGGCAACTGGCACGCCCCCAGACGCCGCCTTGGGCTTCCGTCCACGTGCGGCCTTTGGCACCTCACCACCTTCGTCCGTCACGGCTTTCGTCTTGCGGCCGCGGGTCGATCCCGGTGTCTCCGCGGAGGCCTCGGCGGATGTATCAGCTGTCGCCCCGCGCGAACGCCCCCGCCTCGCCTTTGGCGCGTCGGCTGCCTCGTCCGAAGTCACCTTCGGCTTGCGCCCGCGGCGTCCGCCGGCCGTTTCGGCCGAAGCAGACACCTGTGCCTCATCCATTGCGGCAATCTCGCGCTCGGCCTGCGCCCAGTGCTCGGTGTCCTGGCCCTCCGGACGACCGGCCTCCTCCCAGATCGCGTGCGCCCGGTCCCGGATCCTGCTTATGCGTTCATCAGTCATGGTAAGCCTTTCATTTGCTACGGTGCGTCTCTATCTCGGCTACAGGTTCGGTGACCAGCTTTCGTACTCAGTCGTCATAGCTTTTTCATGGGCGTCAACCCGATAAATGTCTCGGAACGTCAATGATCAAGAGCAACACGTTCTGTCCCTTGCTAAGCATGCAGCAGAAGCGGTCCTTCCATCCGTCTTACTGCGGTACGGGGGATGCGCCCCATCCGAGTCGATTTGATCTTTTAGGGCTGGGCCTGCTTGAAGGCTTGATCAGACTGATTTCCTTCGTCTGGTCGGTTGCGCGATGCCAGAGGCTGGTACCAGAGCGGCCTTGACCTTCCACTGCACCTTCATCAGCCGTGACCGGAGCCGGTAGCTGATTTACGTCCTTTGGCGCGGGTTGGGCGATCGCGCGGCACGCGGAACCCTGATCGCGTGCAGCGGGTCGGGCGATCGCGGTGGTCAGGTGCCGGGCGAAGCCTGCGGAGGTCTGGTAGGCGGGGGCCGGGTGGGGCCGCGCGGTGTTGCAGTCGATCATCCGGGCCTCGATCAGATCGCGGGCAAGGGCCAGAGTGTGGAACAGCGTCTTGTTCAGGAGCTCCTCCCGCATCCGGCCGTTGAAGCTTTCGACATGGAGCAGGCGAACGCCATCGGTTCGAGAAAGCCTGCGACACGTTCTGCATCGGCTTGCCTGGTACGATGCAATGCCATTCGAGCTTTTGCTCGGCGCACCCCTTCAGGGTCGCGTTCGAGGTCAGTTCCGTCCCGTTGTCCGACACGGTCATGCCGGGCTTGCCGCGGCCTTCGATCGGCGCGGTCAGTTCCCGGGCCACGCGACGGCCCGAGATCGACGTGTCGGGAACCGCCGCCAGACACTCGCGCGTGACATCATTGTCCACGTTCAGCACCCGGAAGCGCCGCCCGCAGGCGAACTGGTCATGCCCATTCGACGGGAAAACAGTCCCCTGGACTGTTTTCTGATCCGTCTCAT
>VGDE01000292.1 GCA_016869875.1 Alphaproteobacteria bacterium
ATCTTCTCGCGGCCCTTGATGTCGGGGTTCGGCACGTGGATCTGGCGGTCAAAGCGGCCGGGACGCAGCAGCGCGGGGTCCAGCACATCCTTGCGGTTGGTGGCGGCGACAATGATGATGCCTTCATTGGCCTCGAAACCGTCCATCTCGACCAGCAGCTGGTTCAGCGTCTGCTCGCGCTCGTCATTGCCGCCGCCGATGCCCACGCCACGGGCCCGACCCACTGCGTCGATCTCGTCGATGAAGAGAATGCAGGGTGCCGATTTCTTGGCCTGCTCGAACATGTCGCGGACGCGGCTGGCGCCGACACCCACGAACATCTCGACGAAATCCGAGCCCGAGATGGTGAAGAACGGAACGCCCGCCTCGCCCGCGATGGCGCGCGCCAGCAGCGTCTTGCCGGTGCCCGGAGGGCCGACCAGCAGCGCACCTTTCGGGATCTTGCCGCCAAGGCGGCTGAACTTCTGCGGGTTCCGCAGGAACTCCACGATCTCTTCCAGCTCTTCCTTGGCCTCGTCGATGCCGGCGACGTCGTCAAAGGTCACGCGGCCGTGTTTTTCCGTCAGCAGCTTGGCGCGCGACTTGCCAAAGCCCATCGCGCCACCCTTGCCGCCTCCCTGCATCCGGTTCATGAAGAAGATCCAGACCCCGATCAGCAGAATGAAGGGCAGCCAGACGCCCAGAAGCGACATGAAGCCCGAGCTTTGCTGCTTGACCACACGGACGTCGATGCCCTGCTGGATCAGCCGGTCCGAGATGTCCTCGCCCAAGGGGCGAACGGTCGCATATTGCTGTCCGTCGGTGCCTGTGACCACCACATCTTCTCCGTCGATCGTAACGGCCGACACCTGGTCGTTCTGCACGCGCTGAATAAAGTCCGAGTAGCTGATCTGACGGCTGTTCATGGTGCCCGACCCGTCACTGAACAGGTTGAACAGGGCCAGAACCATCAGGAACAGAACCACCCAGAAGGCGAAGTTGCGTGCGTTGCCCAAGACGGGTCCTCCGGCGGAATGCAGTTTGATCTGAAAATAGGGATTATTGCCAAAGGTTCAATGCGCCTTTACCAGCCTGTGGAAATCTGCCGCGCCCCGCAGCGGGGTCACGCCGATTCCGGGCTGCGGTTGCAGCAGGGGCGCCGCGATCAGTCGGTCGCCCTGCCACACGGCAGGACTGGCCGCAGCCTCGTCCCGCAGCAGGCCCGACACGCGCCAGTTGAACTCCGGCAGGGCATCAGAGCCCACGGCGGCCACGTGCTGCCCCTCCGAAAGGCCGCTGACGCGCCACCGCCGGTCCCAACTGCCCCCGGCGGCATCGGGCGCGCGCAGGGCAGCTGCGGCTTCCCGCGTGATGCGGAGCCACCCGCCCGCCGCAGAGATCATCGCCCCGTCCAGCGTCACCCGCCCCTGCGACATCATCGCCTTGAGCGCGTGGACCATCGTCACCCGGCGCGGTGGATAGTCGCTGCCCGTGACCCATCGGCAGGCCGCCACCAGGATGCGGCGACGGATTTCGGCCGGGGCGTCGCGCAGCGGACCTTGGGGGAGAACCAGGCTGCCGCGGTCGGCCTCCGCTTCGGCCGCGACCTGCGCCGCATAGCTGCGCAGCGCATCGCGCGCCTCGGAGATGTGACCCGCCGAGCGTGCAAGGCTGGCCACGTCCAGGCCCAGGGCTGCAATCGCCTTCCGGGCGCGGACGCGGTCGAAATCAGCATTGTCGTTTGTCGGATCGTCGAACCAGGCAATGTCGCGCACGCGCAGCCAATGCCGCAGGTCCTCGCGCCCGGTTCCCAGCATCGGACGCAGCCAGCGCATGTCAAAGGCATCGCGCCATTCCGCCATCGCCGACAGTCCGTCGATTCCCGATCCGCGCGCGAGTCGCATCATCAGCGTTTCGGCCAGATCGTCGGCAGTGTGGCCCAAGGCAACGGCCGGCAGGTCGTTTCGCCGCGCCCAGCCTGACAACAGCCGCAAGCGGGCATCGCGGGCCTGAGCCATGAGATTTCCGATGTCGGTATCCCTGCGCCACAACAGCGTGACGTGCGGCAGGCCCAGGTTTCGCGCCATGCGGGCGACCGCCTTCGCCTCGGCAGCGCTGCCGGCGCGCAAGCCATGATCGACCGTGGCCACCATCAGCCGTCGTCCGCGCGCCCAGTTCACGGCGACATGCATCAGCGCGACCGAATCGCCTCCGCCCGACACCGCCAGCCCCAGGGCCGGCATGTCCCCGGCCAGTCGGTCCAGCGCCGCGTGGATCTGGGCATCAACGTCTGCGGCCGGACCGGTCACGGCAGGGTCAATGATGTTCCGCAAGATCCGCTGCGGCCTCGGCATCCAGGGCCGGGTCAAGCAGCGGGTCAAGAACGCCCAGGTCGGCCACGCCGCAACCAAGACGCGTCACATGCTCTTCGGCGGTGGCGGCCTCGGGACTGCCGGGAAAGCGTGCAGGGATTTCGGCCAGGTAAAGGCAGGCGGCGGTCGCATCGCCTTCGCCCTCGATCACACTGGCGATGCCCAGCAGGCTCTCGCCCGCGCGCGCCCCGTCGGGATCGGCGGCAAAGCCTTCAAGCCAGGCCGCGGCCGCTTCGCGCCGTTGACCGGCCATGTCCAGCGCCCTGCCCCGCAGGAACAACGCCTCGGCAGTCAGGGGACCACCCGCATGATTTTGGGCGACGGCCGCGAACATCTGCGCCGCGCGCTCGTGGTCGCCGCTGTCCATCACTGCCCGCGCAGCGTCGAAATCCGCCTGCTCGCTCGCGGTCGAGGCAGGAGCCTGCCCTTCGGCCGCCGCCGGCGCCGAGGGGGCCAGCTCGGGAGAGATCCCCACTGCCGCCGAGGGCACCGTCAGCGCACTGAGGTCACAGGCGGGGTCCATCTCGCAGACGCGGAACTCAAGATCCGCAAGGCGCCGGTCGCTGTCACCGGTGACGCGATTGACACGGTTCTGCAACTGCTCCGCCTGGTTCGTCAGGGTCATCAGCTGCGCTTCCATGGCGTTCATGCGGTCAATGGCCGTCGCGCCGCCCGCCGCCTGAAAGCCCGCCGACCCCGAGGCCATCAGTTCGGCGCGCAGTCCCTGCAACTGGCCTCGCAGCGACGCCAACTCGGTGCGCAAGTCGGCCAAGGTCGCACTGTCCGGCGCCTCTTGGGCGGGCGCCGCCGCAGGCAGCGCCAGCGTCAGCGCGAGCAGCGCTGCAGAAGCCGCCCTCCGGATCATGCGCCAGGCCCGCTGTCGCTGACAACCGTCACGGCGCGGCGGTTCTGGGCATAGCACCCCTCGTCCGAACAGGTCGCGGCCGGACGCTCCTTGCCAAAGGACAGCGTGCGGATGCGGCCAGGGGCGACGCCTTGGGCCACCAGATATTCCTGCACTGCGCTGGCCCGCCGCGCGCCAAGCGCGAGGTTGTATTCGCGCGTGCCGGTTTCCTCGGCATGACCCTGCACGACCGCAGAGAAGTTGACGTTCCGCGTCAGCCAGGCGGCCTGGCGCGCCAGAACCTCGCGCGCCTCGGGGGTCAGGTTGGTCTGGTTGGCGGGAAACAGCACCGTGTCGCCGACCGAGGCCTGGAAATACTGGGCCGTGGCCTCGGCCCCCAGCACACCACCCGCCAGATCGCCCTGGTAGACGGCACCGCCCGCCACATTGGCGTAAGGGTCCTGGAC
>VGDE01000293.1 GCA_016869875.1 Alphaproteobacteria bacterium
TGGACCCGCCGCGCCCAAGCCCTGCACAAAGCGGGCGATCAGCAGGAATTCCAGTGTATCGGCATAAAGCGCGGCAATCGTCGCCAGGATATAGATCCCGAAGCCGAGGGTGATTGTCCGCTTGCGCCCGAGCGCGTCCGACAAGGGACCCGCGAACAGTGTGCCCAAGCCCATTCCCGCCACAAAGGCGGTCAGGATCAACTGGGCGCGATTGACGTTGTCAGGTGTCAGGTCGGCCGCGATGGCAGGCAGGGCGGGCAACATCGCATCAATCGAAAACGCAATGGTGGCGAAAAGAAATGCCAGCATGGCAATGAATTCGGGCAGCGGCAGGCGGCGCGGCGGCGCGAGCCTGGAATAAGCGATGTCGGTCATGAGAGTCACCTGTCGGTTCAGACCCCGGCAGATAGCCTTAATTTGCAGATTCTGCAAGTTCCACTAGCGGGAGGCAGCCATGATCTCGTCGATGACCTGCTGCCAGAGGGTTGCGGGCTGAGCACCGCTGACGGCATGCGTGTCCGCCACCACAAAGGTCGGGACCGAGGTGATGCCCCGCTGACGGGCGTGAGCTTCTCGCGCGGCAACTTCCTCGCGATCGGCATCCGTGGCCAGAAGGCGGGCCGTCAAGGTGCCGTCCATGCCTGCGCCCGCTGCGATGCGGGTCAGGACCTCAGAATCGCTGATGTCCTGCGCCTCTTGCCAATGCGCCCGCAGCAGGCCCGCCATGACCCGCGTCTGCGCGCCTTCAAGCCCTGCCCAGTGCATCAGGCGGTGGGCGTCAGTGGTGTCGGGCTCTCGCGGCGAGGGGTTCAGCACCAGGCCCAGGGTCGCGGCCCGCTGTGCCAGGACCCGGCCGGCGGCCTCGGCCTGATCGCCCAGCTTGGCGCGCAGATAGGCAACCCGGTCCATTCCCTCGCGCGGCATCTGCGGGTTCAGCCGGAACGGGTGCCAGGTGATGCCGAAGGGGTGATCGGGGCGGCTTTCCAGCGCGCGATCCAGTTCCACCTTGCCGATCAGGCACCAAGGGCAGACGGGATCGGCGAAGATGTCCAGGCGGGTCATGACAGGTCCTTGCGATGCGCCTCGCGCAGGGCGCGGCGGTTGATCTTGCCGGTCGGCGTGCGGGGCAGCGCGTCCAACCGGATCCAGGCGCGGGGCTGCTTGTAGCGCGCCAGTTGCGCCTCGGCCAGAGATTGGAGCGATTCAGCCGCTGCAGGACCTGTCCAGAAGGCCGCGATGATGCTGCTGCCGGGACCAACCGGCAGTTCGGCAACGGCGACATCGCCCGCCTGGGGATGGAGGGACAGCAGGTCCTCGATCTCCGGCGGAGCGACGCGGAAGCCGCCAGCGTTCATGATGTCGTCGGACCGTCCCAGCAGGGTGATGGCTCCCGATGGGTCGGCCTGCGCCTGATCGCCGGTCAGGAACCAATCTCCGCGAAAGCAGGCGGTGGTCGCGGCGGGATCGTCAAGATAGCCCAGAAACAAGCCGGGGTCGTCTCGCCGCACCGCCAGGGCGTCCGCGTGACCCTCCGGCACCGGATGCCCGTCCTCTCCCAGCACCGCGACATGACGTCCTGGCTGGGCAAAGCCGGCCGTGCCGACAGGGGCAGGGCGATCCGGGCTGCCGGACACAAAGGTCGAGATCTCCGACGCGCCCATCGCCTCGTGCAGGTCGGTGCCGGTCCGTGCCGTCCAGGCCGCGCGCAGGGCAGGGTCCAGGCGCTCTCCGGCCGCAAGGGCATGGCGCAGCGTGGGGATCGGCCGCCAGTCGGCGCGCAGCAGCCTCCGAAAGACACCCGGCGCGCCTGCAATGATGGTGGCGCCATGGCGGGCCGCCAACAGCGGGATCTGCTCGATCGCAGTGGCTTCGGACGGGATCAACGCGGTGGCGCCGAGGGTCCAGGGGTCCATCAGCCCGGTGCCAAGCGTGAAGGTCCAGTTGAACGCGCCGGCGTGCAGCAGCCGGTCCTCCGGTTGCAGACCATACCAGCCCTGGAACATCATCTGCCGTGCCAGGATCGCACGATGGGCATGCATGACCGCACGCGGCTGGCCCGAACTGCCCGAGGTGAAGACGATATAGGCCAGGCGGTCGGGATCGCCCGTCACGAAATCGGCTGGCGGCAGCCGAGCCCAGGAGGAGAGTTCGCCTTCGGTGACGACGGGTGCCGGATGATCGGGAACTGGGACATCGCTGCCCGCGACGACCAGGGCAGGGGCAAGGCGCGCGGCCAGCCTTGTCACCTCGGGTGCGGTCAACTGGGCTGAGGTCGGGACCGGCACAATGCCGGCCGCAATTGCGCCCAGAAAGGCCACCGGGAACGCGGGCCGGTTTCCAAGGCGCATCAACAGCCGGTCACCCGGCCGCAGGCCCGCCTGCCGCAGCCCGGTTGCCGTACCCTGCACGGCCTGAATCAGGCGTCCGTAAGACCAGCGTTCCGCCCGGGTGGGACCAACGACTGACAGCGCCAGCTTGTCGGGGCAAAGTTGTCCTGCGGTCAGGACATGCTGGGCAAGGTTCATGGCGACGGGCCTGCGTGGTTCAAGGTCCCTTGTGCCAAAGAAAAACGGCCCGCGCAAACGGGCCGTCACGTTCCGCGCGATGCGGGAATCAGAGCAGCTTGAGGTCGCTGGCCGAGGCGCGGCCGTCGCGGCCGGATTGCATCTCGAACGCGATCTTCTGGTTATCCTGAAGGCCCGTCAGTCCGGCACGCTCGACAGCCGAGATGTGCACGAAAACATCCTTGCCGCCATCGTCCGGTGCGATGAAGCCATAACCTTTGGTGGCGTTGAACCACTTAACCGTTCCGGTCGCCATAACCGTTCTCTCCTTCAAGTCATCCCGACGCAGGATTGCGCCAGGCCGTGCAGCCCGCTTTCGGTCTTCCGGCTGCCCAAGAGGGAGGCGGTAGAAAGTCTTCGCTCACGCAAAAGAGAGGATGCCCGAATCGCATCAAAAGGCAAGGGGGAACTGCGCGCGGACCGCCGCTCGCGCGTGAAGCTTTGGTAACATCGGCAGGGTTCAGCGCAGGTCAGGTGGGGTCGCTTCGGTTCTCAGCATCTCGACGGCTTCGGCCAAGGACAGGGTTCGGCTGCCCTGACTGTCCAGACGGCGCATCGAGACGGTCTGATCTTCGACCTCTTTCATCCCGATTGCAAGTATGACGGGAACTTTTGCCACGGAATGCTCGCGCACCTTGTAGTTGATCTTTTCGTTGCGCCTGTCGGCCTCGGCCCGGATACCTGCTTGGCGCAGCGTTTCAACCACCTTGGCGACATAGTTGTCCGCGTCTGAAACGATGGAGGCCACCACCACCTGACGCGGGGCCAGCCAGAAGGGCAGCTTGCCGGCGCTGTTCTCGATCAGGATGCCGATGAAGCGCTCGAAGCTGCCCAGTACGGCGCGGTGCAGCATGATCGGCCGATGCTTGTGCCCGTCGGCGCCGACATATTCGGCGTCCAGGCGCTCGGGGAGGTTGGGGTCGACCTGCAGCGTGCCGCACTGCCAGTCGCGGCCGATGGCATCGGTCAGCACGAATTCCAGCTTGGGACCATAGAACGCACCTTCGCCCGGGAAGATCTCGTAGTCATGGCCGGCAGCCTTGCAGGCATTGCCCAAGGCAGCCTCGACCCGATCCCAGCTTTCGTCCGA
>VGDE01000294.1 GCA_016869875.1 Alphaproteobacteria bacterium
GTCCGGCAGAGCAGGCCTTCCCCGTGACGCTCGAGGCAGCTCTCGCACATTTTGATGTAGGCGTGGCGCCCCAGCCCAAACGGTCACGCTGCACTGTGCCAAGGTCAATCCCTGGCCGTTGGCCCGAACGCTGCGTCAGCTGCCGCACCGAACGGTCAGCTCTGGCGGGAACCCCACATCCAGATGCTGGCCGGACTGCAGCGACTGGACGCGCGGCGGTCACCCAGTCGCCGCTCCACTGCTGCAGCGGTATGACCCGACAGTTCCGGCCACAGGTCCCGCCACGGCGACCATTGGCAGAAACATCCCGGGCGGCACGATCGTCACGCGGGCGCTGCTGCGGGATGGCGTCAGGACCGGCCCGATCGGGTTCCAGTTCCACGGCGCCGGCAGTCAGGGGGCCAACAACTTCCTGCCCGGCACGCCGATCTACGAAAACGCAGAACACTGGCGGGCGCAGGCCGTCATCATTTGGGGCCGTGCCCCATGAGTGTGAAAGCACCAAGGGTCATCTGGAACCAGGCGGAAGTGGACAGGCTTCTGGCGCGCGGGGAATATCAGCCAAGGTTCCGGCAGTGGTGGTCACGGCACGATCATCGCCATCCCATCAGCATCCGCGACGATGAAACTCTGACGACGCAGCCCCGGAAATACGGGAACTACGGCGGCGATCTGGTGAACCTGGGGCTTGAGGCAGTCGGCGGCGGCAACATCCCGGCTGCCGGGTGGATGGGCCAAGCATCATCGTCGAAGTGATGGATACGGTCACGTACATGCGCCACGCCCATCAGCTCGTGGCAGGCATCGGCTACGGCACCACGGCCCACGCAAATGGGCTGGTCCATATGGCGCATCATTCGCTGATCCGCACCCCCCTGCAAAAGCAGGTGGAGAACGGCGGCTTTCAGTCGCCCCTTCAGCGGGGGGCGTCATCCTTCGAAGGTGCCGTCACATGATCGACTGCGTACGTCCGAGGCGCAGCCTGACCCCTGTAGTTGCGGGCGACGCTGCTGGCACATGCTTGGGCCGGGCTGTAGGTGGTGCTGTTCGTGGACGTGAGGAGGCGGACATGAAAAAGCCCGCAGGATGTCTGCGGGCTCCAGTTCGACATGCGCTGGGGAAGTCAGAGAGCTGCGACCAGCGGTCGATTATGCTGCAAATGGCGCGATACCAACTTTCGGCCCATGCGCCCGGACAGCAACTCCCGCGCACCTCGGGCCTTGTAGTCCCGCTCTCGCAGCTCGGGAAGGATCTCGTAGATCTCTTCCAGGGCAGCCGGACCAACCGACTTGATGGCCTCTGGTCCGGTGTAAAGGGATTCGGCTTCGGCGCCGTTCGCAAAAACAACCTCGTGCCGATCAAACAGCATGTGGAAGTACTCGACTTCATCGGGCTTGTCGCAGATGTCGATACCGTCGACCTGCAAAAGCTGCTTTGCGGCAACAAGAACCTCCGCCGCGCCGAACATCCTTATTGCCACTTTCGAGCGGACCAGCACGCGGTGCTGTGGCGAGACGACCAGGTCGGCCGCCGGCGTGCCCGCCCCGAGAGCACCGGCCTTGATGCGGATCGGGCGCAGCTTCTCATGAGCCGAAAGCTCCTTGGCCGTGATCATGCGCGACCCGATCCAGCGGATGGGCTGCGGACCGTTGTCCCTGGTGAGGACAAGGTCCCCGGCTTTCAGGCTCTCGATCGCACGCAGCCCTTCCGGAGTGTCCAGCATCGTTCCCCGGGCGAAGCAAAGCGGTGCGTTGACGTCAAAGTCCCAGCCAACCGCTCGCGTTGTCAGGTTCAAGGCGACGATATTACCGACTTCCCCCAATAGCGTAGTGGGCGCGTCGCTGTAGGGAAATATGATGACGGACTCGGTGGCACCGAAAGAGGTCGTACGATCCGCAATGATGACGTCATGCGGTGTGCCCGAAGTGGGCGTGTAGGTGCCGGTGCCCCGCATCGTATAGGTGGCGGACTCGTTCGTACCATCGAAGTCGGTCTTGACCGCGCGCGAAAGGATGAATTGTTCACCGATGTTGAGCTGGTTGTTGGTGTCGTTCGGCGCCGAAACTCCCGAAGTATACGGCGGAGCATATTCTCCGGTTCCGGGACCTGCGTTTGTCGTACCGAGCACGTTCAGGTTAACAAGACCGGACTGCCCGATCTCGATGACCCCGGTGCCGCGGACGTAGTCAGCGTCGGCATAGTTAATGGCCATGAAGAAATCTCCGCCAAGTGAGGTTCATAAAGTCACCAGGCACCGGCTGCAGCCGGTACATGGCCGTTTTCAAATGTGCGGGGGAGGCGCAAGGGCAGCATCCACTCCCGGCAGACGCACCCCTTGAGGGTGCCACTTCGAGGGTCGGGCTGTTGGATCAGCCCACAGCTACACGGCGAAAATGCGCCGTTAACTATGGTTGACGTGAGATTAACCAGTTTTCAACCTTTAATTGCGGACCGGCGCAACTTTCTGATCTAGGGTGTTCCCATTCTGCCCTCCGAAGGTCAGGCGAGGCGCCTCGATCGTCATCGCGGTCTGGAAACGTTCCGTTGCAACGTGCTGTCGGCGCCCAAGCTGCATGTTACAGGAAGCAGTCATGATCGGACGGAGGCCAAAATGCCTGATCCTGATCTGTGGTGGCAGGCGGCCACCGGAGTCCGCTCTCCTCACCTCGCTGCGGTTTATCGGCGCACCACCCCCGGAGGCCTGCTGCTGCTTGGGGATATCCTCCTGGGCCTCGCACTTGGGTCACCGTCCGCAGAAAGTCTTGGATCGACAACAGGGTGACCATCGTCCTGAACAGCACCGGCGCGATCATGTAAGAGGACCTGACCTTCACCCATGGCGCCGTCCACGGCCTGCGCGTGAACACGATCGAGGTTGGGATGGATCGGTCCGCTGCTCGACCGAGCATCACAACACCTGAAGGAGGGAGCGCAACCGCTTCTGGCGCATCCCGGCCTTCACCGTTGCCAGCAACCTTCCGATCCTGAACGCATCTGCTTACGCTTTCTGGTCGCGAGCGACAGCGGCCGGCAGAGGTACTTCGGGCCGTTCTGCTTGGGACTGACGAAGCCTATGTGAATATCCGTTGTCAGTTCCAGTTGCGACGCAGTTGAAGCACGTTTTTCTTATCAAGGGTCTCCGTAGCCCAGACCTTGCACGAGGTTCATGTTGCAAAGTCCGGCGTGGTGGCTGGCCTGCATGAGCGGACGCGCATCCCCGGGCTGCGAGACAGGGAACTGGCCGACCTGCGACGGAGCGCTCAGGCGCCGTGGTGCGCTGTGTGATCTGGCTTGAGCCGAGGATGAGCTGGGATGCTGCGCCGATGGGCAGAGGCGGGCGACAGCAGACCTGTGGTGATGCCGCCATACAAAGGGGCCTGACGATGAAGGTGCTGTCTGGCATGGCGCGCCGGCAAGCCATGGGCTTCGTCGAAAGCCTGTGGCACCTGATCGGCCCGAACCCGGGCCGTGCCAGACTTCCGCACCCTGTCCCGCCAGAAGACCTTGGCCGTGAACATCCCATGCCGCCCTCAAGGGGCCGCACCTGCTGACAGGCAGCACCGGGATCAAGGTCGGGGGCGAAGGGTGAGGAGGAACAGGAAAACGGTCCGGTGGGCCGTTTTCCCGACGATCG
>VGDE01000295.1 GCA_016869875.1 Alphaproteobacteria bacterium
GGCTGGTTCAAGACAGGATCGCGGACCTGTCCATCGACGCCTATGATTTTCCCGCCGGCGGAATTGGCATGATGATCATGGCCAACTGGTTCAAGAGCGCCATCCGCGACGGACTGGGCGACCGCTTTGGCGACGTGGTAGTGTCGCCCATCCCGGCCGGCGACGACTGGCGGACATTGCAGTACGCCTTCTTCATGGGCGTCGACAGCTCCAGCAGCAGGGCCGAGGCTGCATGGGATCTTGTCCGCTTCCTGAATGAACCCCGGGACGGCCGGCCGTCTTGTGTGGCGCAGATGCTGGACGGCATGGGCGCGCTGACGGCGTCCGTCGCCGATACTGCTGCACTGCCCGCGCCGGATGCCTTCACGGCGCCCTATGTGGCAGCACTGGCCGAGGACCGGGCGATCAGCCAGCCGAACGTGATGCAGGCCGCCGAAATCGAACGCATGATCGCCCGTGCGCTGGAGCAGGTGATCGGGGGTACGGCCGATCCCGATGCAGCCCTGTCCGGGCTGAACGACGAAGTCGAAGACGTGCTGTTCGAGTTCTACTGAGCAATGCGCGCTGCTGCCACACCGGCCGGCAGCCGGGGCGTCCCATGGCTGTTCCTGTCGCCCCTGATCCTGTTCGCGGTCGTCTTTCTGGTTCTTCCCTTGGGGTATTCGATCTATCTGTCGTTCACGCGCTGGAACCCGCTTGGCACCCCGTCGTGGGTAGGACTGCGGCAGTATGAATTCCTGCTGACGCGTGATGCGAACTTTCTTCGCTCGCTTGTCAACACGTTCGTCTTTGCCTTGGGGTTTGTCGCCATTGGTGTGCCGCTGGCCCTAGGACTGGCCTTCGTCTTCTACCGGGCGCGTGGCAAGGCGATCTGGCGTTCGATCTATTTCCTGCCGCAACTGACGAACATCGTGGCCATCGCGTATCTGTGGCAGTTCGTGCTGGATGACCGACATGGCGTCATCAATCGTGTCCTGGCGGGGTTCGGCATCCGAGGGCCGGACTGGCTGACCGATCCGACGATGGCGATGATCTCCATCATTCTGGTCATGGTCTGGTACGACATCGGGCGCAACATGCTGATCTTCTCTGCCGCTCTCGAGGCTGTCGATCAGGACATCTACGATGCGGCGGCGCTGGACGGTGCCGGCGCATGGCGGATGCTGCGGTCGATCACGCTTCCGATCATCCGCCCGGCCTTCGTCTTCGTCACCATCACCAGCTTCATCACGGGGATGGGGTCCTTCGCCCTGATCCTGGCCATGACAGGCGGTGGACCGCGCGGTGCGACGGATGTCACGGCCCTGTACGCCTATCGCATGGCCTTCGAGGATCTGCGCATGGGCCGCGCATCAGCGGCGGCCGTCATGCTTGCCGGCCTTATCGGAGTGCTGGCGCTGTTCCAGTTTCGCGTTCTGAGGGACAGGGCATGAACGAACGCCTTCGCCTTGCCACGTCCGTCCTCAAGTACGGGCTGCTGTTGCTGGGCTCGCTGCTGATGATCTTGCCGTTCGTGGACATGTTCATCGGCGCCCTGCGGGCCCCGGCGGACGTCTACGCCAACCCGCCCCGCTATCTGCCGGCTGCGCCGCAATGGGGGTCTTCCTGCGGGTGTTCGACGAACTGCCGATGGGACGATGGTTCTTCAATTCTGTACTGGTGACCACCATCATCACCGCGCTGCAGGTCGCCACGTCGACGATGGCGGGCTATGCCTTGGCCAAATACCGGTTCCACGGCCGCACGGCCATCTTCTAGATGGTCTTGGGCGCGCAGATGTTTCCATTCTTCCTGACCTGCCCCCCTTTGGTCCCTCGTTCATAACGAGAGTCTGCCGGTTTGAGATTGGTAGTCGGCAGGTGGTTTCAGGGCAAGCGCGCCGGGCGCGGAGCCATCAGGTAGCGCAAGCGTCCGGCGCGCTTCGAGCGGTGTCAGGTTCCCGAGCGAGGAGTGCGGCCTGACGGTGTTGTAGTCATAGCGCCAGAGGGCGATCTTGCGGCGGGCATCGTCCAGGGTGTCGAAGATCTCCTCGTTCAGCAGCTCATCGCGCAAGCTGCCGTTAAAGCTTTCGATGAAGGCCCTCGCCATGGCCCTCGGACCAGTGGCGGACACATGGCTCGATGCTGCGGCTTGCCGGGGTCGATGTAGTGCCAGGCAACGTCGTTCTGCTCGGCCCGCTTCAGGATCGCTCGGCTGGTGAACTCCGTCCCGTAGCACGTCAGGAACTCTTGGCCGCTTCGGGTTATGGCCGCCTGCGAAGCCTTCAAATCGCGCAGCGGGCGGTCATAACCGGCGCTCAGGTCTCTATGGTGGAATTGCCAACCACACACCACAGAGGAGACCAGCTATGACCAAGATCGAGCATACTTCGGATGCCCCTGTTCTGGTAGGCATCGACATTTCCAAGCATCGCCATGAGGTGCTGATTGCCATTCCTGGCAAGACGCGGCGGCGACGCTTGACGATCACCAACACTCTTGAAGATTTCCAGCGCCTGGTTGCCCTACTGGATGACTACCAACACCCGGTTCAGATCGGCTTCGAAGCCAGGGGCAATTATCATCGCGCGCTCATGTATCAGCTCGGCATGGCCGGCTTCGACGTCAAGCTTGTCTCGTCCGTCGCCTTGGCCAGAACCCGCGAAGCATTGCACAACAGTTGGGACAAGAACGACCCCAAAGACGCTCAGGTCATCCTGCACATGCTCCAGATTGGTGCCACTCAGGTCTTTCAAGATCCGCTTCAGGCGGGGATCAACGATATCCAGGAGCTTTCAAAGACGCACGAAGTCGTCTCGAAGGCCAAGACCGAGCTGTGGCATCGTATCTTGGGACATTACCTGCCTCTCTACTTTCCAGAAGCTGCTCGTTTCCAGCGAAGTTCCCGCAGCGACTGGTTTCTCGCCTTTCTTGAGATGTTCCCATCGCCACACCTGATCAGCGCGATGAAGAAGGACGACTTCCTCTCTGCGGCATGGGATGTCGTCGGGAAGAAAGTCTCGAAGACCGCCTTGATATCCGACATTTATGAGACAGCACGCTGTTCGGTCGGGCTGCCGGTAGCAGCCGACTCCGACGCACTGCGGATGTTCCGAATGGTGCTGGCAGAAGGGCGTAGCCTGATCCGCCAGCGCAACGAGATCGAGGCCCGAGCTGTCGAACTGCTCTCTGATCGTCTCGACTGCCAACTGCTCACGTCGGTCCCAGGCATCGGCCCGATCAACGCACTCACCATTCTGGCCGAAGCCGGCGACTTGCGGCGCTTCCGGCATCACCGCCAGTTCCTGAAGTTCTGCGGCATGGATCTGGCGACCGTGCAGTCCGGCGTCGCCCATCGGGCTTGAACCGATGGCGCCTCGATGGGCAACTCCGCGGCCGAAGCAGGATCTCGAAGTATGGCAATGCCAGACTGCGCCGAACGCTCTGGATGGCGGGGCAGACGGCCGTGCTCCAGCGCGCCAACAGCTTCCGCGACAAGTTCGAACGCTACATCGCCCAGGACCGACATAATCCCGACCTCCGTCGGAAGGCCTACACAGCCATCGCCGCGAAGATGGCGCGCACCATTCACGCCGTGATCAAATCCGGCGAACCCTATCGCCCCTTCTTCGCAGGGGCGAGCCCGAGCGGAA
>VGDE01000296.1 GCA_016869875.1 Alphaproteobacteria bacterium
CCACATCTCCCGGACGCTGATGAGCTCCGCCTCGTTGTCCTCAAGCTTGCAAAGAAATGGAAGCCGAGAACCACCTGAGCGGCTTCACTGGACGGTTACTCAAAGCGGCCTTAGATTCCTCGTCAAGCGGATTGAATTTTGCCCGACTGATCATTTGACCGTAGCCGAGCAGGTCGACCCAACACGCCACGGAAATCTGAAAAGGAAAAGTTATTCCTTTCCCAACGATCGAAGAGGCTATTGGTGCTGTCTTTGAGGAAGTCATCGCCACTTCGGAAAACCGTCCCTAACCTATCTAGCCTCAAGACCGGTGCCTGAACGTCTCCCCGCGGTCGACACCTGTCAATCGCCTAACTAGCTTTCGGAACCCCACTCCTTGCCCACGCAATCCACGGCCGAGCGCCCGCTCGCGTCGCTCCATATCCTACTGTCCGGCGCGATGCCGCCCGGCGCGAAGGTCCTGCCCAATGCGATCCTGCCCGAGACGGTGCCAGCGGCCGGGGTGGTGTTCCTGCGCGATGGCGATCCGGAGCCGCCGGAGGTGTGGCTGTCGCCGCCAGGCTACTATTTTGAGCACCGGGCTGAAATCGAAGTGGTGGTCGATGGCACCCCAGCCGCCTGGGATGATCACCGGCACCCTGCCCGGCAAACCCCTGAGCGATCTGTAACCCTTCTGGCAGCGCGTCTGCGCCTGTGCTGAGGTCAAGGACGTCTGCATCCACGATCTGCGCCATACCTTCGCGTCCACGGCCGTGGCGTCGGGTCAGGGCCTGCCCATGATCGGCAAACTCCTTGGCCACACGCAGGTCCAGACCACGGCGCGATACGCCCATCTCGAGGCGGAACCCGTGCGAATGGCGCCGGACGCCGTCGCACTGAACCTGCGAAAATCCTTTGGATAATTGCGCGCTAACCCTTCCCTTTTCCATTGATCCCCAAACACCGTGCCTCTACCGTCAGAGAAAGCCAAAAATTGGGCGCGCATAATTTCCATGCGCATCGACCGATGACGGCAGAGCGTGGTGAGCAACGACAGGTCGGAGCTTCGTTGGGGGGTCGAGCAGAGGCTCGAGTTCATCGAGTTTCGCCTGTTCTGGGAGGGACATGTGAACCGCAGCGATGTGATGGCGCAGTTCGGGTTTTCGGTGAACCAGGCGTCATCCGACCTGAGCCGCTACATCGGCCTCGCCGCTCACAACATGTACTACGACCGCAGCCTGCGGACCTATGTGCGCCAGCCGGGCTTCGGGCCGGTCTTCGACAAGCTCGATGCCGGTCGGTACCTCGCCCAGCTGCGATCGGTTGCCGACGGCATCCTCGATCAGGACGATTGCTGGATCGCAAGTCTGCCCGTCTACGATTCCGCCCCTACCCCAGCCCGTGGCGTCGCCCCGGCAACCCTTCGGTTTATAGTCGACGCGATCCGCCGATATGAGGCGATCGAGGTGCAGTATCAGTCCCTCTCCAACCCGGAGCCCCAGTGGCGCTGGATCGCGCCGCATGCAATCGCGTTCGACGGCTTCCGATGGCACACTAGGGTGTTCTGCTCCGGCGACGAGGTGTTCAAGGACTTCCTGCTGTCCCGGATCATCGACATCCGCGGCTCGCGAGAGAGCGGCATTCTGGCCGACGAGGATCATGACTGGAACGCCATGGTGACGCTCGAAATCGGCCCCCACCCCGCCCTTTCCGACACGCAGGCCAAGGTTATCGCGCTCGACTACGGCATGAAGGGTGGCAAGGCTAAGATCAGGGTTCGAAGGGCATTGCTATACTATGCGCTTCGGCGGCTGGGGCTCGACACCGATCCGGCCGCTAGGCAACCCCGTGACCAGCAGATTGTTCTGCTGAACAGGGAGGGCATGCATGAAATTCATGGATAGGCTGTCTCGCCTCCTGGGTCGCCATCCGGATAGCCTCAAGACAGAAGCAGACAGACCCCAACATCAGAGCAAGCACACTGCGGCAAGCGACATCGAAATCCATGCCGCTGATAATGCTCCATCAGGCCAAAAGGGTGCATCAGGTTCGAGTGACGAAAACGCCGTTCAACCACAACCGCCGAATCTGGTTGCGCCGCACGATGCCCCTGACTCCGGAAAGATCATGTCTTCGGGCGGAGTATCACCGATTGATCTGGGGCATGCGGGATCCATAACCAGCCAGTACCACCCTGTTGTCACGAATAATCCTCGTTCGGCGGACAACCCTCGGTGTTTGAGAGCCAGCAGCGAGGCAAATATGGAGATGTTAGAACCCTGAGCTGGCATGAAACTGAGCACGATACCTCGGAGTTTACCGCCGATCTTGCACCTTTGATTGTTGAGGCGGATACAACTGCGGGCGCGACAAGTGGCGACAATGACGGGATTGAGTCGGACTTTGCAGAACCAGCCCATTGTGAACAGCAACCTGGAGCCACCGAAGAAACCAAAGTCGCGCTGGTCAAGATCGAATGCCCCGGGTGCAGGGCCATCTATGAGGTTGGCGGCAAACTGATCCCTCCGGCCGGGCGTGACATGCAGTGTTCGAACTGCGGTTATGAATGGTTCCATCCTTCGGACACCTCCGCAGGGATTGATCCACTACAAACCAGCCCATCAGCACCAGAGCAACCTCGAGTGCATAACTTGGCTTCTCAGGGCGAGAGCAAGCCCAGCGTCGATGGTGCCGGCGCGCCAATAGAGCGAGCCGAGTGTTTGCCTTTGACGCCATCAGAGGTCCGCTTGGTGATTTCTGGTCAACCGGGAGCACTTGGTGGCTTTATTGCTTCTGGCAGACTGCAGTTGGTTCAAGGACGAAAGCCAGGAGACAATGGCGGATATTGTCGATCAGCAGACGCGTTCCCGGATGATGTCCAAAATACGCGGAAAGAACACAAAGCCAGAGCTTGTTCTCAGGCGTGCATTGCACGCGCGCGGCTTTCGCTTCCGGCTTCATTCCAGCGGCGTACCAGGACGGCCGGACCTCGTGCTTCCAAAGTACCATGCCGTCGTCTTCGTGCACGGCTGCTTCTGGCATCGTCACGAGGGGTGTCGATACACAACCAGCCCCTCTACCCGCCCGGAGTTCTGGCAGGCGAAGTTCGCAGCGAACATTTTAAGAGATAGCGCTGTCCGAAGAGACCTTCTGGAGGCAGGCTGGCGTGTGGCGACGATTTGGGAGTGTGCCCTGCGGAAGCCTGAGAGGGTGAGTGAAGTTGTCAGCACATTGGAAGAGTGGCTGCGAGGAGCCGAAGGACAGATCGAAATCGGCGGCGAAGCCTGACTTGATTATCATGGGAAAAAGACAGCCCGCATGGTCCAGTCATTTCCAAGTGCTTCTCGGCGCGTCAGAAATACGTTTCGAGATAAACCCCGGTGCAGTCGTAGGCGACGGCTGCTGCTGTGGCACCGGTATTGAGGAACAGTCGAGCCATCTCGGCCCCACCATTGCGCAGGAGCGCCAAGAGGCGTGTGGCATCGGACGCCATGGGCGTTGTTGCAGAACTCCAGCCTACAGCGGGATTCACGCGTCCACGCTGGTAGGATAAGCGCCTTTGCATGAGCAAACCTGAGGCTGCGCGCTACCGCACGACGAACTGGAAATCCTACAACGAGG
>VGDE01000297.1 GCA_016869875.1 Alphaproteobacteria bacterium
GCAGGGGCGGCCGGTGCGGCGGGCTATGGCCCCATCCATCTGGGCACCGATATCGGCGGCTCGATCCGCCTGCCGGCCGCATGGTGCGGGCTGGTGGGGCTGAAGCCCAGCCTCGGCCGCGTGCCGATCGACCCGCCCTTCATGGGCCGCGTGGCTGGTCCGATGACCCGCACCGCCGCCGATGCCGCGCTGGCGATGGCCGTGCTGTCGGGGCCGGACGCACGTGATCACATGAACCTGCCGCCGCTGGCGCTGGACTGGCAGGCACTGGACGGCACGCTGGCCGGCTTGCGCGTCGGCCTGCTGCTCGAGGCCGGCTGCGGCATGCCCGTGAGCCGCGAGGTCCGCGATGCCGTCACCCGGGCCGCGGCCCTCTTCGAGGAAGCGGGCGCCATCATCGAGCCGGTCGCGCCCTGGATGACGCCGGACCTGCTGAAGCATGTCGATGACTTCTGGCGCACCCGCGCCGGTGTCGAGACCCAGGCCATGCCGGCCGAGCGCCGCGCCATGATCCTGCCCAAGATCGCCGAGTGGGCGGCGGCAGGTCTCGGCCGGTCGGGCGAGGAGGTCTATCGCGATTATGCCGCCACGCTCGAGGTCCGCCGCCTGACCACAGCCGCCAGCGAACGCTTCGATCTGATCCTGTCGCCCGTCTCGCCCAACACCTCGTTTCCCGCAGACTGGGCCTGTCCCTGCGAGAACGACATGGCGCGGACCATGGCCCATATCGGCTTCACCATGCCCTTCAACCTCGGCGAGCAGCCTGCGGTTGCGGTCCCCTGCGGATACGATGCCGCAGGCGTGCCCATCGGATTGCAGATCGCGGGGCGGCGCTTCGACGATCTGGCTGTGCTGCATGCCGCCCATGCCTGGCAAGCCATCGCCCCGGCGCCGCGGCCCTGGCCCTTCGCCGCCCTGTGTGACGCATGAGCGTGTGGCATGCCCGCGCCGCCGCGCTCTACGATGGAAGCCCCCGGCGCATGCTGATCGACGGGGATTGGTGCGACGCCCGCTCGGGCGAGGTGATCGAGGCGCGCGATCCCGCCACCGGCCGGCTTCTGGCGACCGTGCCCAAGGGCGGAGCGGTCGATATCGATGCCGCCGTTCTCGCCGCCCGCCGCGCCTTCGAGGGGCCATGGGCGCGCGTCACCCCCTTCGAGCGGCAGGCCCTGCTGCTGCGCATCGCCGAACGTGTCCAGGCCGAGTGGGAGGATCTCTGCCTGTCCGATACGCTGGACATGGGCATGCCGATCCAACGCAGCCTGACGAACAGCCGCCGGGTCCTTGGGATGCTGCGCTTCTACGCGGGGCAGGCGGTAGCGATCCACGGCCAGACCATCCCTAACTCGTTCCCTGGCGAGATCCGGTCCTCGACCGTGCGCGAACCGGTTGGCGTCGTCGGCGCGATCATCCCGTGGAACGCGCCGATCGCCGGTTCGGTCTGGAAGATCGCGCCTGCGCTGGCGACCGGCTGCACGGTGGTGCTGAAGCCCTCTGAAGAGGCTTCGCTGACCGTCCTGATGCTGGCGCGGATCATGCAGGATTGCGGTCTGCCGCCGGGAGTACTGAACGTCGTCACCGGCCTGGGCCCCGAGGCGGGGGCGGCGCTGGCCGCCCATCCCGGCATCGACCGCATTGCCTTCACCGGCTCGACCGAGACCGGGCGCTCGATCGCACGGGCGGCGGCGGGGAACATCAAGCGCGTCTCGCTGGAACTGGGCGGCAAGTCGCCCGTGATCCTTTGCCGGGACGCCGATCTTGACCGGGCGATCCCGGTCGCGGCCATGGCGGTCTTCGCCAATTCGGGCCAGATCTGCATCGCCGGCTCGCGGCTTTTCGTCGCCCGCGAGATCGAGGACGAGGTGCTGGCGCGTCTTGCCGATCACGCCCGTGCGCTGCGGATCGGCCACGGCATCGACCCAGAAACCGAGATCGGTCCCCTCATCTCGGCGCGGCAGGCCGCGCGGGTCGAAGATTTTCTGCAGCGCGGCCGGACCGAAGGCGCCCGGGTGCTGGCCGGCGGTGCCCGCGTGGCGCCGGACGGGATGGAGGGCGGACATTTCATCCAGCCGACCGTCTTCGCGGGGGTCGCCGATGACATGGCCATCGCCCGCGAGGAGATTTTCGGGCCGGTGCTGTCGGTCCTGCCCTTTGACGAGCTTGACGACGTTGTGACGCGGGCGAACGCCACGCCCTATGGCCTGGCGGCGGGCGTATTCACGACGCATCTGGGCACGGCGCACAAGCTGGCGCACCGGCTGCGCGCGGGGACGGTCTGGGTCAACATGTATCACGCCATCGACCCGGCAGTGCCCTTCGGCGGCGTCAAGATGTCGGGCCACGGCCGCGAGGGCGGGACAGAACACCTGGACGAGTTCCTCGACACCAAGGCGATCTGGATCAATACGGACTGAAAGAAAGGGTGCGCGATGACCGCCGTCGGACTGATCGGGCTGGGCCATATGGGCCACGGCATTGCGCGAAACGTCCTGATGAAGGGACACGGGCTGATCTTTCTGGACCATCCCGGCAACCGCCCCGCTGACGAGATCCTCTCGCTCGGCGGCCAACCGGCGCCTTCGCCCGCCAAGGTGGCGGGGATGGCGGACGCAATGGTTCTCTGCGTCAGCGGCACACCTCAGGTTGAGGCGGTGATGACCGGCCCGGATGGCGTCCTGGCGGCCCTGCGGCCGGGCACGACAGTGATCGACTGCTCGACCTCGTTGCCGGACTCGAGCCGGCGGATGGCGGCTTTGACCCAGGAGGCCGGGGGGTACTTTCTCGATGCACCGATGACCCGAACCGCGCAGGCCGCGCATGAGGGCCGGCTGAACCTGCTGGTTGGCGGCGATCCCGAGGTGGTGGACGCCATGCGCCCGCTTCTGGGTGCCTTCGCCGAGGAGATCAAGCATGTCGGCCCTTCGGGCGCAGGCCACCGAATGAAACTGCTGCACAACTACGTCTCGGTCGGTTTCATCGCCATTCTGGCCGAGGCAGCGGCGCTGGCGCAGGACGCAGGCATTGTCCCGGAAGACCTTGTCGCAGTTCTGCAGGCAGGCGGTGGCGGCGGAACCGCCCTCGACCGGATGGTGCCGTTCCTGACGCAGAGTGACCGGCAGTCCATGCCCTTTTCGATAACGAACGCGGCCAAGGATCTGGGCTACTACGTCGAGATGGCCGAAGCGGCCGGCGCCCCCGCTCCCGCCGCGCATGGCATTCATCGATTGCTGGCGACTGCCGTGGAGGCGGGATGTGGCGAAGCGACGCTTCCGGAACTGGCTGGTTTGGTGGGCAGGCTTTCGCCTCGTCGTTCCTGACTTCTGCCAACATGTATCGAGCATCGCAAGGTCCATCAGGCTAATGGAGTTGCAAAACCGATCTCTGGCCATTGCGTTCCTGCTTGGTCGTGGAGGTAGGAGCGCGGGAAACTCGGCTGCCCCTGGCAGATATGAAACTGCCCGTCGGTGAGGCTAGGCCGCGTTGACAATGGGACCCGGTTCGTTGCCGGCCATGGTCCAAGCTCCCCTCGGTGTTGGAGGTGAGCCTGGCACGCAACCTGATGTCGGATGACGAGGGGGCATTCCTTGAGGACTTCAT
>VGDE01000298.1 GCA_016869875.1 Alphaproteobacteria bacterium
CTCCATTGCACGAGCAAGAAACTTAATGGCGGCTGGCTTGTTCCGTCGCTTCGACAGCAGGAAGTCCAGCGTCTTTCCGAACTTGTCCACGGCCCGGTAAAGATAAACCCACTGACCTTTCACCTTAGATGTAGGTCCCGTCCATCCGCCAGGATCTGTCAGGGAGCCGCTTGCCGCGACGCGCATCCTCGGCGACCTGACCGGCATAGCGCTCCACCCACCGGTTGAGCGTCGCATGGTCAACGCTCACCCCCCGCTCCGCCATGATCTCTTCAAGGTCACGGTAAGATACCCCGTAGCGAAGGTAAAAGAAGACCGCATGGAGGATCACGTCCTTAGGGAAGTGGGCGCCCTTGAACGAGATCGCCATCACATCCTCCCCATCATGCCGCTCTACTCGACCGAGCGTAGCTCAGCCTGGAGCATCAGCATAGTTTGCGACAGATCCCCTCCAACTGCACTCATGCTGTCGCAGGCAAATGCACCGCCGGGCTAGCGACTTCTACTGAAGTCTAGCGTAAGGAACTAGACTTCTTTAGAGATGGCTAGAGAACGAGGCGCCGTGGAGACTTACGATGGACCCCTACCGCAATCCTTTTGCTCCAGGCGCTGGAAGTCGCCCACCGGAACTCGCCGGCAGGGACGCCATCCTTGAAGCAGCGCGCATATCCTGTGGCCGGGCGGTCAAGGGACGAAGTGCCCGCTCCATCATGCTGCTGGGTCTCCGCGGAACCGGGAAAACGGTGCTTCTGAATGAAGTCGGGCGGATTGCCGAGCAGGAAGGCCTCCTTGTCTCTAAAGTGGAAGCACCGGAAGGCGAGAGTCTTGCCCGCCTGATCTATCCCGAGATGCGGAAGGTCATGCGATCTCTCTCTGGTGTGGCAGCCGCAAAGCATCTCGCGCAGCGCGGCCTGCGGGGCCTGAGAAACTTCGCCTCAATGTTCAAGATCGAAGTGGGCGGCGTCGAGGTTGCCGTGGAACCCGAGCCGGGCGTGGCCGATACGGGCGATCTGCGCTACGATCTTCCTGACCTCTTCGTTTTGATCGGAAAGGCGGCGCAGGCAGCAGGCCGCGGATGGATCCTTCTAATCGATGAAGTGCAGTATCTGTCCGACTCTGATCTCTCGGCGCTGATCGTGGCGCTTCACCGGGTGTCACAGGAGGGGCTGCCCATCCTCATGGTCGGCGCAGGTTTGCCGCAGCTTGCGCGCCTTGCGGGCGAAGCCAAGTCCTACGCCGAGCGATTGTTCCAGTATCCGGTCGTCGGGCCTCTCGATCCGGCCTCCGCCGGCCTGGCGGTTGAAAAGCCGATCCTCGAGGAAGAGGCCAGCATAGCTGCGGACGCGCTGCAGGTCATTGTGGAGCGCACGAAGGGCTACCCGTTCTTCCTTCAGGAATGGGCCTCGGTAACCTGGAACAATGCGGAGGGGCCGGAGATCACACCGGCAGACGTCGAACATTCCTATGCTGAAACGCTTGCGCTGTTGGACCAGGGCTTCTTCAAGGTCCGGACGGATCGCCTGACACGGGCGGAGGTCCAGTTCGTCAAGACGATGGCATCGCTTGGCGATGGGCCCTACGCCATGGCCGACATTGCCAAGGCAATGGATCGAAGGCAGCAGTCTCTGGGACCGGCGCGCGCCAGCATCATCGCCAAGGGCATGATCTACAGCACCGACCATGGCTACCTTGACTTCAGCGTGCCGCTCTTCGCCGAGTTCATGCGCCGTCAGGGCTAGCATAACGCAGATCACCTAAGCTCTCGGAGTTTGAGAGCAGGTTTCGCCGGGCCTGCGGGCGTGAATCCCTCCGAGCGATCCACTCGCGCCCTCGACGAACCAGCTTTCTATCAAACTGCAGGAGAGGATGTTTCTGGCCTAGGCGTCAATCTGATCGCGCGCGATTTGGCGCCGCATGGGCACGGGAGGCCAGATGCAGCGTTAGCTGCATGCAAACATCAACCTCAGACGGACGCTGGCGATGGAACGTGTTTCGCCAGGCTTCAGTTGCGCCTTTGCCTTTTGCGGAAAAGGCGAAGCCGTGGATCCAGCAGGTCGTGGACGAAATCAGCATCTCCCCTAGCGCCACGTGCCGCGCAGTCGCGGCAAGCCGTGCAAAGGGGCGGCAGAAATCGGTTCGTAAAGCACGGAAGAAGCGCCACGATGAACCAGGGAAATGATCGACCATGAGCTGCGAGCCGTTCGGTTGCAGCCGTTTTGCGGCATCTGTTACCGTGTACACGCCATAGCAAGGACATCCGCGTGACCGACGACAGGAAGGCACAACAGCAGGACCCGCCGCGCCAGGTGGCCGGGGAGACATCCGCTTGGGATCTGACACGCGCGACGCTATTGAAGAGGCTGGAGGAGGCCGCCTCTCAAGAGTGCGAGCTTTTTGACGAAGCGGCCAAGCCGTATACCGCCGAAGAGCAGAAAGAGGCGGAGGCACTGCGGGCCGAAGTTGATCGCCCTGCCGCCCGTGCGGAGGCCTTCAACCGCCAAGTGACCGAGCGGCTGACGCGGGAATCCGAGGATGACGCGAGAAAGACCGAGCAGTTGAAGCGTTTCCAGAAGATCAGGGGCCTCAAGCTCGAGTTGGCGGCATTTTGACCACTACTCGGCCAGATCGTCAGGTGCCGCGGCCGGACGACCGGGCGCATTTGCCTTCACCTAGCCACACCTGAAGGTCGTGTTGTGGCGAAAATCCAGCGCATCGACCGGTCCGTGATAACCCTCCATGCGGCGCCGCGAGCTTCATCAAGGGGGCGCGCCTCGCTCGATGACACGGCCGCGCTTCTTGGAGAGGCCGGAGTTCTCGAATATCTCGGCCATGCGTGGACAGCGGCTGCCTGCAACCCAGGTGCCGATGATGGAACAATCATCCGGTGAGTTCAGGTGCTGGGTGGCATAGTTTTGAGGTGCGGAACGCGCGGAGGCGGGACTAACGCCGGATACTCCGGCCACTCATAGCCCTCTCTATGAGACACATTTTCGCGCCACTTTTTGCCTGCATGGCCATGACCGTGGAACTGCACGGAGTGCTGATAATGAATAGCGTTAAGACCATGGTACAGGAACTTCTCGTTAAGCCTGAAGGGCCGATAACTGCTTTCTCTCGCGACACCACCAGCGTTCTCTCGCACGCTCGGATGACAGAACCATATCTCAGCAGCGGCGGGCTCCGACTGTGCGGCGCGTGAGGCGAGCGGCAGGTTCGAGAGGATTTTCCTCCGAATGGCAGCGCTCAAAACCTGAAGCCATCAGGACGGATATCTGCAGAGCTGTTCATGCACTTTCTGCAACGCAGCATTGCCAAGCTGTCCGTTGTGCACGCTCATTGTTAGCGCCATCTTTGGATCAACGAAGCGCCGGGCCATCCGGGAACGGTGCAGACGAGATGAAAGAAGGACCTGAGACCATGGCTGTTATCGCCCAAGCACACAGCGCCTCCGCCGACACCGGCCTGCGTGGCCGCCTGCTGGGCGCGATCCAGCGGATGCAGGACAACCGCGCCCGCCGCGCCGTGTACCGCCAGACCGTGCGGGAGCTGAACGCGCTGACCACCCGCGATCTGGACGATC
>VGDE01000299.1 GCA_016869875.1 Alphaproteobacteria bacterium
CGGGGACCGTCACCACCGTAGCGGCCAGTTTCCTGGGCCTGCGCCGCTATGACCGGACCAAGGTGGATGGCCTGGAAATGACCAGCGACCAGATCGACCGGGTGATCCACAGCTATCTGCAACTGGGCCCGGACGGGCGGCGCGCCGATCCGCGCATCGGGCGCGAGCGTCACGCGCTGATCATGTCGGGAGCGGCGATCCTGCAGACCTTGATGCGCGTCTGGCCCACGAACAAACTGTCGGTGGCCGATCGCGGGCTGCGCGAGGGGTTGCTTTATGCCCAGATGGTGCGCGATGGGGTGTTGACGCCGGACGGACTGAACGGAGTGGCATGATGACGAAACAACCGACCAGCCGGGCCGGCAAGACCAGCGGGCGCGGAACGCGCGACCTGAAGGTGCGGGTCAAGACCGCCAAGGGACGCAAGATGTCCTCGAAGCTGTGGCTGGAGCGGCAGCTGAACGACCCCTATGTGGCGCGGGCCAAGCGCGAAGGGTATCGCGGTCGCGCCGCCTACAAGATCATCGAGCTGGACGATAAGTACCGCTTTCTGGTGCCGGGTGCGCGTGTGGTCGATCTGGGCTGCGCGCCCGGGGGCTGGTGCCAGGTGGCCGTGGCCCGCGTGAATGCGCTGGGGGAGAAGTCGGGCAAGAAGGTCGGCCGCGTTCTGGGCCTCGACCTGCAGGAGGTCGATCCCATTGCGGGGGCCGAGATCCACGTGCTGGACTTCCTGTCGGAAGGCGCCGACGACAGGGTCAAGGAATGGCTGGGCGGCCCGGCCGACGTGGTGATGTCGGACATGGCGGCCTCAAGCTCGGGTCACAAGGGCACGGACCACATCCGCATCGTGGCGCTGGTCGAGGCCGCCGCGCAGCTGGCCTTCGACGTGCTGGAGCCGGGGGGGACCTTCGTGGCCAAGGTGCTGGCCGGTGGGGCCGAGACCGAGATGCAGGCGATGCTGAAGCGCAACTTCACCAAGGTCGCCAATGTGAAGCCGCCGGCCAGCCGCAGCGATTCGTCGGAGAAATTTGTGGTCGCCACCGGTTTCAGAGGGCGTGAGGCGCTGCAGGCCGAGGCCTGATCCTGTTCCCGCCGAAGAATTTCTTCCCTCGATGGCCGGGGAAACCACCCCGACCCCTGCAAGCGAACCATGCATGGCCTGCAAGGGCCCAGCCTAGCTCATCTGTGCACGATAAGCGTCCGGCGTGCGGCCGGTGGCAGCCACAAAGGCACGGGTGAAGTGGGTGTGGGTGGCAAAGCCCAGATCCTGGGCGATGCGGCTGGTCGGGCTGTTGGTGTGGCGCAGCAGTTCGGCCGCGCGTTCCAGGCGCAGTTCGTTCATCAGGTCCACGGCCCGCCGTCCGCGTGCCTCCAGAGAGGCGCGGTCAAGCTGGGTCAGCGTGGTCTGAAGATCCTGCGCCAGCTCCGCCAGCGTGCGGCAGCATCCAAGCTGGGTGGCCGCAAGGGCCAGGAACTGCTCGACCAGGGGCCGGCTGGCCAGTTCGGGCAGCGGCGGCCGGTCCTGTCGGTCCTGTCTGGCGTCCAGGCGCGACAGGCGCAGCGACAGCAGGTTCAGGTGGCAGGCCAAGGCCTTTCCCTGCGGATCTAGGGCAGCCTCGTCCGCCATCTCGTGCAATGTGGCCGCCAGGGCCGCAGCGGCCGCGCCTATGCGACCTGCCGTCAGGGTGGCGGGAAAGGGCGGGTCGGCAGCGGCGGCCAGTTCGGGCGACAGCAACAGGACATGGCCCTCGGTTTCCGGCTGAGGACGGCTGGCAAAGGCCGTTCCTGCCGGAATGAAGCGCAGATCCCCCTGATGCAGCACCATTCCCTGCCGGGGAAGATCCAGCCGCGTCTTGCCCTCGGTCACCCAGATCAGCACATGTTCGGGACGCGTGCGCGGCTGAGGCATTTGGCTGCGGCTGCCCCAGGAAAACGCGCCCAGCGGCATCAGCCTGATCCCGCCGATAGGCGGCGCAAAGCGGCGGGAACCGGGGGTGACCCGGATTTCGCGTGCCGGAGGAGCCGGAGAGGCGGCGACAGGGAGTGACGCACTGTCGGCCGGCACCGAATGTCCTTCATCCTGAATTCTGGCCGCAGTGACGTCGATGTCACCGCCTTGCCCCTTCACCCCCCGTCCTTGCGGTCGGACCCGCGTGGGAGAAAACGGAAATCCTTCCTTCCAACCTGAACGTTCCCACAGAAACATGACATCTACCCGCGCTACTGTTCCTGAGCGGATTTCCGCCCATCCTAGCAAGAACTCGTAAATGCCGCAAAAAGTTTCCGCGAATCATATGGGGTGCAGGCCATGGGGTCCCGCTTGCCAAGGTTGCCAGTCCCGCATCCGGCCCCGGAACCAGATCCGCTGGGACTTGGCATATTGTCGGGAGGCAATGATGGCCCGTTCAGTCGCTTCGGCCAGCGTGGCCTGGCCTTTCAGATGCGCCATCAGCTCGGGCGCGCCGATGGCCTTTGCCCATTGCCGGGAGGGGTCCCACTGCGGCAGCATGGCCCCGGCTTCGGCCAGGGCGCCTTGGTTCAACATCGCGTGAAAGCGCCGGGCGATGCGGTTGGCCAGCCAGTCGCGGTCGCTGGTGATCAGGATGCGCTGGCAGTCGGCCGCAGGCAGCAGCGGGGGCGGCGTCTCGGCCTGCCAGTCCGCGATGCCGCGGCCTGTGGCCTGCAGGACCTCCCATGCCCGTTGCACGCGCGCGGGATTGCGCAGGTCGATGCCCGACCGCGAGCGTGCATCAAGCTGGGCCACCATCACCTCCAATCCGCCGGCCGTGGCCAGCCGGGCATCGGCCTCGGCCCTGACGGCAGCAGGGGTGGGCGGAATCTGCGCCAGACCCCGTGTGAGGGCCGTCAGGTAAAGACCCGTGCCCCCCACGACGATCAGCCTTTGCGCCGTCAGGGCCGCCACCTCGCGCAGCCAGTCACCTACCGAATAGACATGGTCGGGTCCCACATGACCATAAAGGGCATGCGGCGCGGCGGCCTCGTCGGCCTCTGACGGACGGGCCGTCAGCACCCGCCAGCAGGACCAGACCTGCAATGCATCGGCATTGACCACCAGCCCGCCCTGTGCCTGTGCGACGGCCAGGGCCAGATGCGACTTGCCGCTGGCGGTCGGTCCGGCGATCAGCAGGTGGCGCGAGGCGTCGATCTGTGTCAGGTCGGGGGCACTCATGGGCGTTCCGGGCAGTTGAACCTGCGCGCCTTTTGCGACATTTAACGGCGCGATGAAAGCGACCGGCCACAGGAGCCCCTTATGACCACCGAGACCCCCAAGCAATATGGCCGCGTGATGCTGAAGATCTCGGGCGAGGCACTGATGGGCGACCAGGGCTATGGCCTGCATCCCCCCACCGTCGCCCGCATCGCCAACGAGGTCGAGGCCGTTCAGGCCATGGGCGTCGAGGTCTGCATGGTGATCGGCGGAGGCAACATCTTCCGCGGGCTGCAGGGCAGCGCCCAGGGCATGGAACGGACCACCGCCGACTACATGGGCATGCTGGCCACGGTCATGAACGCACTTGCCATGCAGTCGTCGCTGGAGGCCAAGGGCCTGCAT
>VGDE01000300.1 GCA_016869875.1 Alphaproteobacteria bacterium
GGTGGCCAAACCTGCGCCGCTCATTGGCCAGATCCCGCAGCCGACCGCGCAGCACCCTGTCCGGCGCGCGTTGCGACGGGTCGCGCACCATCTTGCGGTCCGCCCCGGCAATCTGACACGCCCGCCGCTCCGACAGCCCGGAAGGGACCTTCAGATGCGCGACAACCTCGCGCTTCACGGCGGGCGCTACCATTCTCTTGAAAGGAGTTCCTTCATCGCCGCCGTGTCGAGCATCTGCTCGGCCAGCAGCTTCTTCAGCCTGAAGTTCTCAATGGGCGCTGTGCGCCTCATTCCAGGGCCTTCAGCCGCTTGGCCTCTGACACCGTCATCCCAGAATACTTCGCCTTCCACGCATGGAACGTGCCTTCCGACATCCCATGCTTGCGGCACAGGTCAGCGCACTTCGCGCCGTCGACATAGGCGTCGACCATGCTCCTGCAGGATGCCGATAACCTGCTCTTCCGTCAGCCGTGCCTTCTTCATCGTCCGCCCTCTCCAGGGGCCGGACCCTAATCGCAGATGGAGGAAAAATCCCGTGGCAGGTCAATCCCATTACCGAAGCCCTGACCCTTCTGTATTTCCTTTCTGCTAAACTGGCCCCGTCACCGGCCCCGGCCAGGGCCGATGGCGGGGTGGTGCGCGACGTCTGACCCTTGTGGCGTGACCACGCCTCTTGGCCTGTCGGCACCGCCTCTCTTCATCGTCTCGGACAGTTGACTGCGGCCTTTGAAGGACCGCGCACCAGAAGAAAGAGAGCATGGACAATCCATCACATGGCCGCGTCATCGGCACAGATGTCAGCCGCGACTGGCTGGACCTTCATTGCCTGCCCGACGGACATCGCTGCAGAGTGCCAAACACCCCGGCAGGTCATGCTGCCGTCGCAAATCTTGCCAAGGACCGGGATGCCGTTGTCTGCTTTGGGTCGACTGGCGGTCAGGAATGGCAGCTCTGGGCGCTTCTGGAGGTGGAAGGTGTCAGGTGCCCCCTGCTCAGGTGAAGGCGCTTGCGCAAAGCCGGGGCACACGCGCCAAGACCGACCGGATCGATGCCGCACTCATCGCCCGCTTCTTCGCCTTCCGACCCGAAGCAGGCCGCAGTCTTCCCGCGGAGAAGATACGCCTTCTCAGAGCCTTGATGGCCAAAAGGGCGCAGCTGGTCGAAATGCGCAAACGGCTGCTGGCCCAAATCCGCGCGCATCAGAAACTGGGCACCGCCGCGATGTTCGTGCACATCGACACCGAGCTGAAGCACCGGATCGACAGCCTGATCGGGGAGCTGGAAGACCGGATCACCCGGGCCATCGCCAGTGACCATCTCCTTTCGGAGACCGCCATCGTCCTTCGCTCCATCCCGGGGATCGGCCCGGTTGCCAGCACGATGCTGATCGCCGAAATCCCCGAGATCGGCACCATCACCGGCGAAGAGGCTGCGGCACTCGCGGGATTGGCTCCGGTCGCGCATGACAGCGGAACACTTCGTGGGAAACGGGCCATCGCTGGAGGCCGCCGGGCCCTGCGGCACGTGATGTTCCAGGCGGCACTGGTCGCGGCACATCATAACGCAAGCCTGAAATCCTTCGCAGATCGCCTCCGCCAGGCCGGAAAACCGCACAAGGTCATCATCACCGCCGTTGCCAGAAAGCGCGTCACCATCGCGAACGCCCTGTGCAGGAGCCGTCAGAAATGGACCGCCGCAACAGCCTGAGAGATACAGTTGCTAGGAAGACCAGCGGTTGCGGGTGTTGGTCGACAGCCACGTCGCCTGCGACCTGACGTGCGGCACAGACGTGGTTGCCGTATCGCGCTGCAAAATCCAACGCATTCTCCGCATCTTTCCGCAAGAAACGGCTTCTTAAACTCTCCGTGTCAACTCGGGTGTCGTCATGCGCTGAGTTGGCGCGCCGAGACATTGATCTTTGGATTTGGGAGCCTGCATGTCTGCCACGCTTTGTCTGCCACCTCGCTGCACGCTTGTGCAGGCAGAGGGGATTGCCGCGGAATGTCGTAACACGCTCAGCGCGGGCGATGGCGGCCTGCTGATTGATGCCAGCTGCGTGGAAGAAGCCGATGTCACCCTGCTCCAGATCCTGATGGCCGCCCGCCAAAGCTGTGAAGCGGCAGGGCGCGACTTTGCCCTCACCTCCTCACCTGCGCTCGCCACCTTGGCCGCTCGCGCAGGATTTTCCGTCACTGCTACCGGCTTGACAACGCCGGTGTAACGCCTCCGCGGCCAATCCGCGCTGCGCTTCTTTCCGTAGATCAAGGACCCTCCCATGCCACATCCCATTCTTTGCGTGGACGACAGCGCCAGCATCCGGCAGATGGTCAGCTTCGCGCTTCAGGCCGCCGGCTATCGGGCCGAAACGGCGGTTGACGGGGCGGACGCGCTGACCAAGCTGACCGGCAATCCGCTGGCGCTGATCATCACCGACCTGAACATGCCCAACCTCGACGGCATCGGGATGATCCGCAAGATCCGGGCGCTGCCGGCCTATGCCGGCGTGCCCATCGTCATGCTGACCACCGAATCCGACGACAGCAAGAAGCAGGAAGGCAAGTCCGCCGGCGCCACGGGCTGGCTGGTCAAGCCGTTCGATCAGACGAAGCTGTTGGCCGTAGTTGGAAAGCTCGTCGGGCCAGCATGACCGCCGCACTCAACCCCCGTCCCTCAGGATCGAGCGCCTCATGAGCATGCCCGACGCCACAGAAACCTTCCTCGATGAGGCGCGCGACCTGCTCGAGCAGCTCGAAGCCGCCCTCCTCGATCTGGAAACGAGCCCCGAGGATCAGGGCCTCATCAACACGACCTTCCGCGCCCTGCACACGCTGAAGGGCTCGGGCGGGATGTTCGGTCCGCCGGAGATGGCGGCATTCGCCCATCACCTGGAGGACGCGTTCGAGCTGGTTCGTCAGGGACGCCTGCCACTCAGCCGCGATCTTGTGGGCGTTCTTCTGCAATCCAGCGACCAGCTGCGGCGCCTGCTGTTCGAGCCGGAAGGCGCCCATGCCAGCGAAACCGCCCGGCTGGTCGACATCCTGCGCAGCCTGACCCGGAGGGACGGCCCGGCAGCCGCCACACCGGCCGCGCCCACTCCCGCGCCCGCCCCTGCGGCGGTTGCCCAGCAGCGGGTGATGATCGAGCTGCGCCTTCCGCCCCATGCCATGGCCTTTGGCACCAACCCGCTGGCGCTTCTGGATGAGCTGCGCAGCCTCGGCGAGGCCGAGATCACGCCGCTGACCGACGGCGTGCCCGATCTCGACGCGCTGAACCCGGCCGAGCTGTCGCTCGCCTGGCGCATCCTTCTGACCACCACGGCAGGCCGCGACGCCCTCGATGACGTGTTCATCTTCGTGGACGAGCCCGGCAGCGTCACGATCACGGAACTCGCCGCCCCGGCCGAGGCGCCCGCCATCGCCCCCTCCGCTCCCCCGCCCACCGCCGCGCCGCCTGTCCAGACCGCCGCCGAGCTCCGGTCGCCCGCTGCCGGATCCGTCCCGGCGGCCGCTGCCGAGCCGACCGACAGTCAAGTCCA
>VGDE01000301.1 GCA_016869875.1 Alphaproteobacteria bacterium
CCGGGTCCTGATCAGCGGCACGAGACGCGGCATGACACCGCTCCTGGCAAAGCTCCTCAAGCGGCGAAGGCCATCGAGCCGGAGATCGGGCACATGAAGTCTGATGGGCGGCTCGCCAGGTGCCCGCTGACGGGCCGCATCGGCAACGCCGTCTTTGCCGTCCTCTGCGCCTGCGGCCACAACATCCCCAAGATCCTCGCCCATCTCCGGGCTTCTTGGGTCTGCTGCTTTATCTGATCGACGCCGTCATCTTGCGCAAAAAGCACCCTCAGTGCGTCGCATGGGCCGCTTGATAGAGTTCAGACCGACTACTTACCTAAAACTTCTTCAAGGACGTTGAATTTTTTCGATAAAATAAAAGCAGATCCGTCAGCTATAGAAGATCTGTCTGGCACGTGCCAGTATATTCAAATGGTGGAGCCAAGGGGAGTCGAACCCCTGACCTCTTGAATGCCATTCAAGCGCTCTACCAACTGAGCTATGGCCCCACCTGAGGTCTGCAGGACGTCTGAGCGCCGATGCGTTTGGCTTCTATACGGGGGCATGCGGCGGGGTGCAAGGCAAAAATGTGAAAATAAGAAGTGGCTATGGCTGAGTCAGACAGATCGTCACAATGACGATTTATCTAAGTCATGCGGATATGCCTCTGGCTGCCCCTATTGAGTGGTTCGCTTCAAGTCGTCGGGTTCTGTCGCAAACCGTACAGCGTTATACAAGGGTCAGCGACTTCCTCGGCTTCAGGCGCCGAGCTGACAGAACTGCTGAAAGGGACGGAGCTCGGGCCGGAACTGCCCCTTGCGGATCATGTTCACCAGCTCGATCCCGGCAACGGTCGACGCGGCTGACTTGGAGCTCTTGAAGCCGAGCATGGGCCTCACCCGGCGCTTGATGAAGCGGTGGTCCTGCTCGACCAGATTGTTCAAGTATTTGATCCGCACCATCTTGATCGAGACAGGGCAGCCGAAGCGCTTCAACATCCGGTGGATGTTCTTGATGCCTTGGGTGTTGGCCGTGCTCCTGTCGATCACGATCTTTCGCGGCAGGCCGTTCACCTCCATTGCACGAGCAAAGAACTGGATAGCTGCCGGCTTGTTCCGGCGCTTTGATCGCAGGAAGTCCAGCGTCTTTCCGAACTTGTCGACGGTCCGGTAAAGATAGACCCATTCTCCTCACCTTGATGCAGGTCTCCTCCATCCGCCAGGATCTGTTAGTGGGCCGCTTGCGGCGACGCGCATCCTCGGCCACCTGACCGGCATCGCGCTCCACCCACCTGTCGAGTGTGGCATGATCGACCCTGATACCGCGTTCCGCCATGATCTCCTCGAGGTCGCGGTACGACACGCCGTAACGCCAATAGAAGAAGTCAGAGTGCAGGATGATGTCCTTGGGAAAATGGGCACCTTTGAACGAGATCGTCATCACTTCCTCCCCATCATGCCGCTCTACTCGCCCAACCGTAGCTCAGGCTGAAGCATCAGCGAAGTTTGCGATAAAGCCAGCCTTCGTGCATGACGGGGGCTGGTGAAGGCGGGCGCTGACGGGGGAGAGGCCACGTTCCGCTTTGACGGCCAGTGGATGGTTTTGGGTGCGGGCGGCCGATGGCGCAGTGACGAGGGGAGCCGGGCTGTAATGCAGTGGACGCGCCATGCCTCGATCACGACGTGAGCCTCGGCGAGCGAGCGGAAGATCTCGCCGTTCAACAGCTCGTCGCGGAGCTTCGAGTTGAAGCTCTCGCAGCTGCCCGGTGCCGGGAAATCAGGCCTCCGGACTGTTTTACTGATCCTCCTCCCTCCCAAGGACTGCCCGGCTATGAATGCCGTCTTCGCCCCCCTACGTCGATCCAGTCCCGGACGGCGGTGACGATGGCCTCCGGGCCGTCGGCCATTGGGCTTGAACCGATGGCGCCACGAGGGGCAACTCCGAGCGAACGTGACCGGGCACCGCTCGCAGGATGACCAGGTCGGCCAGGACGTCGATCATCGCAGCCGGGTCCTAGCCTCCGGTCGATCCTGATAGCCCGGCACTCCCGGCTGAACTCGTCGATGACATGAGCAGGCGGCACTTCCGCCCGTCATGGGTCCGGCTCTCGACGGGGGCGCAGGACCGGACGTGGTTCGCCCGTTCCGGCCGCAGACGGAGGCACGACCGTCGTTCAGCCAGAGCCGGCCCTTCCCGGGCTGCTTCCGGGGAACCTTCAGCTTCGTCGGGAAAAGGCGCCACCGGAGCCTTTCGTGATCCTTCTCAGTCCCGCCGCCGGATCCGCTCGACGCGCCTGGCCTTCACGATCCAGGCCGTGATGCGCCGGTGCCCGCAGCGCCCGTCCGGGCTGGCAAGCGCGACAATGTCTGCGGTCAGCGCGTCCTCGTCGGCTTGTCCGCGCGGCGCTTTCCTTTTGCGTTGCTCGATGCTGTCCAGGCGCGCGACAGGCGAAGGGCCCTGAGACGGAGAGCTTCACCCGCACATGATCCACGCAGGCACGGCGGCGGGCGGGGCGCAGGCGTTTCCCGAGGTCTTCGGCCAAGCCTCACCCCTCAGGATCGGCTTCTCGAGCGTCAGGTCCGACACCGCCCTCCGCAGGCGCTCCCTCGCCGTTGGGCGTGAACCAACGGCGCCTCAATGGCGCGATCCTTCTCCAGCTCCTTCAGCCGCTTCACCTGGTCGGTCTTCAGCCCGCCATGCGCCTTGCGCCACCGGTGGCAGGTGAACTGGTTCGGCATGACATTCGGACCGGTGGCGTGCTCATGCCTCACCGCCGATCAAGCGCACCGCCCCGGCCACCGAGGGACCTTGCAACACCACCACATCGACCTGCCGAAGCTTCGCGACGATCTCCTCCGCCCTGTGCTTCTTCTGGGCCGTTCCTGCATCCTCAACAGGCTCAAAAGCCATACTTCGGAGAGGACAACTCTCAGAGGGCAGGTCAGTCATCAAGCCCCAAACCGGACGATATAGAGAACCTAGCCCGTTTGAATCGATTATAGGGCGGAGCACGGTATTGCGCAAAATTTTCTGCATGAAAGAGCTTATGATGCATCTATCGATAACTGGAGGGCTCTTTCTTTCAATTGGCACCATTGCATCTGTCGCGGCGGGCGCTCAGGAAGCGCCGCTTACAATCGCGATGCATTATACTCAGAGCCAAGCCGCGCCTCTGATCGCATGTCTGAATGCCTATGATCGCGACGGTCAGACGGCGCGTTACCAGCAGATCACCTATGGTGATTATCTGCAGACGGTGCTGACAGGGCGGCTGGCCGGTCAGGCGCCCGACATCTACAACATCAATTCGATTTGGGCCGCGCAGATGGTCGACAATGACGTCCTGGCAGAGCCGCCGCAGGACATCGCCCAGTTCGTTCAGGACGGGTACGGCAGAGGAACAGTAGATGCCGCCACCATCGGCGGAACGCTATGGGGTATCCCCACCGAGGTTTCGGTCTACATGCTGGTGTCCAACATGGCGCTGCTGCGCGA
>VGDE01000302.1 GCA_016869875.1 Alphaproteobacteria bacterium
TGCCGGCAAGCCAGCCGCCGACCCCGAGCTGGAGGGAAAGCTTGCGGCGATCCGGGGAGAAAAGCTGACCGAACGGCAGATGCGGATCGCCCGCAGGATCGCCGCGCTGCACCAGATCCAGGTGTCCTCGGACGAGGAAGCCGTGCTGCGTCTGCGCGAACGGGGGATCGATCCCGCCCATCGGGGTGCCGTGGGCAGCATCCTGTCGTCCGAAGGCAGCCGCGCACGCAACTCGCCCTCGCCCACCGCACCAGCGCTGCGCCCGACCGCCGTGCCCTCGGTCGTGCCCGCCCCGGTCCCGGCCAATCGCCCTGCCCTGCCCTCGCGCGAGGACCTGACCGAGGAAAAGCGCGCGGCCGAAATCTATCGCATCCAGCGCGATCTGGCGCGGCGGCGGCGGCGGCGCATGACGATGCTGACGCTGCGGCTGCTGGTCTTCGTGCTGATCCCCACGGTTCTTGTGGGCTGGTATTACGCACGGATCGCCTCGCCCCTGTACGAGACAGTGTCGCAGTTCCAGATCCAGACGGCCGATGCCGGGCAAGGCGGCGGGCTGGGCGGGCTGATGAGTGGTGCGGGCCTTGGCGGCATCAACTCGGATGCGGTGGCGGTTCAAAGCTATCTGACGTCGCGTGACGCCATGCTGCGGCTGGATCAGGACCGGGGCTTTCGCCGCGCGTTCCAGGACCCCTCCCTTGACCCGGTCAAGCGCCTGGCGCCGGACGCCTCCAACGAGGCGACCTATGCTGTCTACAAGCGGTCGGTCAAGATCGGCTACGACCCGACGGAGGGCGTGCTGAACATGCAGGTCATCGCGCCCGATCCCGTGCTGAGCGAGGATTTCTCTCGCGCATTGATCTCCTATGCCGAAGAGCAGGTCGATGCGATGACGGCGCGGCTGCGGACGGACCAGATGCAGGGAGCCGTCGAGACCTATGAAGATGCCGAGGCAAAGATGCTGGCGGCGCAGATGCGTGTCCAGGAACTGCAGGAACGGCTTGGCGTGCTTGACCCCGTGGCCGAAAGCTCGGTCGTCATGGGTCAGGTGTCGCAACTGGAAGGACAGCTGGCGGCAAAGCAGCTTGAGCTGGGCCAGTTGCTGGCGAATCCCCGGCCGGTCGAAAGTCGCGTGGAGGCGGTTCGCGGCGACATCGTGCGCCTGCGCGACCTGATCACCGAAACCCGGCTGCAGCTGACCGAGGGCAGCACCGCCCGCAACTCCTTGGCCGCGATCGGCGGCGAGATGCGCGTGGCCGAGGCCGAACTGCTGACACGCCAGGAATTGCTGGCTGCCGCCGCCGCCCATATGGAGACGGCGCGGATCGAGGCGAACAAGCAGGTGCGCTATCTGTCACTGTCGGTTGCCCCCATTCCCCCTGACGAAGCGACCTATCCCCGCGCCTTCCAGAACACCCTGGTGGCATTCCTGCTGTTTGCGGGTATATACCTGATGCTGTCGCTGACGGCGTCCATCCTTCGCGAACAGGTGTCCACATGACGCAACCCAAGCACGTCCGCATCGGCCCCCTTTCTTGCGGGAACGATCTTCCGCTGACCGTCATCGCCGGGCCCTGTCAGCTTGAATCGCTTGATCACGCCCTGATGATCGCCACGGCCATGGCGGAGGCCTGCGCCGCCGCCGGCGCAGGCTTTGTCTTCAAGGCCAGCTATGACAAGGCCAACCGCACCTCGCTTGGCGGGCGCCGCGGCCTGGGCATCGAGGAAGGCTTGCAGATCCTGGCCACGGTGCGCGAACGTCTGGGCTGCCCAACCCTGACCGATGTCCACGACGCCGAACAGGCCATGCGGGCGGCCGAGGTGGTGGATGTCATCCAGATCCCCGCCTTCTTGTGCCGGCAAACCGATCTTCTGCTGGCAGCCGGGCGGACGGGAGCCGTGATCAATGTCAAGAAGGGGCAGTTCCTGGCGCCTTGGGACATGCCCAACGTGGCCGCCAAGGTCGCATCGACCGGGAATGAGAACATCCTGCTGACCGAGCGTGGCGCTAGCTTCGGCTACAACACCCTGGTGGCCGACATGCGTTCGCTGCCCATCATGGCGCGGACCGGCTACCCGGTCATCATGGACGCGACGCATTCGGTGCAGCAGCCGGGGGGACAAGGTGGCTCCTCGGGCGGCCAGCGGGAATTCGCGCCGGTCATGGCACGTGCCGCGGTGGCACTTGGTGTTGCGGGAGTCTTTATCGAAACACATGAAGATCCCGATCGCGCGCCGTCGGACGGACCCAACATGATCCACCTGGACCGCATGCCAGGACTGATCTTATCCTTGATGGCCTTTGACCGTCTGGCCAAGGCAGACCCGTTGGCACCCTAGCGCTGGCCTTGGCTGCTGGCCAAGGTGAGAACTTTTGCCGAAGCAGCCAAGTTGCTCCTCATTCTGGACATGATCTGCCGCTTTTTAAGCATTCCTTCACTCCTGCTGATCGGGTTGCGTCACTTCGATTTGCAGTAAGCTGGCCACTGCCGGTGGACAGCCGCCAAAGGCCTTGCGGGGGCGGCGGTGGTTGTGAACTCCATCCATTTCAGGACCAAAGTTTGCGCCTGAGCGCCAGTTCCATTGATGCAAGGATACGCACTTGTATTCGAGTGTATGACACAGGCGGTCGATGAAGATGTTGTCCATATAGCAGCCAGTGCGGTCCATAAGGATATGCACGCCGCACCCGCGCAGGCAAACTATCTAAACAAAAAGGCGGGGTCGCAGGCTTCGCGAACTGATGGCGCGACCCTGCTCCATGTTCATGACCGACCTGCCCTCTGAGAGTTGTCCTCCCTGAGGCATGGCTTTTGAGCGAGTTGGAGGACGAGAGAATGCCCCAGAAGAAGCACAGGGCGGAGGGGATCGTCGCGAAGCTTCGGCAGGTCGATGTGGTGGTGTCGCAAGGTCCCTCGGTGGCCGGGGCGGTGTTCTTGATCGGCGGTGAGGCATGAGCACGCCGCCGGTCCGAGGGTCATGCCGAACCAGTTCACCTGCCACCGGTGGCGCAAGGCGCATGGCGGGCTGAAGACCGACCAGGTGAAGCGGCTGAAGGAACTGGAGAAGGATCGCGCCATTGAGGCGCCGTTGGTTCACGCCCCACGGCGAGGGAGCGCCTGCGGAAGGCGGTGTCGGACCTGACGCTCGAGAAGCCGATCCTGAAGGGTGAGGCTTGGCCGAAGGCCTTGGGAAACGTCTGAGCCCCGCCCGCCGCCGTGCCTGCGTGGATCATGTGCGGGTGAAGCTCTCCGTCTCAGAGCCCTTCGCCTGTCGCGTGCCTGGACAGCATCGAGCAACGCAAAAGGAAAGCGCCGCGCGGACAAGCCGACGAGGACGCGCTGACCGCAGACATTGTCGCGCTTGGCAGCCCGGACGGGCGCTGCGGGTACCGGCGCATCACGGCCTGGATCGTGAAGGCCAGGCGCGTCGAGCGGATCCGGCGAGGGACTGAGAAGGATCACGAAAGGCT
>VGDE01000303.1 GCA_016869875.1 Alphaproteobacteria bacterium
CCGAGGCGGCTGGACATGACCGGCGCTGAGCAAGCCCAAGCGTTCGTTCGCGTCGCCCGCACCGGAAAGTTCTCCCTGCGTGAAATCGCCGAACGTGCCGGCCTGTCGCTGGCCGACGCTCGGGAAGTCCTGTTCCGCGGGTCGCAGCTCAAGCGGCTCAAGGTCAACGACCACGACCGGCAGAACATCTTCATTACCGTCATCGACCCCGACTGACCCACGCGGCCGCGGCGCTCAGCGGCTCTTTGTACCGGAACCCACACCCATGAACGCACAAGCCGAAATCCATCACGACATGGAAGGTCAGGAGGATGACCTCCAGCTGGACACCCTCATGGGCGACATCCGTGATGCGATGCTAAGCCGGATCCGCCACATGAAGACCAGCTGGAGTCTTTGTACCGAAGCTGAGCAGGGCGAGATCGCCAACGGCCTCGAGCTGGCAGCTAAGCAGCTCGTCCGGGGCGTGGTGCGCCAGCTGACCGCCCACGAGTTCCCCCACGCTGTCGTCACCTTGGGCGAGGTCAAGATTGGTGGCACCAAGGGCATCGAGGCCAAGATCACCTGCCAGAACATCGAGGTGAATCGGAACACGCTCGGCGATCACGTCGGGCAGATGGTCCAGATCGTCATGATCGACAGCGACAAGTTCCTGGGCGAGCGCAGCAGCCCCGATATTCAGCCGGACCAGAGCGACATGTTCGGCACTGCACCCGAGGGCGAGGACGGTGACGACGGCAAAGAGGGTGAGCGGCGCGGTCTACCGAAGCCTTCGGACTTCGACTGATGGTCGGGTTCACCATTCCCGGCAAGCCGTTTGCCAAGCAGAGGCCCAAGGCGTCGATCGCCGCTGGCCGGGCGAGGGTCTACACGCCCAAGGAAACGGTCAGCTTCGAGAACAAGGTCGCGGAGATCTCGCGGCCTCACTTCCCGGCTCCTATCGAAGGGCCGGTCAAGCTGCGCATCGTCGCGGTCTTCGCCATTCCGACCTCGTGGAGCAAGCGCAAGCAGGCTGAGGCCGAGGGACAGCACCACACGCAGAAGCCCGACGCGGACAACATCGCCAAGGCCATCAAGGACGGCATGAACCGGATCGCGTGGCGCGATGACTGCCAGGTGGCTGACGTGCGCTGCGTGAAGCGGTGGGGCCGATATGCCGAAACCTATGTGCAGGCCGAGGCGCTAGCGCCGTCGGACCAACTGCCGGCCGGCAACTGGGGGCCCAACAGCTACCGCGACCTGCGCGACCAGATCGTCGGGGAGGGGGCATGATCTGCCCCGGTCCCACCAAAGAGCAGACACTCGCCGCACTGGCCCGCGTGAGCCACGGCGAGGCTTGGCACCACAAACCTCAGCCCAGCGCCTGGCGCAGCATCGGCGAGATCGCGGGTGAGCTGGTCTACAAGCATTTCGAGGCAGCAGAATGACGACTGTCACAGCCATCCGGCCCGACGCGGGCCACCACTCGATCGAGGCTGAGCAACAGCTTCTCGGGGCTCTGATGATGGACGACCGGCTGACGCCCATCGTGATGCGGGCAGGCGGTGCCGAGCTGTTCTCGCACCCGCTGCACGCCGAGATCTACGAATCCATCGAGATACGCTCGAACCGCGGCGATCTGGTCAGTCCCATCGCTTTGAAGGCCGCGCTGGAGGGATCGCGGGATCTGGATGAGGCTGGCGGGCCGGCATATTTGGTCCGCCTCGCGTCCAATGCAGTCACAGGCAACCGCGACGTGATCCGGGGCATGGCCGAATTACTGGCGGAACAGGCCCGCAAGCGCGCCATCTCTGCAGCCATCTCAGAAGCGCAGGTTGGGCTTCTGCGCGGTGACGTGTCGGCTAGAGAGATCGCGCTGCAGCTGGAGCGTCAGATCGTGGCGGCCGAGTTCGCGACCCAGGCTGATCGGCCCACTACCATGCATGCCGCTGTCAAAGAGGCCCTCGCGCAGGCGTTCGAGGCTTATCAGGGCAGCAATGCCGAGTTGGTGCGCTTCGGCATCCCCGCGCTGGATGCGATCATTCCCGGCCTTTACCCCGGCGAACTGACGCTGCTTGGCGGACGCCCTGCCATGGGCAAGTCGGCCGTAGCCCTGACAATGGCGCTGAACGCCGCTCGGGCAGGGCATGGCGTGGCCATTGCCTCGCTGGAGATGACCCCGGCCGCCATGGCGCAGCGCGCCCTGTCGGAAGCCTCGGCGCGAGCGGGGCGGGCCGTTCCCTACCTCAACATGCGCAGTGGCGAAATGACGGAAGACCAGGTGCGGGCCCTGATGGAGCTTGGCATGTCTGTCGGCGATCTGCCCATCACCTTCCTGTCGAGATCCTATTCAAATGTCGATGCGCTCGTAGGTGGCGTTCGGCAGATCGCCCGTGCCACGCCGAACCTGCGCCTCCTGATCGTGGACTATGCCCAGCTGCTCAAGGCACAGGGCAAAGACCGGTACCAGCAGGTCACAAACATCAGCCTGGCGCTCAAGGGCATGGCCATGTCTCTTGGCATCCCGGTTCTGGCCCTGTCGCAGCTGTCCCGGTCGATTGAGAGCCGCGACGACAAGCGTCCGGTCCTGAGCGACCTCCGCGAGTCTGGCCAGCTGGAGCAGGACGCCGACAGCGTGCTGTTCTGCTACCGGCCCGAGTACTACCTCGCCCAGGAGGAGCCGGATCAGGAAGACCTGGATGATTACGCAGAGTGGCTCAACGACATGGAGCATGCCCGCGGCAAGCTGGAGATCGGCGTCGCCAAGCAGCGCATGGGCCAGACCGGCACCGCACGCTGCATGTGCGCCCTCGCCACCAACACCGTGTGGTCGGAGTAGGGCGATGAGTTACCGGCATGTCGAGATGGTCCTCAATTCATCGATCAGCGATCCTACCGAGGCTGCAGTCATGATCGCGTTGGCATCTCACGCCGACCAGTACTTCTCCTGCTACCCCTCCATCGCGCGCCTGTGCCAGCTTTCGCGGTACAAGGAGCGGGCGGTGCAGAACGCAATCAAGCGCCTCCAGGAGCGCGGCGTCATCATTGTCAAGCAGGGCGGCGGACGAGGCGGAGCGAGCTTCTACACCATCGTCCCAGCGGCCTTAAACCCCGCAGCAGATGCACCTATTAGCGGACCTAAACCCCGCACCAGAAACACCGTTTCTGACACCGAAACCCCGCATCTGATACCGGAAACCCCGCATTTAATGCGCGAAAACCCCGCAGCAGATGCACCCGAACCTATTCAGGAACCTATCCAAGAACCCCAGTCGTGCGCGAGCGCACGCGAGGCTGGGCTAAATCAGGGTCGGGTGCTCAGGATGAGGAAAGCTCTGATCGAGGCCATGGGTCTCACCGGTTCGGAGCTGAACACCAGCGGCACCTTCGTTGTCCAGAAGATGGCTCCGGCCGATATCGAGCTGAGCCTCGATGTCTGGTCACGGGAGGGTCTGACGGATGAGCAGATCATCG
>VGDE01000304.1 GCA_016869875.1 Alphaproteobacteria bacterium
GTTCGGGCATCCACCCTCCGCCGCCAGACGTGGATCAAAGACCTAGGGAAGTCCTGACGGCTGGCAGGCCGGACTGGCCATCAGCGGTGGTGACGTTCTCGAGCCAGCTTTCCAACACGGAAGGATTGTCCTTCAGCCAGCGTTCTGCCGCGTCACGTGGCTCCATTCCTTCATCAAGAATATACGCCATCATCATGTCCTCGGCTTCGACCGTGAAGGCCAGATTGGACAGGAATTTCCCGAGGTTCGGGCATTCTTCCAACAAACCCTTGCGGGTCACCGTCAGAACGCTCGCCTCGCCGTCGTTAGGGCCGAACACGTCGTTGCCGTCGGTCAGGTATTCGATGTCGTAGCGCACGTTCATCGGATGCGGGCGCCAGCCGAAGAACAGGATGGCATTGTCCGAACCAATCGCCCGCTGCACTTGTGCCAGCATTCCTTGCTCACTGGATTCCACCAGCTCGAAGTCGGCCAAGTCAAAGCTGTTGTCCTCAATCATCTTGAGGATGGTCGTGTTGGCGCTGCTACCTGCTTCGATCCCGAAGATCTGGCCGCCCAATTGGTCCTCGAACTTTGCAATGTCAGCATAGGTTTTTAATCCGGCGTCGTAGGTCTTGGCAGGTACCGCGAACCCGATCAATGCGCCTTCAAGGTTCGCGCGAACAACCTCGATCTCGCCCGCTTCGACCATGGGTTCCTGGATGGGCTGCTGCAGCGGCATCCAGTTGCCAAGAAAGACATCGGTGTCGCCTTGCTTCAGCGACTCGAAGGTCACGGCGACTGACAAAATTTGTGTTTCTGGCGAGTAGCCCAAAGCCTCAAGAACGAGAGCCGTGGTTGCTGTGGTCGCAGTGATGTCTGTCCAGCCCACGTCCGAAAAGCTTGGGGCCAGACATTCCGTAGGCTCCGCTGCATGCGCCTGCGGCAGCACGGCGATTGAGGCGAGGAGCGTGGCGGCGATTTTGCGCTTCATGATTTTTCCCTCCATGTTGGTTCGGCCAAAGGAGTTCCAGCACTTGGCCGTCTACGAGATGATAACCTTCGTGCGCATCCTTGATTGTCTTAATGCGAGGGAAACTTGTCAGTATGCGCAGCGCGCCTAACTTCATCTTGTGTTTCCGCTCAGGCGACAGCACGCCAAGGCCCATGATGTTGCCATGCCTTGATATAGGCCAGATTACTGTCTCAGTATTTGCCGTGGTGCTGCCATGTGTGCCTATCAGGTGTGCATCTGAAACTGCAGGATGCATTGTTACATCAAGATCGATGGCCTGTTGTTGTGCGGAGTCATTCCAAATCCGGCCTCAGATTGATCTGCGGGTGCAAGCCTGCGAACCGGTGCAAAGCCAGTATTTTTGCCTTTAACTTCAGTTTTGCGGGACAACGCCTACCGCATAGGGAACTGCGCCGAAAGGATCCAAAGTAGCAGGGGCCGCCCGCGTTGGATGGCCGCCTTGCAAACATAGTTTGCCTGGACGCGCCCGGTGTTCATACCAGACGCTTTGGCGCCCGTTTCGTTCAAAGCACGTCTTTTGCAGCAGGCGCTCGATTATCGCGTCGCGACAGCCACAGGGTCAGGGTCAGGAAAGCTGCTGTGATGCCGTAGAGTAACAACGCGATCGGGCTTTGGAGCAGGACTGTGAAGTCGCCGCCCGAAATGGACAGGGCGCGGCGCAAGTTGTTCTCCATGTCCATTCCCAGCAGCAGGCCAAGAACGACCGGCACCAGCGAAAAGTCGAGCTTGCGCAGAACGAAGCCAAGAACACCGAAGCTCACCATGACCATCAGGTCGAAAGCTGCATGGGTGATGGCGTAGACACCGAGATAACTGATGGCGACGACGAGCGGCATCAGGCCCCATGCAGGTAGGCCCAGCACGCGGGTAAAGATGCCTATCAGCGGCAGGTTCAGGATCAGCAGGACGAAGTTCGCCAGATAAAGCGCGGCCACCAGACCCCAGACCAGATCGGGGCTACGCTCGAACAGCAGCGGTCCAGGCTGGATGTTCAGCGAGATCAGCATGGCCAGCATGACCGCCGTCGTCCCCGATCCGGGTACCCCCAAAGTCAGCATCGGAATCAGCGCGCCGCCGCTGGCGGCATTGTTGCCCGCCTCGGGGGCGGCAACGCCGCGCGGATCACCTGTGCCGAAGGTTTCCTTGTCATTGTTCAGGCGCTTTTCAAAACTGTAGGCCATGACCGCACCCAGGGACGCGCCAGCCCCCGGCAGGATCCCGGCTATGAAGCCGATCACCGAGCCGCGCAGCGAGGCGCCCAGACCCTCTTTCACCCGCGACAGGCGGGGAAACACGCTGCCTTTCGGGATCAACTTCCTGTCCTGCGCTTTCTGTTCCAGGAAGAACAGGATCTCGGAAATGGCGAACAGCCCGACCAGCGCCACGATCGGATCGAAACCGTCATAAAGGTTGAAGCTGCCGAAGGTATACCGCGCCACTCCGGTCGAAGGGTCCAGACCCACCGTACCCAGCATCAGGCCCAGAAGCGCCGCCAGCAGAGTCTTCCGCGGATCGGTGCCCGAGATGCCGCCGATCGTCGCGAATGCCATGACATAGAGCGCAAAGTAATCGGCCGGACCGAAATAGATTGCAGCCTTCGCCAGAAGCGGCGCGAAGAGGGTCAAGCCCAGAGTCGCGAGGGTTGCCCCGATAAAGGACGCGATCCCGGAGATGGCCAGCGCATCGGCGGCCTGCCCCTTGCGGGCCATCGGGTAGCCGTCGAGCGTCGTCATGATGGCCGGTTCGTCGCCTGGAATGTTCAGCAGGATGGAGGAGATGCGACCGCCATACATGCAGCCGTAATAAACCGCTGACAGGAGGATCATTGAAGACGTGGCATTCAGCCCGAAGGCAAAGGTCAGCGGGATCAGGATCGCCACGCCATTGACCGGGCCAAGGCCGGGCAAGGCACCGATCAGCGTGCCAGCAAAGCAGCCCGCGACGATCAAGGCAAGGTTGATCGGAAGGGCCGCGACGGCAAATCCGGCCCATAGCGAGGAGAGTATGTCCATGTCAGCCAAACCATGTCCCGATCACCGGAAGGGGCAGGCCCATCAACCGGTCGAAAAGCAGATAAAGTCCCGGCGCGGCAAGGCCGGCGGTCAGAAAGCCCTTTATGGGCGGCGCGCCCATCAGAAGCCCAAGTCCCAGGACTGCGGCAAAAGTCGACGGCACAAAACCCAAAGGCTCCAGCAGCAGCGCATAGCCTAACAGCAGGACAAGTGCTGCGCCCTGCCTCAGCAGGCCATCGGTGGCAGCCCATTCCGCATTGTGGCGCGGCCAGATCATCAGGGACAACCCCAGAAGGACGGCCGGAATGCCGATGACGCGGGGGAAGATCGCCGGCCCCAAAGGATCGCCGAAGCCTGCCGTATATCCCGTCGACACCCAGACATATCCGGTTGCCAAC
>VGDE01000305.1 GCA_016869875.1 Alphaproteobacteria bacterium
TTGGCCCCGACAGCGCAAGGCTGGCCTTGGACCAGGCCGGCGGCACGACCCTTGGCAGCCTCGCCTTGTCCCCTGCGCATCTTGATGCCCTGCAACGCGGCATAGGCACCGAACTGACCGCCTTTCACGAAGGCAATCCGGACCTCCCCGGCATGGGCCGCGAACGCTTGCGCCTGTCGCTGACCCCGCGCCTTGCCAAGGAACCTTGGCTGGCCCTGCTGCGGCGTGAAGCGGATGCGGGCCGGCTGGTCATGGATGGCGCCTTTCTCCGACTGCCCGGCCACGAGGTCCGCCTGACCGAGACAGACGAGGCGCTCTGGGCGCGCATCCAGCCCGCACTTGTGGGCGATCTGCGCTTTCGCCCGCCCCGGGTGCGTGATTTCGCCACCGAATTCGGCTTGGACGAACGCGAGGTCCGCCGCGTCCTCAAGCTGACGCAAAAGCTGGGCCGGACCGACCAGATCGCACATGACCACTTTTTCGCCCGGTCCGTGACGACCGAAATGGTCGCCATCCTGCGTGATGTGGCGGCACAGTCCGAGGACGGCTGGTTCACGGCACCCGCCTTCCGCGACCGCGTCCAGAACGGGCGCAAGGTCGCCATCGAGATCCTGGACTTCTTTGACCGCCACGGGCTGACCCTGCGTCGTGGCGACATGCGCCGCCTGAACCCGCACCGGATCGACCTGTTCGGCTAAAGGCTGGCGCCGCCCTGCTCGACCACCGCCTCCATCGCCACATGGCTGGAGGTCGCATGCACATGCGGCAGGGACGAAATGCTCTCGGCCATGATGCGCCGGTAATGGGTCATGTCGCGCGAACGCACCTTCAGCAGGTAATCGAACCCGCCCGCGATCATGTAGCATTCCTCGACCTCGGGGATGGCCCGGACGGCGGCGTTGAATGCCTCCAGCGCCTTCTGCCGCGTGTCGGTCATGCGGACTTCGACATAGGTGACATGGGTCAGGCCAAGCCGTACCGGCGACAGTATGGCCCGATACCCGGTGATCAGGCCTGCTTCCTCAAGCTGACGGATGCGCAGGGCCACCGGCGTCTTTGACAGGCCCACCTTGCGGGCAAGTTCCGTGATGGGAATGCGGGCATTGGCTGTCAGTTCCGTCAGGATGCGACGGTTGATGGGGTCCAGAAGGTCACTCATGATCCAGCCTTGCGTTTGATTTTGGTGTTCCTGACCAGTCTTTTGCCTTTCTTTGGGCACATCGTCCATCGGCGCGAATGTATTCTGTGAGGAATATTCGAAGGGGACCGCCATGTACGATCTTGATTCCAACGACCTCGGGACCGCCGCCAAGTTCCAGCCGGAAGGCCCCCTGCTCGAACGCCTCATCCGTGAGGCCGCGATCAGCGACCAGACCCGCGCCCGCATCAGCGCCCGCGCTGCTGGCCTGATCCGCGGCATCCGCGCCGAGTCCAAGCCGACGATGATGGAACTGATGCTGGCAGAATATGGCCTTTCCACGCGCGAAGGCGTTGCCCTCATGTGCCTGGCCGAGGCGATGCTGCGCGTTCCCGACCGCGCCACCATCGACGCGCTGATCGAGGACAAGATCGCGCCGTCGGACTGGGGACGCCACTTGGGCGAAAGCGCCTCCAGCCTGGTGAATGCCTCGACCTGGGCACTGATGCTGACCGGCCGGGTCCTGGACGACCCGCAGCCGGGTCTGGCCGGCACGTTGCGCAATGCGATCCGCCGGCTCGGAGAGCCCGTGATCCGCACCGCTGTCACCCGCGCCATGCGCGAGATGGGCCGTCAGTTCGTGCTGGGCCAGACGATCGAGGCGGCGCTGGACCGCGCCAAGGGGCAGGAGGCGAAAGGCTATACCTACAGCTATGACATGCTGGGCGAGGCCGCGATGACGGCCCATGATGCCGACCGCTATGCGCAGGAATACCGCAAGGCCATCGCGGCCATCGCCGGGTCCTGCACCAAGGGCTCGGTCCGCAGGAACCCCGGCATCTCCATCAAGCTGTCCGCGCTGCACCCCCGCTATGAGGTTGCGCAGGAAGCGCGCGTGATGGCCGAACTGGTGCCTGTCGTTCTGGAACTGGCGCAGCAGGCCAAGGCCGCCGACATGGGCCTGAACATCGACGCCGAGGAACAGGACCGCCTGGCCCTGTCGCTGAAGGTGATCGATGCGGTGCTGTCGGATCCGTCGCTGGCAGGATGGGACGGCTTCGGGATCGTCGTGCAGGCCTATGGCAAGCGTGCGGGCGCGATGATCGACAACCTTTATGCACTGGCCTGCCGGCTGGACCGCCGCATCATGCTGCGCCTGGTCAAGGGTGCCTATTGGGACACCGAGATGAAGCGCGCCCAAGTCGAGGGCCTGCCCGACTTCCCGCTCTTCACCTCCAAGACCGCGACTGATGTCAGCTATGTCGCGCTGGCCCGCAAGCTGCTGTCCATGTCCGACCGCATCTATCCCCAGTTCGCGACGCACAATGCCCATTCCGTCGCCGCCGTCCTGGAGCTGGCCGGCAATGACATGTCCGGCGGCGGGTTCGAGTTCCAGCGCCTGCACGGCATGGGCGAGCGCTTGCACGACATCGTGCTGCGCGACCACGGTACCGCCTGCCGCATCTATGCCCCCGTCGGCGCGCATCAGGACCTGCTGGCCTATCTGGTCCGCCGCCTGCTGGAAAACGGCGCCAATTCCAGCTTCGTGAACCAGATCGTGGACGAGACCGTCACCCCCGAGGAAATCGCCCGCGATCCCTTTGAGGCCTTGTCCGAGGCCCGTGCGCCCTCGGCCCTGCTGGCCCCGGCCGCAATCTATGGAGAGGGCCGGGCGAACGCCCAGGGCTTTGACCTGACGGCCAGAGACAGCCTGGACCGGATCTTTGCTGCCCGCGATGTGCCCGCACCGGACGCGGCCCCAGTTCTGGCCGGGAACATGGCCGCGCATCGCGCCCCGACTGCCGTCACCAACCCCGCCACCGGCCAGACCGTCGCCCACGTCACCGAGGCCGATGAGGCCGTTGTCGCCCGCGCCATCGAGGACGCCCGTCCATGGAACGCCACCGCCGCCGAGCGCGCCGCCGTTCTGCGCCGGGCCGCCGATCTTTACGAGGCCGACTTTGGCCCGATCTTCGGGATCCTGGCACGTGAGGCTGGCAAGACGCTGAACGACGCGGTGGCCGAACTGCGCGAAGCCGTGGATTTCCTGCGCTACTATGCCCAGCAGGGCGAAACCGGCCATGACGCCCCCCGCGGAATCATTGCGGCCATCAGCCCGTGGAACTTCCCTCTGGCGATTTTCACCGGCCAGATCGCGGCGGCCCTGATGGCGGGAAATGCCGTTCTGGCCAAGCCGGCCGAACAGACGCCGCTGATCGCCGCGCATGGCGTTCGCCTGCTGCACCAGGCGGGTGTTCCCGCCAGCGCCCTG
>VGDE01000306.1 GCA_016869875.1 Alphaproteobacteria bacterium
GGTAAGCGTCCGGCGTCGCTGCTCTGCCGCGCATAGAGGGTGATCGATAGTGTCCACCATGGATAGTGGACACTGTGGGTGCGTGATGGCGCGTCGGACGAAGCGACTTTGGACTGACGAGGAGAAGCGGTCGATCTGTGTGCAGACGACGGGGCTTGGTGTTTCGGTCGCGCAGGTGGCTCGTCGCTATTCGATGAATGCCAACCTGATATTTACTTGGCTTCGCGACCCGCGCTATGCGCCGGAGGCTTCGGCAGAGCCGGACACGACCCATTTTCTTCCCGTCGAGATCGTGGATCGATCCATGCACAACGATAACAAAGCCGCCGCCGGTCCGGTGCCTGCGGCAGGCACGATCGAGATCGACACAGCAGGCGGTCACCGGCTGCGGGTCAGCGGGACCTACGATCCCGAAGCGCTGGTTCGGCTGATCCGGGGCCTGTCCGGATGATCCCAGTTCCGGCGAACACCCGCGTGTGGCTGGCGGCAGGCGTGACCGACATGCGGCGCGGGTTCACGACGCTCGCGGCACAGGCAGAGACAGTGCTGAAGCAGGACCCGTTCGCCGGACACATGTTCGTCTTCCGCGGCCGGCGCGGTGATCTGATCAAGATCATCTGGTGGGACGGCCAGGGCGCATGCCTGTTCTCGAAGCGCTTGGAGAAGGGCCGGTTCATGTGGCCGTCGGCGAAGGAGGGCAAGATCGCACTGACGCCGGCGCAGCTGGCGATGCTGCTTGAGGGTATCGACTGGCGTCTGCCGCAGCGCAGCTGGACGCCGCTCAAGGCGGGATAAACCGCGCGACAGCACGTTCGGGATTCCTGTCCCACTCTTGTTTTGTTATGATTGGTCATGCTGGACGTGGCCAAATCCCTGCCCGAAGACCCGGAGGAATTGCGGCGGTTCACCGCGCTTTTGCTCGGCGAAGTGAAATCGCAGGCGATGCTAATCGAGAAGCTGCGCCACCAGCTTGCTGGTTACCGAAGCCATCGGTTTGGCTCAACTTCCGAGACGATCGAGCAGCTTCAGCTGGCTCTGGAGGCCAGCGAGATCGCCGTCGCCAAGATGACCGCAAGGCTGCGCCTTCCGCACGAAGAGGAGAAGGACAAGCCAAAGCGCCGTCCCATCCCCGACCACATCCCGCGCCAGGAGATCGAGCTGACCATCGGCGACGCGGACTGTGCCCATTGCGGTGGGACGCTGCGCCGCCTCGGCGAGGATGTGACCGAAGAGCTGGAATACGTTCCCGGCCGGTTCATCGTGAACCGGATCGTCCGCCCCCGCATGGCCTGTTCCGGCTGCGAAGCCTTTACCCAAGCCCCTTTGCCATCCCGTCCGATCGAGCGCGGCCGCCCCGGCCCGGGCCTGCTGGCCCATGTCCTGGTCTCCAAATACGCCGACCCTCTGCCGCTCTATCGCCAGAGCCAGATCTTCGAGCGCGAGGAGCTCGACCTCAACCGTTCGACGCTGGCCGATTGGGTCGGCAAGTCCACTGCGCTTCTGGAACCGCTCGCCGATGCCATCGGGCGGCATGTGCTGGCCGGACAGGCAATCTTCGCGGATGACACGCCGGTCAAGATGCTGGCGCCCGGCACCGGCAAGACTGCGACGGCGCGGCTGTGGGCCTATGGGCGCGACGAGCGGCCTTGGGGCAGCGATGCCCCGCCCGCCAGCTGGTATCGGTTCTCGCCCGATCGGAAGGGCCAGCACCCCAAGGATCATCTCGCAGGTTACCGAGGCTGGATGCATGCCGATGGCTACGCCGGGTTCGAGGACATCTATCGGTCCAGCGACATCCACGAGGTCGCATGCATGGCCCATGTCCGGCGCAAGTTCGTCGACGTCCACAGGGCCCAGGGATCGGCCATCGCCGACGAGGTCATCCGACGCATCGCGCAGCTCTATGCTGTCGAGAAGGAGGCGCGAGGATCGCCGCCAGATAAGCGCGTCGAGATCAGACAAGCCAGCGCGAAGCCGATCCTTGATGGTCTCGAATCCTGGCTGCATGCCCAACTGCCCAGCATATCCGGCAAATCGCCACTGGCAGTTGCGATACGCTACGCCTTGACCCGCATGAAGCGGCTCCGGCCATATCTCGACCACGGCATTCTGGAGCTGGATAACAATACGGCAGAGCGGGCAATGAGGTCAGTTGCTGTCGGAAGGAAGAACTATCTCTTTGTCGGCTCCCAGACCGGCGGCCGCGCTGCGGCCATTGCTTATACCTTGATCGAAACCGCCAAGCTGAACGACGTCGACCCGCAGGCCTGGCTGGCCGACACGCTGGCCTGCATTCTGGACTACAAGATCACGCGCATCGACGACCTGCTGCCGTGGCGTTGGCTGTCCGGCATAGAGAAGGACCCCTTGCCGACATGACCATCGCTCATCTCAAGATCACCCTCGAAGGCATTGCTCCCGTCGTGTCGCGGACCCTTGAAGTGCCGACAGACATCCGCCTCGACAGATTGCACCTGGTTATCCAGGGGGCGATGGGATGGGAGAACTGCCATCTCTACGAGTTCATGGTAGGTCAGGCCCGCTGGAGCCTGCCAGATCCGGACTTTGGCACCGACGCATTGCCGGTCGCCAAAGCCAGGCTGGCCGATGTCATTGACGCCGCCGGAACAACCCCAGTCCGCTATGTTTATGACTTCGGAGACCACTGGGTCCATCTGATCGAGGCAGCGATCATCGGTGACCCGATACCAGGCAACCTTTATCCCCGCTTGCTCGACGTCATCGGGAAATGCCCACCCGAGGACGTCGGCGGCCTGCCAGGATACGAGAACTTCCTCAGCGCCATCAGCAACCCCAAACATCCCGACCACGAAGAACTGACGGAATGGGCGGGCGAGCCGTTCGATCCACATCTCCCGGACGCTGATGAGCTCCGCCTCGTTGTCCTCAAGCTTGCAAAGAAATGGAAGCCGAGAACCACCTGAGCGGCTTCACTGGACGGTTACACACGATCAGCTGTAGCGTAGTGAGACAGAAGACCGCGTGCAGAATGATGTCCTTAGGGAAGTGCGCACCTTTGAACGAGATCGACATCACTTCCTCCCCATTATGCCGCTCTACTCGACCAACCGTAGCTCAGGCTGAAGCCTCAGCAAAGTTTGCGACAAAGCCCACCAGCGTACTTCTGCGGAATGGAGGCGCGGTTCTCGCTGCTTGCGAAGATGACAGGTACGCCTGCGGTGGGCTAAAGCCGAACAGGCTATAACAGTCGGTACTCCTTAGCTCTCTGAAGAGCCTCAGCAGTAGTTCGGGCGTTCAACCGTTCCCGAGCCGAAATCAGCCGTGCCTTGAAAGCGCTTTCGGTAATGCCAAGCTTAGCAGCAGCTTCTGCGTGGCGGTCACCTTCGGCGACGCAACGAAGAGCTTCTTTTTGAGCCTTGCT
>VGDE01000307.1 GCA_016869875.1 Alphaproteobacteria bacterium
CACGCCTGTCTGCGATGATGTCATGGTCAGCCTGCCTGCTGCGCAGCGAGACTGACCAGCTCGGCCCGCACCAAAGCGCGAGGCCCATCGCCAGCTACACCATCAGCTGGGACATCATCGGTGGATGACGCCATTGTTGGGCCTACTAAGGCACAGGTTCGAGAACAGGCGAGCCTGCATGATCAGCCAGCATCAGTTAAGATAGAGCCGGAGTGGGGTCACACCTGCGTGCGTCTGGGAGAGAAAAACCCTCTAGTTCCGCTGAAATCACTTCTTGAGGATGCTCTTCCCTGAAGCCATGTGGAGTAGTGCGTGCGGTACGGAGCAACCCTCAAGGAGCTCCACCGACGATCTTCACGGGCAGCCAGCTATCTTCGGCATGAACATAACGAACTGTCGCAGCGTAAGTCTTGATGACAGCAGGTTCGTTTCCATCAGAAGTATGGATCGTGCCGACAAGTGTGTAGAGGCATTCCTGTGAAGCATTTGATGGCTCCAGTTGCATCCTCTCGTTGCTGATCTCAGAGGTAACAGGCAACCCGAGATGTTCCTTCACGAAATCCTTGCTTCGAACTGGGGCACGCCAGGAAATCGTGGTGTTGTCGCAATCAAGAGCTTGGGATTGGGATTGGGCGAGTTGTATATTTTCCAAAGCTCCGTCCACGCCAGACGCTTGAGGATGATGCACTTTGCCCGGGCCAGAATGCATCGGCTTGGTAGCCGCAAAATCAGAATCCAGTGCTGGAAAAAAGAGAACAGATGAAATCATCAAGATCATCGCGATCTCGATCCGCTCAAATGTGTTCTGCAAACCAGCACTGCGAAGACGGCTTTTGCCGCTTAACCTGCTGCCATCGTTAACCTTGGGCGGCCTTTGAAAGCAGTCGCCTGCAACCATGATGCATCCCTCCCAGAAAAGGATGCTGTCGCAGCGAACAGAGTTAAAGACAAGTTAACGGATAAAATGCTTCCTATTTTTGGTGAAGTAGCTTCATGCAGCCACGTAATAGAATTGCTGAAGGGGACGGAGGCCCGGCCGGACCTGACCTTTGCGGATCACGTTGACCAACTCGATCCCGGCTGACCTGCCCCCCGTTGGTCCCTCGGTCATAACGAGAGTCTGCCGGTTTGTGCCCTGCCTACTGTTTTTGGACCATTCGTAGCCGGAGTTTTCGGCCTTGGTCATGGCGGCGGGCTGGTGACGCCACCGGGAAAATGCAGCGCGCTCGGGACGTTGTAGCCGATGGCGCTGTGGGGTCGGTCATTGTTGTAGTGTCTGCGCCAATCCTCCAACTTTTCGACCGCATCCGCAAGGCTCATGAACCAGTGCGCGTTCAGGCATTCAGACCTAAGCTTGCTGTTGAACGACTCGATGAAGCCGTTGTCAGTAGGTTTGCCTGGGCGTGAGAAGTCGAGCGTAGAGGTGGTTCGGGAAATCTGAACAGCCGGGATAAGTGGATTTTCCGCGCAACGGCACCATGATGCTGCGAGTGAGGAGAAGACCATGACAAGACGACCGCGCCGGAACCACAGCCCGGCATTCAAGGCGAAAGTGGCTGTAGCTGCGATCAAGGGCGAGAAGACGCTGATCGAGCTGGCGCAGGATTTCGACGTTCACCCGAACCAGATCAAGCAGTGGCGCGATCAGCTGCTTGAGGGCGCGACCGGGGTGTTCGGCGAAGCCGCGAAAGCTGAGCCAGAACCGATCGTCGATGTGAAGACCCTGCATGCGAAGATCGGAGAGCTGACGCTGGAGAACGATTTTTTGTCCGGCGCGCTCGGAAAGGCGGGTCTGTTGCCGAGCGCAAGAAAATGATCGATCCCTCGGCCAAGCTGAGCGTCAGCCGACAGGCCATCGTGTTGGGGATCAGCCGGGGCAGCGTCTACTACAAGCCCCGCCCGGTGTCGGACACGGACCTGAAGCTGATGCACCGCATCGACAAGCTGCACATGGAATTCCCCTTTGCGGGCAGCCGAATGCTGCAGGGATTGCTGGTCCAGGAAGGCTTCAAGGTCGGACGGCTACACGTCGCCACGCTGATGAAGCGCATGGGGATCGAAGCACTTTATCGTAGGCCAAATACCTCGAAACCAACGGCGGGGCACAAGATCTACCCCTATCTGCTCAGGAAGCTGTCCATCACCCGGCCCAACCAGGTCTGGGCGATGGACATCACCTACATCCCCATGGCGCGTGGGTTCATCTACCTCGCTGCCGTGCTCGACTGGTTCACTCGGCGAGTGCTGGCATGGCGGGTGTCGATCACGCTCGAGGCTGACTTCTGCATAGAAGCCGTCGAAGAGGCTCTGGCGCGTCATGGCACACCCGAGATCTTAAACACGGATCAGGGCAGCCAGTTCACGTCCATTGACTTCATCAAGGTGCTGGCTGCGCGCGAGATCAAGATCAGCATGGATGGCAGGGGCGCCTGGCGCGACAACGTCTTCGTCGAGCGCCTCTGGCGAACCATCAAATACGAGGAGGTCTACCTGCGGGCCTACGCCAGCGTGTCCGAGGCTCGGGCCGGCATTGGAAGATACCTCGGCTTCCATAACAGCCGACGCCCACACTCATCACTTGACGGGAAAACGCCCGATCAGGCCTACTTCAACCAGCCCATGCCCGAGGCGGCAGCGGCATAAACGAGGCGGCAATCCACTTAGAAAACGCCCGGAACCTGTTCAAACAAACCGAACCACCTCTCGTGACCTGCTTGGCATAGGCCCACAGATCCAGGTCACGGGAGATGAACTCGCTGCCATTATCAACGCGGATCGTCTTCGGGTAGCCCATCTTGGTGCAAATCTGTTCGAGCGTCTGCACGACGTCTTCTCCGCGATATTGGAACCGCACATCCGTCGCCGGACAGTAGCGGGAATGGGTGTCAACGATGGTCAGGATCCGCAGCTTCTTGCCCAAGGCCAGCTGGTCATGAACAAAGTCCATGGCCCATACATCGATCGGCCCGACGGCTTCCGCCCGATCATCGCGCAACTTGGCTTTCACACGCCGCTTCGGCGTCTTGTTCCGAAGCTGAAGGCCCAAAGCCCTGTAAACATTGTAGACCATCTTGATGCTGACCTCCCAGCCTTCCCGGTCAAGGACGACGTGAACGCGGCGATAGCCATAGCGCACACGCGTCTCGCAGATCTCCCGGATCCGCCGTTTCAATTCTGCCGGATTGGTGCGGCGGGACTTGTAGTGGTAGCTTGAGCAGTCGAACTTCAGAGCCCCACACGCCCTGCGGATCGAGACTGCCCAGTCTGCGCACATCCCGCGAACCAGTTCGCGCGACCGTTCCGGCTTCAGAGCTTTCGCCGAACGACATCCTGCAACATCTGGCGGTCCAAGGTCAGGTCCGCCACAATCCGCT
>VGDE01000308.1 GCA_016869875.1 Alphaproteobacteria bacterium
GTCTGCGATCTTTTCACCGATGAGGAATGCTACAATTTCTTCAAAGCCGCCGGATATGAAACCGATTAAACGCAACGCGCTCTAACGGCAACTCGACCTTGCCAACCTGCACCATGCCTGCAAGCTTCGCTGCCTTGCCCGTCGCCGCGATGCTTGAACAAGAACTGATCTGCCTCCCGCGTTCCTCGTTCATGACGATGGTCTGGGGGTTTGCGATCAACCGCCTGCGGGTGGGCTCGGGGCGCCGGCACCGTCGCGGAGCCGCTTGGATGCGCAAGCGGGTGGCGCCCCTTGAGCGGCGTCAGGTTGCCCGAGCGCCCTCTGACGACGGTGCAGTCGTGGCGCCAGAAGGCGATCTTGCGGCGGGCGCCATCCGGTGTGTCGTCCTCGTTCAGGTGATCGTATACGATCGCCGTCGCACAGGCTGCCGTTGGAGCTTTCGATGAGGGCGTTCTGCTGCGGCTTGCCGGGGCCTATGCCGTGCCGGGCCATGTCCTTTCTGCTCCGCCCGCTTCAGGATGGCCCGGCTGGTGAACCTTGTTCCGTTGTCGCTGACGATGCAGGCGGGCCTGCCATAGATCCGCCCCGCTGCATCCCGCTTGTGGCCCCCGTACCCGGGATGCCGGTGCCGGCGATCCGGCACGGGTTCCTGCGCCAGCAACCCTCGATCGCGGCCAAGGGCGAGCCATGGCCGCCATTGGTCCAGGGACCATGGCGGGCGAACCTGCCGGAGGCGCCAAAGATGCCGGTCACGACGTCCAGCAACCGGCACTGCTTCGGCATCAGGGCCCGCGGCATCAGCCTGCATGCCGCGGGCGGACGTCCCGTCGCGGCCTGACCGACAGTGTGACCGGGAAACTGTCCCCCGGACTGTTTTCTGATCCTCCTCCCTCCTCGGGGTCGGGACCGGCACAGCTTCCTGGGATTCGTCATCATGCCCCCGCGCTCCAGCAGCAGTCCGATCCGCCGGCCGCCGGGACCTGTGGCCAGCACCGCGATTTCCTTCAGCGCCTTGCGGATCTCCGGGCCCGCGATCGGGCTCGGGCAGTGGCGCCCTTGATGGCGCACTCAGGCGGACATGCGCCGTACCGGTGTCGGATCGACATCCATCAGCGCCGGCCCGTGCTGCCGACGGCCCGGCGCTGCGATCGTGATCCCGCAGCGCTTGCGGTGTCGTCACGCCTCGGTCAGGGTTCTTATAAATCGGATGTCTCGTGAGTGGCATGAAGCTGTGCCGTTCGCCAAGTGGTCGGGTACGGCCAAGCGTTCAGCGTTTCATCTGCGGTCAGTGCGCCGCTTGGATGAAGTCCGAGAGACGCATGGGTTCTTGTCCATGGCACAGGCTCGCGGCGCTCTGGTCCGGCTGGGGTGCTCATGCCTCTTTTGCGTCGGTGGGCGATCCTCTCACTGCGCCCTTGCCATGTCGTTCAGGCCGCGGGCGGCCGGAAATCTGGTCTCTTCTGCTGGACGCCAAGCCTCGCCTGCTTTCAGAGCGGCCCAGACGGTACGCCAGGCGGGCAAGTTCCGGTTGATCCAAGGCTCATGCATCTATGTTGCAGGCCCTGGCGCTGGCAGGACAGTTGCTGATAATGCACAAGAAACAAGCTTCAGGGATGCCGTTACATGACCTCGACTTGTGCTTGTCCTTGCTCAAGGCGGCTGGTCAGAGGCCGCGCGGGACTGTCAGGCTGGGCCTGCGCCTGTAGATCGTCCTGCGGATGGCAGCCGCATCAGCTGGCCGCCGGCAGCAGCAGCGCGAAGGCAAGAGCCAAGCCGAAGGCGAGAAGGATCATGAAAGCCGCCAGAATTCGGGCCAGAACAGGACGCATCACTACACCATGTCAAAGATTTCGCTGTCGACGCGGCTGCGCGGCACGCCCTGTTCGTACAGAGCCTTGCGCACCGCCTCCAGCATGGGCGCGGGTCCGCACAGCATGTGCGGCCAGTCGCGGCTGTCTGCGGGCAGGACCTGCGACAGCAGATCTGCGTCGATCATTCCCGTGCGCGCCTCGTACCCTTCCGGAGGCCAGGCGTCGCCATCCTCGGGGGCATCCTGCACGACATGGATCACGCGCAGGTCCAGCACCTGGGCAATGGCGGCCAGTTCCTCGCGGAAGGCGATTTCGTCCCAGCTCTTGTTGGCATAAAGCAGGATCACGGGTCGCGGGTCGCGGCGTTCCTGCAAGGCATGGAGGTTGGCGATGATCGGCGTGATGCCGACCCCCCCGGCGATCATGACGAAACCGCCGGCCTCGGCCTCGCGGTCAACCGAGAAGACTCCATAGGGGCCGTCGACATAAGCCCTGGTTCCGGGCGGGGTCTGCGACAGGCGCTTGCTGTCGTCGCCCAGGGGCTTGATCGAGAACGACAGCTCTTGCCCCTTGTCGGGTGCGGTCGAGATGGTGAAGGGGTGCTCGCGCAGTGCGAAGGGCGAGGTACCGATGGCCAGCCAGGCGAACTGCCCAGGGCGCCAGCCGCGAAGCGGACGCCCCTCGGGCCGCAGGATCAAGGTGTGCACGCCCGCACCTTCGTCGCGATTTTCGACAACCCGCCACGGATTGCGCCATTGTTGCCAAGGGCGCAGCACACGCGTCCACAGGATCAGGCCCAGCCAGGCCAGCGTGACGGCCAGCCAGAGGCCGCGCGTGCCGTCCTGCCCGGTGAAATGGCCTGCGCCAAGGACATGCCACACGGCAGCACCAAAGCCGACCAGCGCCAGCGCCACATGCATCCGCCGCCACCACAGATAGTCCAGCCCTATGCGCTTGCGCAGTTCCGAACTGAGCACAAGCAGGATGAAACTGCCCAGTGCCACGCGCCCGGCCGTCATGTAGGGCGGCGCCTTGAGCGGGTTCAGCACCCCCAGGTCGTCGCGGTGCCAGATATACAACATGCCGAAATGCCCCAGCATCAACGCCACCAAGCCCCAGCTGAGAAAGCGGTGGAACACGACAACGATGTCGGCGCCGAATGGATGAAGCAGCGGCTTCAGACGGCCGGTCAACGCGAACTGCATCCCCGCCAGCGACAGTGCGGCAAAGCCCAGGCCCAGGGACAGATCACGCGTCAGGCCACGCGCTGCGGGGGGATCGCCCGCCAGGATCACCACGAATGGCAGCGCCAGAAGAACGGCCCCCAGCGCCAGCCACAGAAAGGCGCGCAGCCAGACGGCATGGCTGCGGTCCTGGGGACGGACATGTCGGGCGGGATCTGCATTGCGGATCATGCCTGTCAAACGCTGCGCGGCAGGGGCGGTTCCCCTTTCGTTGCAACGGGGCAGGGCGATGTGGTCCCTGGACGGGAACCTCAGCCAGAACCGACGGTTACATCAAAGCCCCACCGTCCGCCT
>VGDE01000309.1 GCA_016869875.1 Alphaproteobacteria bacterium
ATGGGGCAAGCTGGACATCCTGGTCAACAACGCCGCCCACCAGGAGGACTTTGACAGCATCGAGGAGATCCCCGACGAGGAATGGCGCAACACCTTCGCCATCAACATCGACGCCATCTTCTACCTGTGCAAGGCCGCCATGCCCCATTTGAAGGAAGGCGCCTCGATCATCAACACGACCTCGGTCAATGCCGACAACCCCAGCCCCGCGCTGCTGGCCTATGCCACGACCAAGGGTGCCATCCAGAACTTTACCATGGGTCTGGCCCAGATGGTGGCCGAAAAGGGCATCCGCGTGAACTGTGTCGCGCCCGGACCTGTCTGGACGCCGCTGATCCCCGGCAGCTTTGACGCCGAAAAGACGTCGCAGTTCGGCGCCAACTATCCCATGAAGCGCCCTGCGCAGCCGGTCGAGCTGGCCTCGGCCTATGTGATGCTGGCCGAGGACATGTCGAGCTATGTGTCGGGTGCGACGATTGCCGTGACCGGCGGCAAGCCGTTCATCTGAAGCCACGAAAAGGAGCATGCCATGCGACAATCCCTCTCTCTTGTTTTTGCCTGCGGCGTCTTGGCGGGGCTTGCGCTGCCGACGCTGCTGCGCGGCATTCCGGCCGCACCCTCGACCGACCGGCGGCGTGAGGTGCGCGACGCCGGCCCGGAGCAGATGAAAAGCCCGCCGCAGGACTGGGACATCGTGGACGAGACGGTGGACGAGTCCTTCCCGGCCAGTGACCCGCCCTCGACCTATTGACGCCTTGGCTGCCCCGCTTCAGGGGCGGTCACCCCCATCGTAGCTGTCAAGCCGCAGCTCAGGAGCATTCCATGTCCAACAGAATCTCTTCTGCCGAGCCGCTGCGAGCGGGGATTGACCATGGACAGGCCGGCGACAAGGTCGACTTTCCTGATCCGGCCGCTTCCCCCCTCGGCACGGATGCCGAGGCGGGCGGTCATCCTGTCACGGCGCAAGAGGCGCAAATCGCTGAAAAGCATGAACTGCGCAGACCGACGCCGCCGTCAGAAGATCGCGAACAGCCGGGCGCCAAAAGAGCAGGGCTTGTGCTTCCTGTCGTGTTGGTGAGCGCGGTAATCCTGGTGGGCGTATGGGCGCTGCTGTAGCCTAGCCGGCTACGTCTCCACGGCCAGCATCGTCATCCGCCGATGAATCTTGAGGAGGCGAGACGGCCGACATGTCGCCCTCTGACGACAGCCCTTGCTGCACATTCAGTGCGACGGCCAATTTGGCTGTCAACTCCAGCACCCGATCCGACAAGGGTGAGGTGTCCAGAGCCCCGCGCAGTTCGGCAAGCGAACGATCTATTCGGTGACCGGCTTCATTGGACATGGACAACCCCCTGCACATCAAAAACTAACTTACATCAACCGCTGCCTACGCGCGACGGTCGAAAAGTCGCATCTACCTTATTTGCCAGGAAATGATCTACAGATCGTAAAGATCAACCTTTCGCCGCCTTCACATAAGCGTCATGCTGTCCACGAACCTGCGCTGACAGCTGTGCATCGGGGCTTGCCATCTGTGCGTCTGCCGATCCCACCATCCGGCGCTGACACATTCCGGCACAACTGAAGGTCGAACATGAACTGGAGCCACCGCCCGTTGCATCCTGTCGCTGATGAGTCGGCTCAGGGCCGCTCCTGATCGCGCGGGGCGGGACGACCAACGCGAAAAGTCCTAAAGGAAATGCACGCAGGGCGGGAACAAAGCGTCAGGCAGGCGGTTCACTGGGCCTGACACGACCGCGTCCCTTTGTCGGACCGGAACTGCTGGTACTTTGTCCTGCGCGCCCAAAAGGATGAAGTGATGGTCCTCCCCGACCAGCAGATGCCGGACTTGGCGGGAGGTTGTGCAGGGGATCGGATCAGCCGGTTCTGGACGGCAGGAATGTGTTCCCGGCGGTGCAACCTTTGTTGCGCTGTTCCTGTCGCCTGGCGCCCCACCGGCTGGTCCGATCCCACTTTTTTGCTCGCTGTGGTTGTGCCGTAACAGGTGGCCCTTCCGGGCGACCGCCTTGACCAGGCTAGCGGGATGCCTGTTGGCAGCCGACGCCAATGGCCCGGTTGTGTCCGGCCACCTCGTGTGCTGGCATGGACCCTTGTCCGCTGATCAGGTAACGGTTCGCCACGCAGGGCGCCTCCATCCGCCATGGCCGGACTTGAAGACGATTGCAGAAACTGCATTTATCAATTTGCGCCTGACCCGACGTCGCAGACCCGCACCTTGCGGGGCCGGGATACAGCCGGGCCGACACATGACGATGCTGGACCGAGGTGCCGGATGAGCGAGATTGACCCTTCCCTGACCTTTCTGCCTGACAACAGCGAGGTGTCGGAACTGATCGCGGCCCATGACTGGTTCTCCAGCCCTCTGGGCGCCATTTCCGACTGGCCGTCGGTGATCCGGACCACGGTAGCGATGATCCTGCGCTCGCCCCTGCCCATCGTTACCCTGTGGGGTGAAGAGGGCGTGATGATCTACAACGACGCCTATTCCCTGTTCGCCGGCGCGCGGCACCCTCGGCTTCTGGGCTCCAAAGTCCGCGAAGGCTGGCCCGAGGTCGCAGCGTTCAACGACCATGTCGTCGACGCCGTCTATCACCGGGGCGAGACGCTGTCGTTCAAGGACCAGGAACTGACGCTGCATCGGGGCGATGTGCCGGCACCTGCCTGGATGAACCTCGACTATTCGCCGATCCTGGCCGATGACGGCAGCCGCTTGGGCGTTATTGCCATTGTTGTCGAGACAACTGAACGGGTGACGGCCGATCGGCAGCTGCGCGACGAGCGTGCGCGCCTGCAGCAGATGTACGATCAGTCGCCGTTGTTGATCGCCCTGCTGAGCGGGCCCGAGCACCGGCTGGTGCTGGTCAACTCTGCCTGCCAGCGGCTGATCGGGCCGCGCGAGGTTCTGGGCCGGACGGTCGCCGAGGCACTGCCGGACCTGGTGTCGCCCGAACATCTGGACCTGCTGGACCGCATCTATTCCAGCGGCGAGGTCATGCGTCGGGAAGCGGTCTCCTATCACCTGCAGCAGCGGCCCGATGGTCCGGTCGAGCGTCGCTACTTCGACTTTCTCTACCAGCCCCTGACCGACGTTCATCGCCGGGTGACGGGTATCTTTGTCAACGGGGTGGACGTGACCGACCGCCTTGCCGCGCAAGAGGCGACTCGGCAACGCGAGGCGCAGTTCCGGACCTTGGCGCAGGCCATGCCGCACCATGTCTGGACCGCATCCCGGGATGGCGCGCCGGATTGGTTCAACGAGCAGATGAACGACTATAC
>VGDE01000310.1 GCA_016869875.1 Alphaproteobacteria bacterium
ACCCTTGATGACGGCTTCAAGCTGCCGGACAAGAAGCATCACGCCAACGCCGATCGACCCGCCTACGAAAGTTGCCGCGGGAGAATTGCCATGCATCACGTCGGGCAAGAGTTCGCCCGCGGCTGCGGCAAAGACAACGCCGGCCGCAAAATGCTGGATCGCACTGACGAGCACAGGTCCGGGACTTAGGTTGACCGCGACAACTGCCGCGATCATGGCCATCCCGACCGGCACGAGTGTGTAGGTCCAAATATAGGACATGTTACGGATTTCCTTCCAATGCGGGCTTTTTGCTACCTCTCCTCTGGCTTGGCCTTGCTGTTCGATCATTGCAAAAATTTGACTGACTTGTCTTCATGGACAACATGAATCCGTTATCCTGACGCGCTAAGGTCGCTTTATAAGAGGGTCGGCCGTTTGTGTCAGCGATTTGCAAGGGTAATTATGTCATGGCCTCCAGTGAAAATATCACAGCCATCCGGGACCGGACATCGTTCAACGGGGCCGGTGTCTTTCTGCTGGCCTTGGCAACCGTCGCCGCAGGCTGGTTCTTCATCGACGGGCTGGATGCCCTGCTGTTGGCATGGCAGACCCCGGAATACAGCCATGGCCCGCTGATCCCGGCCCTGTCGGCGCTGATGTTCCTGCGCGAATTGAAACAATACCCCCCTCAGGACGGCCCGGTGCCGGATCGCTGGCCGGGCGTTGCCGTGATCGCCCTGGCCTTCGGTTTTGGTGCCTTGGGCAAGCTGGCGCAGGTCGATGACATCGTTGCCTATGCCACGATTATCTGGGTGGCAGGGATCATCCTGGTAACAATGGGATGGTCCCGAGGCTGGCATTTCTGGCCCTCGGTCCTGCATCTGGTCTATATGCTGCCGCTGCCTGCGACCCTGTATTACAAGGTGTCGATCTGGCTTCAGATGGTGTCTTCGGAAATCGGCGTGGGCATCCTGAAGCTGCTGTCGGTGCCGGTCTTCCTGGAAGGCAACATTATCGACCTGGGCGTGATGCGCCTGCACGTGGCCGAGGCCTGCTCGGGCCTGCGCTATCTGTTCCCGATCATGTCCTTTTCCTATATCTTCGCGGTGCTTTACCGCGGGCCGAAATGGCACAAGGCGGTGCTGCTGCTGGCCGCGGTGCCGATCACCGTCTTCATGAACTCGGTCCGCATCGCCGTGGCCGGGCTCATCGCCAATGTTTATGGCATCGAATGGCTGGAAGGGTTCACCCATTTCTTCGAAGGCTGGGTGATCTTCATCATCTGCATCGTGATGCTGTTCGCTCTGGCGCGGCTGATGCTGCTGTTCCATCCCGGCCGACCGTCGCTGGCCGATGCCTTGGACCTGGATACGTCGAACCTGCTGTCGCAGGCCGGGCGGATCCGGCTGATCCGGCCCTCGCGCGCGATGGTCGCGGCGACGGTGCTGGGGTTTGCGGCGCTTGCCGCCTGGCAACTGGTGCCGCAGGATCGCGGGCAGATGGTCCAGCGCAGCGCATTCTCCATGTTCCCCACGCAGCTTGGCGCTTGGCAGCAGCGCGGCCCCGAGGAACGGCTGGCTCCGAATGTCGCCAAGGTCCTGGGCGCCGACGATTACCGCCAAGTGACGATGATGCGCGACGCCGCCACCCCTACGGTGGGGCTGTTCATGGCCTTTTACCACGACCAGTCGAAAGGGGGCGTCCATTCGCCGGAAATCTGCCTGCCCTCCTCCGGTTGGGAAATCGCCAAGCTGGAACGGGTGGACATAGCCCCCCAATTGGGCACCGAGGGCCAGTTCCTGTTGAACCGCGTCATCATCCAGAAGGGTGAATTGCGGATGATGGTCTATTACTGGTTTCAGCAAGGCGATCGCCGCGTGGCCTGGGATGTCGCCGCCAAGTTCTATCTGCTGGCCGACGGCATCCGTTCGGGCCAGACCGATGGCGGCATCGTCCGCCTGACCACCACCATGGGGTCTGAGGAATCCGAGGAATCGGCCGAAGCCCGCCTTCTGGAAATGACCCGAGAGGTGATCGCGCCGCTGCCGAAGTTCATGCCGGAAGGCTGATCAGGACAGCAAGGCCGGGGCGGGTTCCGGCTTTCCCGCCAAGATCCAGTCATAACCCGAGCAATCTGGCGGGCATTGGCGGTCCAGGTAAAAATCTTGCAAGGCCCGCGCCCGCGCGGCCTGCCCAAGGCCCGACAGAACCGTCGGATCGGCCAGCACTTTGTCCAAGGCATCGCGCAGCCTGGAAATGATCCGGTCGCGTGAGCCAAGGGGGAGCTTGAAGCCGGGGCCTCCAAGAAACTCACCGATGAGGCCAGCGTAATCGACCACCATCGGCACGATATCTACGTAGAGACCTCATTTAGGTCCAAGCAATCACGACAGAAACCGGCGCCAGACTGGCGAAATAGTTACGGGCGAGGCGGCCATCCTCGCGTTCATAAAATCAACTTGGCCCATACGGATCCAAGCTATTCAGGCCAGGAATAATAATGGCTAGACAAGGATCAGGACATTCATCTGCCACGGCATCCAATAATGAGCGCATACCACAACATGATCCGGCGTAATCCTGAACGCTATGGGCGGCTCGCCGATAATGGGCCGGGTGGCCCCGGGAACCCGCTCGGGCGCAAGCACTTTGCCTCTATCTCTACCGCGTCAGGCGCGACACCCACTCCCGCATCCGCAGTGGGACCGAACCCCGGACAATTGATCGGGCAATCGGTGCCTATCGGCTGTATCAGGATGCTGATCGATCACGTGATCCAGCTCTACGAGCAGGTCTCGGTCGAAACCTCTGTGACTGTGCTATGACAGTCCGGCGACGTGACGTCCTGATTCTCGGGGGCATTGTCACCGCGATTTATGGCTTGCGTGCGCTGCCTTGGGAGGGGCTGACAGGCCGCAGCCTCTCTTATGTCGAGATCGAAGACGTGCCGCCATTTCGTCGTCTGAAGTCCATGGGGCAAACCTCCACTGCCACTGCATCCGTTGCGCTGATCGGCCTCGATGCGCCATCGGATGATGCTGAAGCACGCCATGCGCGAGTGGAAGCCATGCGCGCCGCGGCCTGTCCTGCCCTATTCGGCACCGACCTTCCGACCGATGTCGTTCCGATCGCCTATTTCAGCGAGTTTCGCTGCTCCTTCTGCCGCGCCCTTGAAAAGGATCTGGACAAACTACTGGCTGATGACCCGGCCGTCTATCGGCTGGTGCAGCACGAGTTACCGATTTTCGGACCGGCATCTGAACTTGCCGCCCGCGCTTCGG
>VGDE01000311.1 GCA_016869875.1 Alphaproteobacteria bacterium
CCGCCTCCCCTCGCCTCCCCTCCCGAACCTCGCCAAGGAGAGATCTTTCCACAAAGAGCCCGGTCCCGCGAGGATCCATGTGACCATCCGGAATGGGACAGCTATGCCTTGCGGTCGGTCGTTCCGCCATAGCGGCATTTCCATTCCCGAACCGCTTCCGCAGGATGCGATTCGATCCAGCGGGCCAGTTCGTTCTGGCTTTGCAGCATGCAGCTGAACAGGCCGTTCCGATCCTCGAACAACAGGCTATGGTCGGTGCAGCGCTCCGGATCGTCCAGAAGGCAGGTGATGAAAAACAGCTCGATCATGGCGATGCTCCGGCTGGGCTGTTCAAGAGACGCGCGGGCAGCCGGAAAGGTTGCGCGACGCTTCGCTTTTGCGTCAAGGCAGGCTAAGGGTCCTGCATGAACGCCCAAGTCCCCGCCCCCACCCTGTCGCCCGACCAGGCCGATGCCTGGGATGCGCTGGCCGAAACCTTTGGTGCGGCCGGCATCGACATCATTGCCGAGGAATTGCACCCGCCCCAGGAAGGCAAGGGCCGGGTGATGGCCATCATCGGCAAGGCGGGATCGGGCAAGACGCTGATGCTGTCGCAGATCACCAAGGCGCTGCTGGAAACAGGCGTCGAACTGATCAGCCCCGATTACGAAGGCCGCCGCCGCAAGGATCGCCGCAGCGTCGCCATCCTGGCCCCCACGAACAAGGCGGCCTTTGTCTTGCGGATGCGGGGTGTGCCCGCGACCACGATCCACCGCATCCTTTACACTCCCGTCTATGATCCGGAATACGAAAAGATCGCGGAATGGCTGACGGGTACGGGTGACCGGCCGGTGATCGAGGGCCTCTCCGACACGGCCTTGGACCGCGCCAAGGCCTTTTATGACCAGAACGCCTCGATCCCCGGTGCGCTGGCGACGGCGGGACTGCGGGGATCGGACTTCATCCGTGGCTGGAAGCGGCGCGAGGACGGGCTGGATGTCGGGTTGATCGACGAAGCCTCCATGCTGGACGAAAAGCAGTTCGAGGACCTGCGCGAGATCTTTCCGGTGCTGGTCCTTTTCGGCGATCCGGCGCAGCTGGCGCCGGTGGGCCAGTCGGGCGAGATGGTCTTCGACAAGCTGGCGCCCGCGCAGCGGCTGATGCTGAACCGCGTCCACCGGCAGGCGGATGACAGCCCGATCCTGGACCTGGCCCATGCACTGGCCGATGACCGGCTGAGGTTCGACGACTTCGAAAGCATGATCCGCGCCGCCGCCCGCAAGGACGACAGGGTGGTCTGGGCCGAGCGTGTGGAAAGCGACCTGATGGCGCGCAGCCCGGTCCTCGTGTGGCGCAACGCGACCCGCATCCGGCTGATTCACGCCTTTCGGACAGCCTTCGGCGCGCCGGGCGATGCGCTGTTGCCGGGCGAGCCGCTGGTCTGCGACGGGCTGGAACTTCCCGTCAAGCACCGCAAGAAGCGCATCGACCTGGAAGCGCGGGGCCTGATCAAGGGGGCGCAGGTCGTCTACCTGGGACCGGGGCGCAAGCCCGGCTTTTCGCGGCTGCATGTCATCGGGGCCGAAGACCCGCGCCTGTCGGCCGCCAGCATCGTCAAGATCGAGATGCCGGACGAGGACGAGCCCTTTATCCCGTTTGCCGCGCGCATGGGGGCGGCCTTTCTGCACGGTGCGGCCGTCACCATCCACAAGGCCCAGGGCAGCCAGTGGCCCGAGGTGCAGGTCTTTGGCCCCGACATCGCCGCCGCCGCATGGTCGAACCGCAACGAGGCGGGCGTGCCCCTGTGGAAGCGTCTGGCCTATGTCGCGATCACCCGCGCGCAAGAGCGGCTCTACTGGGTCACCAAGCCGCGGCTGGCCCGTCCGTCGGGGCCGCTGACGACCGATGACCTGATCTCGACCGCACCCTTGTCGCTGGACGCGACCGAAGAGTAGGTTGTGTCCAGCGGTGGCCGGAGAACCTTGCCTCCCGGCTCCCTTGCAGGATGGGCGGTCGGTGTTGCAATCACGTTGATCGCGTGATCTCTTTCCCCCTGTACTCCAAGATGTTCCCGAGGAGTATCGGGTGACAATCCAAGGCCTTGGCGGGGCGCCGATAATCAAGGCACCCGCGCGCCGTGACATTCAGCCTCCGACAAGCCGACTGCACGTTTCCATCTGGCAGAGCCGTCGGTTCGTTCAAGCGCGGCAGGTGCTTTCGGAGCCTGACATTTGTGCGTTCGACGCACCTGTTGTGGGGTTCGCCGTTGAGGCGAGGCTTTTCCCTACCGCATTCTGCTCATGCGATGCGCTTTACCTCGGCAGCGCCGGGCATGTTGAGGCGGTCCATGAGTGCGATGCGGATGTGGCCACCGGTTTGTCTCTTCGGGCCTCGTCAGGCAATCCGCATGCCAAGGGATTTCCGACCTCTCATCTTCGCCTCGCACCAGTGCTTTTTGGTTGGCCGGAGCGAAGCGTCCGCTTGCCTCGGCAATGTCGTTGCGGGCACGGGCTGCGGGACAGTCCTGCTTCCACAGGCGTCCGCTCCTGCGAACGGGAACGACGGCCGTGCCGCCGCGCCTTTGGATGCCCATGGTCGCGCGGACCAGAGGCTTTTCCATGGCTTGATTTGCCGAAGCGGCAGGCCAAAGAACACTTTCACCCTCAGGCATGTGTGGATACCCCTGTTTGCGCAGGTATCTTTTTGATCTTCGCGAGCAGTGACCGGCTGCTAAGGTCAGGAGCCACTGCTCATCCGCTTGCGGCATGCTTCAGGCTCCGCAAGAAGACGGACGGATAGCAATCCTTTCCGGCTGACCGAGGCGCAGATGGCGCGGCCTCAGCCCTTCTTCCCGAAGAGCCATGGCAAGCCGCGCGTCGATGACCGGCGGGTGTTGAGCGGCATCGCTTTCATCAATCGCAATGGCTTGCGCTGGCGCGATGCGCCGAAGGAACATGGTTGGCCCAAGACGCTCTCCAGCCGCTGGAAGCGGTGGAGCGACAGGGGGGTCTTTGCCCGGATGATGGACGGTCTGGCCGGGGAGGCCGCCGCCCCGAAGACGGTCATGATCGATGCGACCGACCTGAAGGCGCACCGCACGGCGATCAGCCTGCGGTCGAAAAAGGGGGTCCCGGCGACCAGCGGGGCCGTCCGATCGGCCGAACGAAAGGGTTCGGGGGAAAAATAAACTGTCCAGTGGACAGTTTCACCCGAGAACGGAACACCAAGCTGCATGCCGTCGCCGATGCCGACGGGCGCCCGATCCGGGGGCGCCCGATCC
>VGDE01000312.1 GCA_016869875.1 Alphaproteobacteria bacterium
TGGCCATGGCAAACGCCTTGAACGCCTCTACTCTTCATCAGCTTGGTGACCGGGCAACGGGCAACAGCAAAGCCTTCGCCGCCCAGCTGTCGCCAGACCTTTCGCAGGCTGTAAACCCGCCAGTTTTTTGCGAAGACGCGCTCGATCCCGGACCGCAGGGCCAAATCACGCCTGGCGCGTGCCGACAACCGGCCGGATCGGCCCGCTGCGCCAGGTGATCGCAACAGGTGGACGGGACGATCTGCAGAAAGCTGCAGATCGGCTCGGCGCCATGCTCACCACGATGATCGTCGATGAACCCGACCATCATTTCGAGCGGCGGTCGAGATCCGCCATCGCAAAATACGCGTTCAGGCCGCCCTCGAACCGGTGGCGGGCTGGCTTTCTCCCTTGCGCAGGATATCGTTGGCCTGGCGCAGTTACCGGTTCTCCCGCTCCAACGCCTTCATCTTCTCTGACATGTCGGTCGGGATGCCCGCGCTTGCCGCCGTTGACCTCAGCCTTCTTGATCCACTCGCTCAGGGACCGAGGCGCACATCCGATCTTCGCGGGTATCAACATCACCGCCTGCCAGCGCGATCTATGCTGACCTTCGTTGTCGAAAACCAGCCGCATCGCACGTCCGTCCAATTTGGCGAAAAACTCGTTCACCATCCTGCTCATGATCCTTCATCCCAATCAGGAGCAGGAGCAGGAGCAGGAGCAGGAGCATCCGGCAAACCCGAAGCGGTTCAGAAGGTGAGGAGCAACCGCAGGAGGATGCAAACAAGATGGTTTCGACCGGTTGTCTGACAAGATGCGCATCTTTTGCCGGAAGTTTGCACCTGCCGTGGCAGCTCGAGGTCAATTGAGAAGCTTCCGCTCCGTCGAAGTTATCGGATCGTCGCGCGACAGCGTCCCTTGCGCTTGGACTCGTAGAGTGCTTCGTCAGCCATCGCCAGCAGGTCTTCCGGCTGCACCTCGCGCTCCCCTTTCCAGACAATGATGCCGAGGCTGGCCGAGACCTGAAACTCCGCAAGTTCAGGTGGAGAAAGTGCCGTGATGCCGGCAATGATCCGGCGGGCGAGGTTCTGCAATGCCCGCCGAGAGGTCAGGTCGCTGAGGATCAGGACGAATTCATCTCCTCCGATGCGGGCAGCCGTGTCTGTCTTGCGCACCTGCGCCTGCAGGACGGCACCAACAGCCCGCAGCAGTTCGTCGCCTGCCTTGTGGCCCAGACGGTCATTGACCTGCTTGAAGTGATCGAGATCCAGATGCACCAGGGCAAAGGGCACCGGCGCCTCGCTGCTGTCACCAGTCGCCCGCAATGCCATCGACAGGGCCATTTCCAATCCACGGCGATTGCCAAGGCCCGTCAAGGGGTCCGTCTGCGCCTGCAACAGGGCCACGGTACGCGACTGGGCCAACTGATCGTTGAATCGTGAAAGTTCGGTCAGCACCCCGCGATTGGCTTCGTGCAAAAACAACAACTCCATTGCGAGATCGGAGGGGGCAAAGTCGGCATCGGTCAGACCTGCCATTCGGATGGCCAGGTGAAGTCCTATACCAAAGCCCAGGTTGCACAGGATCGTCCCATCTTCGCCCCGGACGGCATGTCCTCGCAGCACAAGATCCGACGCCTCCTGGACGCGGAGGAAAAGGCGCCTGTTCTTGCCCACGGCTGACTGGATCGCCGTCAAAGGGTCCTGGCTCTGGCCTGCGCGCGCACCGATCAGCCGGCCCTCCAGTCCGGCTTCCAAGTCCGGCAGAAGCTTGGCCAGCGTGGGACCGACCGAGAGAACCTCGCCATGTTCCGCCAGCCACAGGTGCATGGGCATCAACTGGGCCAATGCGGCAAGTGAAAGAACGGGAACGGATAGCATCATGCAAACGCCCTTCCTGCGCCGGGACTGCCCTGCAGACAGAAGTTCCGGCCTTTGGCAAATTGCTCGTCCCAGATGTCCACACGGATCGTCGATGATTCTGCCGAGATGAGACAGAGCGCCCCGTAATCATCCGCCATGCCACGGATCAACCCGGCCAGAACGAACTGCCAGCTGTCATTGGGGTCCAGAAGGACCACCCAGATCGACTGGCCGGCTGCATCAACCTGAAGGCGCGGGATCTGCAAACTGGGAAGTACAAGATGCGCACGGCCTGGAAGCTCTTCCAGTCGCAGAAGAAAGTCCCGGAAGTCGCGCCCGGAAAAGCGCAGGAGGCGGCGGATCGGCTCGATCTGGGTCAGCCATGCGCCCAGATCCTCGAACATTTCAGAGCGCGGCTTGGACAAGCGAAAAGCGGCACGACCCATGGCGGCCGCTCCTGTATCCATTGCCGGAAGCGCGTCCACGCCGCCGGCCACCGCTGCTTCGTCGGCCACGGCCTGAACAAGTCCCTCTCCGTAGATGGCCCGCAGAAACTCCTCTACCGCGCGATTGATCAGACTGTTCATGCCCCACCTCGATTCCCGGCAAAGCTATCGCGATCTTGTAAAGAAATTCCTTATGAACACTTGGAGAATGGCGGCGCCCAATGTGGGCCGCTGCAGCCCGTCGAGGTCACGCAGCCTCTTGACACGGGCGTTGCGGAGACTGCAGAGGCAGCAAGATTCCTGACGCCGTACGCAAGATTTCGAACTGCTACAGAATTGATGCCTCGCGGCTGCATGGTGTTTTCCGCTCTGCGTCAATGGCGCAACGACTGAAGAGACAGCAGGAAGCAGGGGAACAAGGCAGGTGAACTGGCACAGGACCCTCAGTCGGCTGTCCATCCGTAGCTGCCGGGGCCGGACAAGGCGGTGCGGGCGCTCATGATGTCCTGCGGCCTCAGGTTCAGGTTGGCGGAAAAGCTGATCAAGCGTTCATCGTCCTCGGCCAGGAAATCCAACAGGAACAGGATGATATCAGGGCGGTCGGCAAGATGGTGGAGTTCGTCAGGTTGCAGGCCGGATTCCGAGATGAAATGGCCCAAATCTTGTGGCCGGTTGGCCAGTTCGATCAAAATGTCGGCGGCAAGCTCTTTGGCTCGCGCGATTGTCATCTTCACGGTGGATGTCCTTATCGGTTTCGCGCAGCAACAGCTGCCAACGGAAACTCTTTATTAAGCATTTTCGTGCAAATTGAGACAGGGTTGTCAAGAATATTTGGACAAACAAATGACGGCACGTATCCTGGTGGCAGACGGCATAGCGGCGGTTCGGATCACGCTGAAGGTCCGACTCAGTGCTGTCTGCTATGACGTCACCGTTGCCGGCTCTGCCGCGCAGATCCTGCAGCAG
>VGDE01000313.1 GCA_016869875.1 Alphaproteobacteria bacterium
CGCAGGTAGAAGAAGACAGCGTGCAGGATGATGTCCTTTGGGAAGTGAGCGCCCTTGAACGAGATCGTCATCACATCCTCCCCATCATGCCGCTCTACTCGACCGAGCGTAGCTCAGGCTGGAGCATCAGCATAGTTTGCGACAGATCCCGCTCGACGTGCTGGTGAACAATGCCGGCATTACCGGGCTGGAGGGACCGTTCGACGGGCTACCCCCTGCCCACGACCCCGAGAACGCCTCGCTGACCGCCTGGCGGGCCGTCCACGCGGTCAACACGGATGGCACGTTCCTTGGTTGCCGCTATGCGATCCGGGCCATGGGGGAAAAAGGGACGGGCAGCATCATCAACATATCGTCGCGCTCAGGGCTCGTCGGCATCCCGATGGCTGCTGCCTATGCCGCATCCAAAGCCGCCATCCGCAACCACACGAAATCTGTCGCGCTTTACTGCGCGGGGCAGGGGCTCGCGATCCGCTGCAACTCGATCCACCCGGCCGCAATCATGACGCCGATGTGGGAGCCGATGCTGGGCGACGGACCGGATCGGGTCGAGCGCGAGGCGGCGATGGTCGCCGACACGCCAATGCGTCGCTTCGGAGAGGCGAGCGAGGTTGCCGCGCTGGCCGTGATGCTGGCATCCGACGAGGCGGCCTACATGACCGGAGCAGAGTTGACGATCGACGGAGGCATACTGGCTGGCTCAGCCGCGACGCCCGGCAGCTAGGCCCGGCGGAGGCGGCGTTCTCGCGCTCGCCCCCGCTTTCGCATGGCAACACAAGGCAACCGAGGCCTTCAGGAGTGCACTGCGAGCGACAGTAAGGTCCTGTGTAGCTGCCGCCAGTGTAGGGACCGGGTATCGACGCAAGAAGCCCTAAAATAGCTGCTGACCAATATCCGGGGAGTGGCTGATCCCCTGCATTTTCAGGCAGGCTGTTGGGCCTAGTTCGTCAGCCGTATGAGCACATGCTTAGGACGAAGGTCAAATGTTCAGGCTTGCACGATCAGATTATAAGCCGTGAGGCCGATGAACCCGATAAAGAGCGCGCTCGTGGTGAGTGTCGAATTCTTCAGATCGTTGCCACGCAGCAAAAGTTCCTCGGCAACCAGATAGAGCAGAACCGCCAGCGAGACGCCGAGCGCGATGGCTTGCACCGCATCGCCCTGGCTCAGCATGACGAATGTGCCGATGGTTGCCCCGGCGAGTTGAGTGGCCGCGATCCCGGCGGTGATCGCGACCGCGATGACCTTTTTCATGTCGAGTTTCAGAAGTTCGGCACTGACCGAAGACGTCAGCACGAAAAGCTCGATGCCAAGCCCGACCACCAGCACGGCCGCAAGATCAGGACGTATCGTTGCTGCTGCGCCGATCAGGAAGCCGTCGACCAAGGTGTCCAGATAAGCTGCGACAATGAAGCCAATGGGCGTGGGGTCGTCACCGGGCGTCTCATAGCGACGCAGGAATAGCTTCATGGACACGATCAGGGCTGCGCCGGCCCCTATGCCCGCCAAGGCGAAGAGCGGCATACCCATTTCGTGAATCTCGACCGCAAGGCCAAAGCAGATGATCGACAGGAGAACGCCGGCGGCCAGGTGCTGGAGAACCGCCGTGATCCGCTCGGAGGGTGGACGGAGCACGGGAAGAACACCGCCCAGGATCCCCGCCAACAAAGCCACCATGATCTGGGGGAAGAGCTCGAACCACGCGTCAGGCATCGGGACTCGCAATGAGGTGCAGCGGTCTTCTCATGTGTACTTGGTCCAATGCGAGCTTCTTCCCAACCTACACAACTTCGATGAAGGTGCTCGGTTCACGCCGAACAGGGCTTGTGCGACAAATGAGACAATAACTGCATTTCTCAGGCCATACGTTTCATTAGATTGATTGTCTTCTGGGTTCCTTGCTCTATTCGGCCAGATAAAGCCTAACGGCACCTCAGCGCGCATCCTGAAGATGGTGCGGCTGTTCGCGAAGCTGGTAGGTGACAGCTTGCAGGTGAGCGAAAGTCTGCAGGAAGCGCAGGAGGAGCTTGACAGCGAACGGCATCTTGCTGAAGTGCAGGAGCAGTTCATGGCAATCCTCGCGCATGATCTTCGCAATCCTGTCGCGGCGATGCGTGCAGGTTTGCGCATGCTTGGGCATTCAGCTGGACCGGATCAGCGAGAAATAGTTACCCTTCTGGATGCCACGGCAAGGCGCATGGCCGACCTCGTGACCAACCTCATGGATCATGCGCGCAACAGGTTGGGCGAGGGCATCGTTCTTGACCGCGTGCGGACTGCCGATCTTGGAGAGACGCTGAACCTGATCATCTCCGAGTTCCGTGCCGTTGCTCCGAGCCATGAGATCCGCGCAGATATCAACGTCCCGCAGCCGGTCGACTGCGACCGCGCCCGAGTCGCTCAGCTGCTGTCGAACCTTCTGGGCAACGCGATCACTCATGGTGCGCAGGATCGACCGATCCATGTGTCAGCTTGTGTGGTCAATGACATCTTCACGTTGCAGGTGAGAAACGAGGGCGAGGCCATCCCCGAAGGCCGCATCGCCTCGCTCTTCTTGCCATTCAAGAAGGGCAGCGACACGCCGCGGCGAGAGGGGCTGGGTCTCGGCCTCTACATTGCGGCCGAAATTGCCAAGGCACATGGCGGCAAGGTGGCGGTCACATCCGATGAAGAAAAGACTGTATTTACGCTCGAGATGCCCTGCTGAGACACCTTGAGAAACAGGTTACGGCGCCGGGAAATCAACACAGGCCGAAGGCGCCACCTCGGAGGGTTGTTCCGGACTTGGATGCGACTGAAGCAATTCGAGAGGAAGATGATCTGCATTTTCCATCCGGTCGCGGTGCAATGATGTGCGAGCCAGCTGAAGCGGCGGAGGTGGCACGCAAAGGGAAGCCCAAGGCGGCGTCCGGTGGCACGAAGACTGGCTCAGCAAGGGCTAGCAGACAAGAGGCTCAGGCTGCCGCCGTGGCAGACGGGGATACTCCCAAGGCATGACGCGGCCGCAAGCACAGAGTGGATGCAGAAGGCTCCGACACGGCTGAGTGAGCGGGATGCAGATTGCCACCTGTGAGATCGCGGGCCGGCAGCGGAAGCATATGCTAGGCCGTGTTGACAAAAGGGATACACAGGTCGCGCTGATCATGATTCAAGCTGGCATCTGCAATGGAGACCAGCTTGGCACGAGACCTGATGTCGGACGACGAGTGGGCGTTCTTTGAGCGTTTCC
>VGDE01000314.1 GCA_016869875.1 Alphaproteobacteria bacterium
GTTACCGTCTCCGAAAGCTATGAACTGCTGATCGCGGAAGAGGCCGACAAGCTTCTGGACGACGATGCCGTCAAGGCCGCGGCCCTGGAGGCCGTGCAGGAAAGCGGCATCGTCTTCATCGACGAGATCGACAAGGTCTGCGCCCGCACGGATGCCCGGGGCGGCGATGTCAGCCGCGAGGGCGTGCAGCGCGACCTGCTGCCGCTGATCGAGGGCACGACCGTCAGCACGAAATACGGCCCGGTCAAGACCGACCACATCCTGTTCATCGCCTCGGGCGCGTTCCACGTCGCCAAGCCCAGTGACCTGCTGCCGGAACTGCAGGGCCGCCTGCCCATCCGGGTCGAACTGCGCGCCCTGACGGAGGACGACTTTGTCCGCATCCTGACCGAAACGGACAATGCCCTGACCCGCCAGTACACCGCGCTGATGGCAACCGAAGGCGTGACCGTCAGCTTTACCGAGGATGGCATCGCCGCATTGGCGCGCATCGCGGCCGAGGTGAACAGCGCGGTCGAGAACATCGGCGCGCGCCGCCTGTACACGGTGATCGAGCGGGTGTTCGAGGAACTGTCCTTTACTGCGCCCGATCGCAGCGGCCAGTCGGTCGGGGTTGATGCGGAGTTCGTGGAACGGCACCTGGGTGATCTGTCGCGGTCGACTGACCTGTCGCGCTATGTTCTCTAGGGGAACCGCAGGCACGGGCGGCGGGTTGCTTGGCTGAACCAGCAAGGGGACGCGTTCATGGGTTGGCTATTCAGTATCATCATCTTTGTTCTGGATGTCTGGGCGATCGCCTCGATCATCAACACGAACGAGACGAACAAGACCAAGATCCTGTGGATTCTGCTGATCGTCATCCTGCCGCTGCTGGGCCTGATCATCTGGTACTTTGCCGGGCCCAAGGCCAACTACCGCCGCTGAATCCCGCTTTCGACAGGTGACGCGCGCGCCCCCGGGGCGCGCGTTCGTCATTTCGGGCGCCGGAGATAAACGTAATAGGCCCCCTCGCCCCCGTGGCGGAAATGGGCGGCCGTCACCTGCTGGACCACCAGCGACAGGGGCGGGCTGTGCAGCCAGTAGGGCACCTGATGGCGCAGCGCGCCCGGCCGCGTGGGCAGCGGGCCGTGATCGCCCCGCCCCTTGCCCGTGATGACCAGCACCAGACGCAATCCGGCCGCATGGCAGGACATCACGAAATGCAGCAGTTCGGGCTGGGCCGCCGACAGCGTCATGCCATGCAGGTCCAGCCGCGCCTCCGGGCGGATCTTGCCCTGGCTCATCTTGCGGTGGGTCTTGGCATCCATGCGCAGGTGCGCCGCCGCCAGACGCTCGGCCGAGGTGGCTGGCTGGGGCAGGCCGGGGGGGGCCGCAGCGCTGGATTGCCCGACCACGAAGCGCGGAATGGGTGCCGGCACCTTTGCCGGTGGAACCGGCCGGGCCACCAATGCGGCAGGGCCGGCCTCTGGCGGGGCCGGCTTTGGCTTTGGGTGCATCGGGGTTGCGGTTCGGGCGACACGCGACCACAACTCGCGGTCGTCGGGCGTCAGCCCCTTGCGACGGGGCATCAGCCGGTCGCGACAAGCTGCCAGTTCGGATCGTCCTGGCCCATCTGCCGGGCAAACGTCCAGACATCCTTCTGCTTGCGCGGCGCCTTGGGATCACCCTCAACGACATTGCCTGCGGCGTCGCGGGTGACGGCGATCAGTTCTCCGACAAACCGCACGGACACCTCGGCCGTTCCCGTCATGGGGTCGAACTCGGCCGCCGCCAGCGACGTTTCGCGCGTGCCCAGATACTGCGCCTGGACGGTCTGGCCGTTTGCCGCGCGCTGGTCGATCACGCTCTGGAAGGCTTCGGCCACGGGCTCGGCCAGAAAGGGGCGGACCTCCGTAAGGTCTCCACGCTCAAAGGCCATCAGGATCATCTCGTAGGCCTGCTTGGACCCGGTCAGGAAGTCGCGGACCCCGAACGAGGGCTCGACCTGCTTCATCGCCAGGAGGGCCTGGGCCGCGGGACTGTCCGCTTCGGCATGATCCAGGACATCATGGTCCACCTCGTCCGCGCGGCCCTCGATCACCTCGAAGCGCGAGGGCGCCGATGCGGGCTGATCGACCTGCGGCGGCTCGAACCCGTCGCGGGTCCCCAGCACGTTTCGCAGGCGCAGGATCAGAAAGATCGCGATTCCGGCAAGGACAAGCAACTGGAGAAGCGGGTTGGACATTCAGGCAACCTCTGGTCAAAATCGGATCGTTGGTATCAGGCGTTCGGGTCATTATGTAGGGATTGGCCGGCTCCAAGTCCAGTTGACGTGCCGGCAGGAAGGGGAATTCGAATGCGGCTGTTCTGGCTGTTTCTGGTCGTGCCCATCATCGAGATCGGGTTGTTCATACAGGTGGGCGGGCTGATCGGCCTCTGGCCCACCCTCGCTATCGTGGTGCTGACGGCTCTGCTGGGCACCGTGCTGATGCGCAGCCAGGGCGCCCATGCCTGGGCCGAGATCCAGCGCAGCTTTGGAGAAATGCGCGATCCGACGCGGCCCCTGGCCCATGGCGTGATGATTCTGATGGCGGGGATGCTGCTTCTGACGCCCGGCTTCTTCACCGACACGGTAGGGCTCTTGCTGCTGGTTCCTGCGGTGCGCGAGGCCGTGATGGGCCAGATCGCCAAGCGGGTCCGGGTCACGCGTTTCGGCATGGGTGCTGCGTCGATGCGTCGCGACCCCCATCGCGCCCCTTATGGCGACGGGGTGATCGATGGCGACTACATCGTTCCGGACGAGACGCGCCCGGCGCGGCCGCCCGTCGACCTGCCCCCCGAACTGGACGAGCCTGTGCCCCCCCGTCCGGGCCGTGGCTCGGGCTGGACCCGCCATTGAGGGTCGGACCCGGGCCTGATACAAGCTGGCCCAAGTTCGAACACAAGAGGTAGGACCATGGCTGACGAGACCCATCCGAACGGCGCGGCAGAGCAGGCGCAGCAACCCCAGCTGCGCATGCAGATCCTGGCGCAGTTCATCCGCGACCTGTCCTTTGAAAACGCCGTCGCCCAGAAGGGCGCCCCCACGGGCGAGGTCCAGCCCGAGATCACGGTTCAGGTCAGCCTGGACGCCCGCAAGCGCGGCACCGAGACGCAGTACGAGGTCATCACCAAGTACCGCGTCACCTCGACCAACAAGAGCGACGGCAGCACGCTGTTCCTGACCGAACTCATCATG
>VGDE01000315.1 GCA_016869875.1 Alphaproteobacteria bacterium
GGCCAGATGAACTTCTTCGGCCACCAGGCAGGCAATGCGGACGCATACTATGAACCGAACAGCTTTGGCGGGCCGGTCGAGGATCCCGCCTTTGCCGAGCCGCCGCTGCGGATCTCCGGCGAGGCCGGGCGTCATCCCCATCAGCAGCAGTTGGACGATTACGTCCAGCCCCGCGCGCTGCACGACAGCGTGCTGACCGAGGAAGAGCGCGGGCGCCTTTACAGGAACCTGGCCGCAGCCATGGAGGGCGCGGACGAGGCAATCGTCGAACGGGCCTTGATGCATTTCGACCGGATCAGCCCGGATTACGGTGCCGGCATTCGCGCCGCCCGGGCTGCGCTGGCGCAACGACATCGCCACGCGGCCGAATAGGTCATCTCCGCAGGGGCGCCCGCAAGGCGCCCCTTTCGCCCTCAGCCGATCAGGGGCGAGCCTTTTCCATAGATCTCGGCATAATGGCGTTCCAGCCGCATCAGCGCCAGCCGCAGCACGATCTTGCCCGAGCGTGCGGACCAGCCCAACCGACGTTCGGTCAGTTCGATCCCTTCCAGAAAGCAGCAGACCCGCAGCACGATGTCGCCCAAGCCGGGACCAAGATCGCGCAGCGCCAGCGCCACGCGATCACGCGCCGATTCCGAGCCCCCCCGATATCCCGAACCGTTGCGGGAAACATCGATGCCAGCCGTCATGAAGCCGTCCCAGTTCTGCGTCACGCGTGGCCCCATCTGGGCAAGTTCGAAATCCTCGCGCAGCCGTTCGCCGGCACCCACCATGCCCGAAGACAGAAAGGGGTCGCCCTGGTGATCCCGCCGCCGCGCCAGGATCAGCAGGGGGCTTTCCGCGATGTTGACACGGGCCCGGCGACGCTGGCCGTCCTCAGGGTCCTCGATGACCCGTTCGTCCCAGACACGATGACGTTCCGCATGATCGAACGCTGCCGGGGCCTCGGCCATGCCCATGGCAGCGACGGGTTCGGCATCGGCAAAAGCCTCGGGCCCCAGGGTGGCATGTTGCTGGCGCGGCGAGCGCAGCATCTCGCGCAGCGCCTGTCGTCCCCCCGGCGCAATCACATAGCGTTGGAGGCGACCCCCCTGCCGGGTCTGCACCACCCAGCCTTTCAGCGCCATTCGTTCGGCCAGCGAACGATCCAGCACCGCCGTCCTGATCTCGTCCCGCGTGACGATCGCCTTGTCCATCCCCGGCGCCGTCGCCATCACCGCACCGGGCTCCGCCAGCCGCCGCAGCACACGCAACGCCTGGCGTTCATCCGGCGCCGCTGCGGGGTTTTCGGCGGGGGCCAGGGCGGTGTCGATCAGCGGATCGTCGCGTCGTGCCTCGAACCGCCGGATGCGGCGGAGGATTGTCGACGCATGGCAGCCTGCCTCGCGGGCAAGGGCCCGGATCGGCTCGCCCTGCTCGACATGGCGCAGGTAAAGCCGCGCGTCCTCGCTCAAATCCTCACAGGCGACGCCCTTGCGTTGCCCCTGCGAACGGTGCTCCGCGATGTCCGACTGAAGTGCGAAATCACCGGTCAAAATGGTCATGTCAGGTCCCTTGTCGTCCTCGGGTAGGCCCGGCAGATGACCACCCTGGGTTGAATTGCGTCCTGTGGTTAACAGGAAGTTTCTGCACATACTCGCAACAATCCCTAACAACTCCTAAAGAATCCTTGCCCTAGCGCACGCTGTCTCTGGCGTTTTGGCAACACATCCTAAAGGTGTGTGAAGGTTGCCAGGTCGCGCCAAGCAGAGGAGATGCGCCATGACCGACCTGACCAATGTGATCGTCTTTCGCCCCCGTCCCGCGAAGCAAAGCCTGCGCCGCCCGCGGGTCCTGATCCGCGCCGCACGGGAAGGACAGAAAGGGTGGAAGCGGGAGCGTGATCTGACCCGGTTGCTGCGCGCTGATCATTGTCCGTCGCCGGGTGCTGCCCTGGCGCGCCTGCGAGCCGAGGAAGAGCTCCAGAACGACCTGCGGGTGACGGCGGCTGCCGAATATGATGTCAGGCGACACGTGCTGCTGATGATCGCGGTTCTGGCGGAGATGCGGGCGGCGGTGGAGGCCGCGCCACAGCCGCTGAGTGTCGCCCTTTGAATGGGATCAATCCCTTGCGACGCTTTGTTTTCAGGCAGAGAGGCATGCAGCAGCACAAGGTCCGGATGCGTGTCATGAACCGTCTGGACCCAGCATGGTCCTGTTCGGGCCGGACTCCCGGTCCGGATCTGCCGGACCACTGCGCCGGCTTGGGCGCGGCCTCTTTCTTATGACAGTTCTGCCTTTTTCGTCCAGTTGACGGAACTCCTGCGCGAGACTAGCGTGCGACGTAATAATGACCGGCCAGTCCGGCAGGGAGACGACGCATCTCGTCAAAGGCCGTGGCGAAAGCTGCGGCCTTTTGATGTTCCGGTCCCTTGGTCCTGCTGCGGCCCTGCCGCCTGCGCGGAACGTCGTGCGTCGCCCGATCAGGTCAAGGCAAGGTGAAGCGCCCCTCGTGCCAGCGCACCTGACAAGCCCAGCCCGCCGTGCTAGATCCGCCGCAATGCTCTGAGCGAAGGGAAGAAACGACCATGTCCATGAAATCCTCTCAGGCGCTGCTGGCGGCCTTGGCCCTGATCTCGGGTCCCGCCTTCGCGCAGGAGGCCGCACCCGAGGCACAGCCCGGAACCCCGGTGGCCGAGCAACCGGCCGAGGGCGCGCAACCTGCGGCACCCGCCCCCACCGATGACACCGCCGATCAGGCCCCAACCGGCACCACAACTCCGGACACACCCGCAGACGCAGATGAGCCCGCAGACCAGCCTGCAGACCAGCCTGCAGCGGCCGGTGAAGGCGCGCCTGCGCAAGAGGCTGCGGCTGACGAGCGACCGGGCACCTATTACCCCAAGTCCGAGCATGGCGACTGGACCATCCGCTGCATCCGTGCGGGCCAGGGCAAGGATCCCTGCGAGATGTACAAGCTGCTGACGGACGAAGACGACAACGCAGTGGCGGAACTGACGCTGATTCCCCTGTCGAACGGCAATGTGGCCGCCGGCGCCACGCTGGTCGCGCCGCTTGAAACGGACCTGATCGAAGGCCTGGGCTTCCGCGTGGACAGTGGCGAAATGCGCGGCTATCCCTTCAGCTTCTGCGCACCGGTCGGTTGCGTGTCGCGCCTGGGCTTCACCGATGCGGAACTGAACGGCATGAAGCGCGGCAATCGGGCGACGGTCCA
>VGDE01000316.1 GCA_016869875.1 Alphaproteobacteria bacterium
AACCAGTTTCACCGGACGCGCATCGACGTCCGAGTCAGCTTCAACCAGGCCTAGGAGGGCCGATCAAACATGGCTGAGTCCCAGGGTATCACCGCCGACGGCATGTCGTTCTCGCACCGCACATCGGCGGCCGGCGTCACGCCAAAGGTCTGGGCCGAGATCGGCGAGGCGGTGTCGATCACGCCGCCGAATCCCACCCGGTCGAGTGTCGACTTCACGCACCTGAAGTCGCCGAACAAGACGCGCGAGCACAAGCCATCGATGATCGAGCCGGGCGAAGCCAACGTGACCCTCAACTATACCCCGGCCGCTCGTGCGAAGATCGATGTGCTGTTTGCGGCCGACGGCATCCAGGAATTCCAGATCGGCTATCCCGACGGCGCCACCGAAACCTTCAGCGGCTTCCTGACGGGCAAGCCGACCGAGGGTGGCGAGGTCGAGGGCAAGCTGACCCTGAATTGCCCGATCAAGGTCACCGGCCTGCCGGTCTATCAGGAGCCCGCTTAAATGGCCGCGATCAAGGGCGAGGTGCCGCTGAAGGTCACCGAGGGTCCAGCGGCCGGCGAGTATGTCCTGCTGCTGGACTTCAACGCGCTGTGCGATGCCGAGGACGAATTTCCCGGTATCATGAACGGGTCGATCGACATCAGCTCGTTCAGGAAGATCCGGCGACTGGTTCAGTTCGCTCTCGCCACCCATCACCCCCATCTGGACGAGCGCGAGGTCGGCGACATCATCCAGGGCGTCGGTGTGGTCGCTGCCGCAGAGAAGGTGACGGAGGCGATGAAGGCCACCTTCCCCGAGGCCAAGACTGCGGGAAAGGCGGCGGCTCCAGCGAGGGCTGGAGCTGGGACCGGGCGATAGGGCTGTGGATCGAGGCCGGGTTTGATCCGGCCTCATTCTGGCGTCAGACTCCACGGCTGTTCGACATCGCCATTCAGGCCCGTACTCGCGCCGCCGAAACGCAGCGGCACAACGACGCCTGGCTGGCAAGGACGACGGCGGTCCTGTCACGATGGTCAGGACCCGGCTTCCCCGATCTTGACCGTCTGACAGGCCGTAAGCCGGCGGTCCACAAGATGACGCCGGACGAGATGAAGGATGCGTTCGCAGCGATGCGAGAGGGCGTCTGATCAGCCGGCTTTGATGCGGTCTGACAGGTCTGGGGAAACCGGAGTTCGGCCCTCCATACAGTACAGCTCGTAAACCAAAGACACCGGCTCATCGGCTTCATTTAAGCGCAGAGTACTGGTCCCGTCGGTCTGCACGATGACGAAGCCTTCCCAGCCCACGTATGCACCCAGCCGGTTTTTCGCATTGACGAAGCCACAGATAACCCGGTCGTTGCCGGTTACGTTGCGAAACCGGGCGCTGGGATAGTCGAGCAGGCGTTCTTCGAAAAGCTCACGAGCCTGCTCGATCTGCGAGCGCTTCACCGCGTCCGACGCAGGCCACATCGCGGTCAAAACCGCAGCGATCATCATCAACATGGCGACCTCCTGATCCGCGCACCCATGCGTGACTGTGTCAGCCGTGTCGAGTCGGAGGTGCCCTATGGCCTCAGCCACGATCGGCGCGCTTCGCATCGTTCTCGGCATGGATTCCGCCAGCTTCGACAGCGGACTGACCGCCGCGAAAAAGCAGCTGCGGGACGCCGGCAAGCAGATGCAAACTGTCGGCGCGACGATGGCGGGGGTCGGCGCCGGCATGACAGCCGCGATCACGGCTCCGTTCATCGCGGCCGGTTTCCATTTGCTGCAGGGCAGCCAAGACGCGGCGGCGGCGGCGGCCCAGGTCAACGCTGCTCTGGACAGCATGGGTGGGGCGTCCGGCAAGACGGCCGACGAACTAACGAAGTCGGCGGAGGCGCTGCGCAACCTGACCGGCGTCGATGACGACGACATTTTACGGTCAGTCACGGCCAACCTCCTGACGTTCGGAAATGTGTCCGGCGCCGTGTTTGATCGCGCGCAGGCCGCCATCTTGGACGTCTCGGCGCGTCTAGGCGGCGACCTTCAGTCCGCGACGCTGATGGTCGGCAAGGCGCTGAACTCACCCGCCGAGGGTCTGGCCGCTCTGAGGCGAACCGGGATCCAGTTCACCGAACAACAGCAGGATCAGATCAAGGCGATGGTCGCCGTCGGCAACACGGCCGGCGCTCAGGCCATCATGCTCGGCGAGCTGGAGAAACAGTTCGGCGGCGCTGCAAAGGCTGCGGCCGATGCCGACGTGTGGACACCGATGCGGATCGCGCTGATGGAGCTGGAAGGCGCCTTCGAGCCCATCGTCCGCAACGTGCTGGCTCCCGCCATTGCCAAGGTCGCTGAACTCGCTTCGTCCTTCGCCAAGTTGTCGCCAGCCGTTCAGGGGTTCGTCGTCGTCGGCGCCGCCATCGCGGCGGCCGTCGGGCCGATCCTCGTCGGGCTGGGTGCGGTCGTGACAGCGATGGGTGCCATAACCGCGTCATTCGCTGGCGGCGGGGCCCTGGCCGGCATCGTACCATTGCTTGGACCAATCGGGCTCGCGGTCGCTGCCGTGGCCGCGGCCTTCATGCTGTGGAAGGACGACATCATTCCGGTCGTTCAAGGCTTCGCCGCCGCGCTTCAAGAGCACGTAGGTCCCAAGCTGGCCCCGCTGTTTGAGGCTGTGGTCGATCTGGTCCAGCAGCTTGGTGCGGCGTTCTCGGCTTTCTTCTCCAGCGAGAGCGGGTCCGCCAGTCAGAACCTGCAGGCGTTCGGTCGGGTCGTTGCCCAGGTCTTCGGTGCGGCTGTGGACCTGATCACCGGCGCGATCAACACCATCAACGAAATCATGCGCGCCATTGGTGCCGCGCTCAACGGGGACTGGTCGACGATGTGGAATGCGCTCGGCAGCGCGGTGGCTGCGATGACGCACGGCATATTGAACGCCTTCCGCACCCTGTTTCCTGGCGTCCTAGGATCGATCAAGAGCTTGGTCGAAGGCGTGCGAGACTGGCTTGGAAATCGTCTGGCAGACGTGTTTGGCGGCGTCGTTCGCAGGATCAAGGCCGTCGGCGACGCCTTCCACGACCTCTACATCCGCGTCGTCGGCAACAGCGACATTCCCGACATGGTGACCGAGGTCGGCACCTGGATGAACCGGCTGCAGGAGACGCTCGTCGATCCGGCAGAAAGGGCCACCCGTGCGGCAGGTGACCACTTCGA
>VGDE01000317.1 GCA_016869875.1 Alphaproteobacteria bacterium
TCCGGCCTTGCGCGAGCGATCGTGACCCGAAGGGCCGAGACTATGCCGCTGGCCTGACTATTGCGCCCCTGCACGGGCAGGCTCGGAACGAGACAAGCGGGCAGGACCAGGCGCAAAGGAAGGGCAGGGGCATAGGCTCGGGGCGCAGGCCGGCTCTTGCCGGCCAAGCCTAGAGCGCGGTCCCTTGGGGCGCGCGGTCCAGGGCGACAAGCCCTAGACCGAACGACACGAGGGACGCTGCCAGTAAAATGTGGTCAGTTTGAAAATTAAGATTAGCGCAGATGATCCATAGCGGGCGACATGCGCGCAACTCCAACGGTTTCATAGGTGCCCGTTTTCGGGTTCAACACAAACAGGCCGTTGCCGCGCAATTCCACAGTCAGCAGGCCGTCATGACTGGAGAACTTGTCAAAACATGACAGCATGTTTTCCAACATGTCACGTGTCACTTCCGCTTTTGCATCCTGTCCAATCTCACGCGTCGAAAGCATAAAAATTCCTCTCAAAACAACTACGCCGACAGACATATTTGATTCACCGGCCTTCACCATGACACAGACCAAAAGAACTGTTCAAAAGGTCAGTAGCGCGTTTTTACTTGACACACGCGTCAACTTTCTTGCTGCGCCGCCAGGCGCAGCTCCGCCCGAAGGGCCGGGCCTGGAGGCGGGGGCCGGCGCAGACGGCCGCCACCGCCAGGTCATCATCCCCGGCCAAAAAAAGAGCCCCCGCCAGATGCGGGGCCAGTTGAACCTTCACCACAGAAGGATGGGCGGTGCCGCGCTCTACTGAACAGGAACGGCGGCGGAAAACTCGGTGGCAGCCGGGGCCGGTCGCAAGCGGACACTCTAATGGGTCCATGCTGCGCTGTGCAGTTTCTGCTGCGCTTCTTTGAATGGCAGCGGGTCGGCGTGCAGATCGACCCAAGCCGTACCGTTCCAGTGGGTCGCGAAATAGAGGGGCATGAAAATCTCTCTCGTTCGAAAATGCTTGGGATGGGGCGGCCAATGCCGCCCCTCCGCTCCGGTATGAATCAGAAGCAGTCCGGGGTCCAAGCCTCGATGCGGGCCTTCTTCTCCGCGTCGATCTTCCATGCCTTCTGATACTCGGCATCGCTGAACAGACGCTCCATGCACTGCGCTTTCTCGGCCTTCTTCTGTGCCTTGTGTGCTTTGAAGCCGTTCCCCTGCGGATCGCAGCCGGTCAGGTCCAGGTGCAACGTGTCCAGATAGTCGGCGCTGACGCGGCTGAAAAAGTTCTCGGCGGTGGGCGTCCAGACCTTGCGGATACCGGCCCCCGCATCGGCCTCGATCAGTCCGAAAAACTCCGCGCTTCCTGCGCCGTAGGGCAGGGTCCGCGCCACGCTCTCGACCAGCGCCGCGTTGCGGGCTTTCTTGCCAGCGGCGACGAACGTGCGGAAGGCGGTCGCCAGATCGTCAATCCGCAGTTCCGGGCGGCTCCATGCCTCATGTCCCGCAGGGGCATGGGTCAGCCTTTCGGAAAACTCCAACCCCTCGGGCTTGCTCGGGCAGTTGTTGGGGCGTCCCGGCGACAGGTCGAAAACATGGGTGCTGACACCCGATGCCAGCGACATGCCGAAGGCCAGCAGGTCAAAGATCATTTCCGGCTTGTCCAGCAGCGCGGTCTGGATCGCGGCCAGCCGCACGGCCTTCATGTCCTCGACCAGCGCACCGGAATAGGGCGACCTGGGCGCATCCTCGACGCTGGCCGCGCCGTGGCGCGTTGCGGCATGTCCTGTCAGAACCTCGGCCTCGATTGCCTCGGCGCGATCTTCGGGCCGAACCCATGCGGCCGTTTCGCCCAGGGTGCCATCATTGCGGACATAGATGAACACCCCGGCAACGGCGCGCTGCGCGTCGGTGAAGCCGCCTTCAACGATGTTCGTCAGGTCGGCAAATTCGGCTTGGCCCGCCTCGTCCAGAACGTCGCCCTCGGCCAGCTCTGCCAGTTCGTCGTAACGCTCGCTCTGTTCCTCGCTTAGGACTCCCGGAACAGGATAGATGCGGTCCAGCTTCTCGGCAGTGCCGTAGGGCACATAGCTGTCGGGCATGGCCTCGACCCATTTCCAGACTTCACCGATCTTTGCCGCTGCCTCGTCCATCTTCTCGTTAAACAGGCGAGCCAGCAGATCGCCATCGTGAAGCGCGGTCGTGTCGCTGAACAGATCGCGGTTCATCCGTCCGCCCGCTGCGGTGTAGGCGTCCAGCCCGACAAACAGGGCGCGGCGGTCGGTGCCGCTGATCGCTTCCGGCTGCAAAGCCTGCTTGATGCGGTATTCGGACACGTCACGGCCCATCACCTCGGCCAGAACCTGCAAGGTCAGGGCCTCGTCCTGGGACACGGTAAAGGCTTTCGCCATGCCAAGGCTGATCTGCCCCGCCTTCAAGGCGTCCAGAACAGGGGCGGGCAGCGCGGCCAAGGCAAGGCGGCGGTAAACATGCGCCTCGGTCTTGCCGAAGCTACGGGCGATGGTGGACACGTCTGCGCCTGCATCCTTCATCCGGCCATAGGCGCGGATTTCATCGGCGGGTGCCAAGTCCTCGCGGGCGGCGTTCTCGGCGCTGGCCCATGCCCGCGCGGTGGCCTCGTCGGCTGCGATGCGGACGGGAACGGAGGCCAGTTCCGGGTGGCGCTTGGTCACGGTCGGATCACGCTCGACCGCGCGGGCAATGGCGCGCAGCCTGCGGCCCCCGGCGACGATGCCGACGCGGCCATCCGCGTCAACGGTGCCGGAAAGGTTCTGGATCAGGCCGATCATGGCAAGGCTGTCGGCCAGCAGGTCGATCCCCTCCGGGTCCGCATCCTGACGCGGGTTCATGTCGGACACATAGAGTTGGTCCAGCGGGAAATACTGGATGGCGGCGGCGGTGATGATTTCGGTTTTCATAATCTGGTTTCCTTTTCGTGGCGATGGCGTGGGGGCTTGGTGCCTCCTTCCGCCGATGGGCTGCGCCTCGTCGGTCTGGTCTGACGAATACGCATGTATTCGGCGGAACAGAGTGAGGAGGGCAAAGCCCGACAAACGGGCCTGGGCGGTTCTGTCAAAGGATCGGAGCCGGGGGGTGGTGCGGCCCGCAGCCGAAGGCGAGGACACGGCCCCCGGTGGAGACGACGCCGCAGGCGGCGCTTGTCTTTTGACAGGGCCGATCAGGTCTGTTGGCGG
>VGDE01000318.1 GCA_016869875.1 Alphaproteobacteria bacterium
TTCGGATCGGGCCGCAGGGTATCTTCAAGAGTATCAACATCGGCTGCCGAAACGGCGATCTGGAGGTCGATTATCTAAAAGCCTTCGCCAGCTTGGCCAGCCGTGTGCGCCCTTGATGGTAACGCTGCGCGAGCAGGAGCTGACATGCCGCTGCAGGGACGTCTGAAGTGGTATTGTTCCTTCTGCGGTTTATCCAGCTCATCGGCCTGACCATGAAAATGACGCACACCGACACGACGTTCACCTTGACCGGCCAATACTGGACCGGCACCTATCCCCTCACCGAACTGCTCAAGTGGCTCCAGCTCTATCGCAAGCAGCGCGAGGATTTCCCGAAAGCCGGGACGGCTTACGATGCCGCAATTGAGGGGCTAGAGGCGCTGACGTGGGAACTGAGCGTGGTGCAGTAAAAAAGGCCCTGCCGAAGCAGGGCCAGTTTGATCCTCACCACAAGGATATTCTTGCAAGCCTGACGTTACTGCGAGGTGCAGCGGCCGAAAAGCTGTTCAAATCATCAATACAAGCTGGTCCGGCTGTGGGCGGAGCGAGGCCCGTCCGCGCGGGTCGATGATCCAGCCGTCGCCGCTGCGCTCGATGCTGGCGTTCCGTCCGTGCTGCTCGATGAAAACCCGGTCGGCCTCGGCCCCACGGTCTGCATGAAGATCACGGGCGCGGTACCCGCTTGGGCGGCAGCACCAGACGCCGGGGGCACGTCATCAAGTCAGCGATCTAGGCGGAACCGGGCAAGCCACGAGGGTCCAAGCCGATTACGCAGCCTGTGAAGGATGGGGCTGGCGGTGGCGTTCATCCATTGCGTGCGTAGTTCGGCCTTCCAGCACCGGCCATGTTCAGTTGCGAAGGTCCGCAACGCCTTCCGTTCCTCGGCTGTCAAGCCGTCCACAGGTTCGGCTCTATCGCGGGACTTTTCTCGGATGCGGCGATGCAATTCCTCGCGTCCGGCATCGCATGGCGCGGGCTTCGAGATGGGCGAATGCTGCCCAATCCCGATCCAAATGGTGCGGATCAAATATCTCAATAACCTGGTCGAGCAGGACCACCGCTTCATCAAGCGCCGGGTGAGGCCGATGTTGGGCTTCAAGAGCTTCACGTCAGCCGCGTCGACCATTGCAGGTATCGAGCTGGTCAACATGATCCGCAAGGGCCAGTTCAGACCAGAGCTACGCCCATTTCAGCAGTTCTGTCTGCTGGCTGCCTGAAGGACAGGACAAAGATAGTCAATTTGTGCTTCTCGCGCATTTTGCGACACAACCCCAAAAGGGCTTTGTCGCTAAATAGCATGAAGCCGGAATCCTCCCCTTTCCCGGACGCGTTTATTCTGCGGGCTCTGTGACAAGTATGCCGAGTGCGGTGCAGCCGTTGAGCACGGCGGCGCGAACCTCGAGTTCGGCGACTTGGCGTTAAAAGTCGCGCGCCATGAGGCTCTGGCCCAGCAGCGTCACGCAGTGCATCTTTGTCTCGGCGCGGCTTCGGTGGAGGTAACCGCTCCGCTTTCGCCCGATCGCGCGACCGAGGTATTTCGGCGCGCGCAACGCTTCGGTCCGGGCAATGGCGCCCGCAGTCAACGGCTTCCACGGTTTGGTGTTCTTGCGCGGCGGGATGACGGCATGGGCGCCTCGATCGGCGACGGTGCCGTGGCACTTGCGCGCGTCGTAGATAACGTGGTGTTGCATCGGGGTCCGCGCTTTCTCAAAACCTGTGAAGCGGATGCAGCCTTCATGACCGTATGTCCGCGCCCAATCAGCATCTGCGGCGGTTGAACTAGAAGTCGATCTGGATCGGGACGGCGAAGGGTTCCACCTCGCGCACCGAAGCGGCTGCATTGCGAAGCACGTCAAGATAATGATCGAAGTTCTCGTCGACTCTTGAAGCCACGCCACCAAGCGCAAGGCAGGCAGGCTGGCCCTGGATCTTGATCGGCAAAGGGACGCAGATCGTCGCACCGTGGCGCAGGGGCAAGTCAGCAGCGCGCGCGTAACCCAACTTGCGGATCTCGGCTATCCTGTTCTGGATAAAGGACAATGTCATTCGCTCGGCAACCGGAAGTGTGATGTTGGCCCGCCTGACCGTGTTGTCGAGCCGGTCGTCAGATAGTGACGCCAGAAGCACCCAGCCCGCCGCGGACCTCACGATCGGGCGGATCGTTCCCTCTTCCGTGTAGAACCGCAGGGCATGCACCGAGTCGATGGTCTTTGTGTACTGGAGATAGACATCGTTCTTGGTTCCTATGAAGATGCCCTCGCCGGTGGCCGCGTGGACGTCGCGCATGGCGTCAAGAACTCTGCCGGTTCCGAACAGCGCCCGAGGAAGCCAGTCGCCGAGCGACGTGACCTTCGGTGTCGGGAAATAGACGCGATCCTTTCGGTCATAGCTCAGATAGCCAAGGGTGATGAGCGTCTTCAGCAGAACGGTCGCGCTTGATTGCGGGTATCTCAGGTCGTGAGCAATCTCGGACATCGAGCGCGGCTTCTGGTTCAGCTTGAAATATTCCAGAACCTCAAGCGCACGTGCCGCCGACTTGACCTGCTGCGTCTGCATCTTCGCCTCCGATTTCGGGCATTATCCCATATATGAATTTCTCCTGCACGTCTGAATCTTTGTGGCGGCACTTCGGGACCCGTGACAGGCTCTGCGGAAGGAAGAAGTGCGGAGGGCTTCTGCCGACGCGATTGCAGGATCTCGGCAGCTTCGCTGCGTGGCGGCCCGGAAGCGGACGCGCCTTGTGACGCCGGGTCGAGTTCAGACGTGAGGGAGGATGCCCATGACAGGGCGGCTTGAGGGAAAGATTGCACTGGTCACCGGCGGCGGCCGCGGCATTGGACGGGCTATCAGCGAGGCATTCGCGCGTGAGGGTGCGTTCGTCGGCGTGCTGGAAATGAAGGACGAAATCGCGGACAGCGCTGCGGATGCGATCGTTTCCGCCGGTGGTCGAGCCGTAGGCATCACCGGCAATGTCGCGTCGAAGGACGCAGTCTTTGCTGCGGTCGACAGCTTGCGGGCTGCTGCGGACGGCCCGGTGACTCTGCTGGTCAACAACGCCATGTGGAACAGGTATGGTCCGCTGGAAGAGCAGGACGAGACGACGATCGGCCGCATGATTGACGTCGGCTTCAAGGGCGTGATCTGGGGCTATCAGGCGGTATTGGATCAGATGAAGCAG
>VGDE01000319.1 GCA_016869875.1 Alphaproteobacteria bacterium
TGCTTTTGGGCGGGGCCATTATTCTGCTGTCGAACTTCCAGGCAGTCCTTGCCGAACGCCGCGCAAAACCGGGGCAGGCGCTTTCGGCCCCTCTGCAGGCATCCAGCCTGCCCCGTTCTTGATGCCAAGGCTAAACTTGGCTGGCGCCTCGGAAAACAGGAGGTCCACAGCCCAGAAAGCTTCGAACAACGGCGCCGGTATTGGAGCCGGGAGTATGGTGTACAACAGGTGGCGATCCCTTGATGCAAGACAACCGGTCAACCGCGAAGGACGCGTATCGGTCACACCGCCAACCTGCCTTGACCGAGTGTCCAGGCATCCGGTTCTTTGCGACCGGGGAACCTCATCTTGAGCAACGGGTTCAATAGGACACTTCAAGAAGGGAACATGGCATGGCCGATCAAGACGACAACCCAAAGTCCCACCCTTCCGACAATGCACAAAAAGATCCTGATGCCTGGATCAGCGGTGATGATCCCATGACGGGCGCGCAGGCCTCTTATCTCAAGACCCTGAGTGAGCAGGCGGAAGAACCCGATGCTTATGAGGAAAGCATCAGCAAGGCAGAGGCCTCAAAGCGTATCGACGCGCTCAAGGCAAAGCTCAATCTGGAATGATGCTGCCATCGGCGGCAGCCTGGCAAGTTGACGCCCTTTCAGGGCAGGTCTTTCAGGATCAACTGCTTGCTGTCAGCAAAGCTGTTCATGATCTTGTCACTACCAAGGCGCCGTCTTCTTCCGGCCGCCTTGGTAGTGACACGCGCATTGGCGATTCAGGAACCGCCGCTGTCCGGTTCAATGACGTCAACTCAGTCTGAATTGTCCATATGGGTGCCAATGGCGTTCTTGCTAAGCCGTTGGACGATTAAGCGATGTTGTCCGCGATGGCTATAGCGGCGATGCGGTCGATGCTGTCACTATCGATCGAGACCTTCGAGGTGTGCTGGTGCCAATCTTGGCACTGTTGCGCACAGCCGGATCCAGCATGCCGCTGCGGTTGTCGGATGAACTGCGCGAAATAAGGTAGGCTTTCACCACCCGCGGCGGCCAGCGGATATCAACACCGCAGGCTGTGCCTTCGCCAAAAGCCCGGCAGGTGCGGGTCTGGCGCACCCTTGGTGAGCCCCTAACGGCATTTCTTCTCCGCCGTCGATCGGAGGCCGCCCCGCTTGAAGAGGGACAATGAAGCGAACGAGGCCCCGGACGAGCAGATCATCGGCCTCCCGCCCGAGCATCGTCAGCGATCCAAAGAGTTCGCACCTATGCCGCAAGCACGGCCTGTCCAAAGGCACCTTCCACGACTGGAAGGCGAAGTTCGGCAATGTGGCGGTTTCAGAAGCAAAGCGGCTGAACGCGCTCGGGCATAAGAATGTAAAGATGAAGAAGATGTTTACGCGAGCGTAGGCCCGGCGCGAGGCGATCGAAACACGGGCCCGAGCGCCCTGCATCATCCTGGCGGCGCAGCCTGTGCCATGCCAAGCCGCATGACGGTAGGGCAGCCAAGGCCTGTCGGCCGGATCCGCCACCTCGAGGAGAGACAGGCGGGACAGGCTATGACGATCTCGATGAAGATGGCGACCTGAAATGCAAAAGGACATGCGCCGCCCTTGGTTGTGGCGGCGCCAGGCGCTAGCAATTGTGTCTATCAGCCGACTTGAGGCCGCCATGTCTCGCCGGTTTTGAGGATCGCGTTTGCGATGGTGATCAGCCTGCGTGCAATGGCAATGGTGACAAGCTTATGGGGCTTTCGGCGCTCTTTCAGGCGCTTCGCGAGGGGCTTTAGCACCGGGTTGTGGCATGCGGCGGCGAGTGCCGCCTGATAGAGCGCCTGTCGTAAGGCGCGTCGTCCTCCAGCAATGGCCCGTCTGCCTCGCATGGCCCCACTGTCATGCGGCACGGGCGCCAGGCCGGCCATGGCTGCGGCCTCACCTGCTGTCATCCGGCCAAGCTCCGACATTTCCGCAATCAGCATGGCCGCGGAAACCGGGCCGATGCCGGGGATGGAACGAAGGAGCTCAGCCCTTGTTGCGGATGTTTTCTCCTGTGCAACTGCGCTCTCGATACGCTGCTCGAGGTCGCTGATCTGAGTATCCAGCATGGTTTTCAGTGCAGCGTCGAGATCCTCGGCATCCGCGGGAATGGCTTGTTCCTGCAGGCTGAAATCTGCGCCGTAAGCTGCTTGCGCATCTCAACGATCTGAGCCTGTCGCGTCGTCAAGGTTCTGAGAATACGCAAGTTATCACTTGGCAGCGTCCGCCCTGCCTCGGGCCGGAACATCATGAAACGGGCGGTGAGTTCTGCATCGATCCGGTTCGTCTTCGCCCGTGTTCCCCGCGACATGGCAAAGGCCTTGATCTAAGCCGGAGGGAGCTGCCGCGCTTCCATCCCTGCCTCCACAAGCGCGGTCCACAGAATCCACTCTTGCCCGCCGGTTGCTTCAAATGCGACATGAACTGGAGCGGACATCTGACAGATCATCGAAATCAGCTCTTCATGCCCTTCTGGTGAGTTGGCCAAGCGAAACCTCTGCAAGCCAGAAAGACAGAATCCATCCAGCCAGTCACGGGACACATCTATCCCGACCACAGTGGTTGCTGCTATCATGTCACTCTCTCTTCCTTATGCTTCGCGGTACCGCAAATGGGCCGCCGTCAATTGTTAGAGACGATGAGGAGAGCTGGGATCAGCCGACTAGCGCACGTGGTCAGGCGACAAGGTGTTCAGCGCTGTATCCTAAGTTGGTCCTGGCCGGGGCCAACGACGGGCCACTTATAGCAAAGAAGAGACACATAAGGTGTTTGATCCCACGGTTTGATGGTGTGATCCTTTGTCAGGAATGGAAGGAGGCATTATGGGCCAAGTTCGTCACGGGAGCGCCACGACCACGCATGCCGCCAGAGCTGCAATGATGAGGGCTGGCCCGCCACTGGTCGGAGGGTCAGCCCGAATGATCGCAAGCTTCGCTCGCAACGCTGAGCCGGGAGCTTGGGATCAACCCAAAGACGGCGGCGAAGTGGCACAAGCGCCAGACGGTCGAGGATCTCAAGACTGGACCGAAGGAGCCGCGCTCCACGGTTCTGTCCGAGGCTGAGGAGGCGATGGTTGTGGCGTTTTGGCGGCACATGCTGCTGCCTTTGGACGATTGTCTTTACGCGCTG
>VGDE01000320.1 GCA_016869875.1 Alphaproteobacteria bacterium
AAGTCCCGCCGCGACAGCGCGTTGAACGCCATGGTGTCGGGGGTGCCCTACATGACCTGGCTGGGCATCCGCTTCGACCGTCGCGGAGACGAGCTGACGGCCATCCTGCCTTATGACGACAAGCTGATCGGAAACCCGAGGCTGCCGGCCATCCATGGCGGGGTGACGGCAGCCTTTCTGGAAACCACCGCCATCATCGAACTGGCCTGGGTCGCCATGTGGGAGGACCTGGAGTCGGGTCGCATCGCACCCGACGCCGCCGTGCCCGACAGCCTGCCGCGCCTGCCCAAGACGATCGACTTTACCGTGGACTATCTGCGATCCGGCCTGCCCCGCGACGCCTATGCACGGGCGCGCGTCGTGCGCTCGGGGCGGCGCTATGCGTCCGTCCATGTCGAGGCGTGGCAGGACAACCGCTCGCGCCTGATGGCGCAGGCCACGGGTCACTTCCTGATGCCCCAGCCATGAACGACCTGACCCACCGCCGGGTCCTGAACATCGCCATCCCCATCGTCCTGTCGAACCTGACCGTGCCTCTGCTGGGCCTGGTCGATACGGGCGTCGTGGGGCAGCTGGGCGCGCCGGAGCCGATCGGGGCAGTGGGGATCGGGGCGATCATCCTTACCTCGATCTACTGGATCTTCGGCTTTCTGCGGATGGGAACCTCGGGCCTGGTCGCGCAATCGCATGGTGCGGGCGACCGGGCCGAGGTTGGCGCCCATCTGCTGCGCGCGCTGGCCATCGCGGGAACGGCGGGTGTGGCCTTTGTCGCGCTGCAGGTGCCGATCATGTGGGCGGCCTTTCAGCTCGCCCCGGCCTCTGATGAGGTCGAGGCGCTGGCCCGCGACTACCTGGCCATCCGGATTTGGGGGGCGCCCGCGACAATCGGCCTTTACGCCATCACCGGCTGGCTGATCGCCGTCGAACGCACGCGCGCGGTGCTGGCGCTGCAGCTGCTGCAGAACGGCCTGAACGTCGTGCTGGACCTGTGGTTCGTGCTGGGACTGGGGCTTGGCGTGGCGGGCGTTGCCTGGGCCACGCTGATCGCGGAACTGTCAGGTCTGGCACTGGGCCTGTGGCTGGCGCGGCATGTACTGGCACATGCGGTCGGGGCCGCGCGGGAAACGGCCAGCCTGTTTGCGCGGGACAAGCTGAACCGGCTGGCGCGGGTGAATGGCGACATCATGATCCGCTCGGTCCTGCTGCAGGGCTGCATGACCAGCTTTCTGTTTCTGGGGGCAGGGCAGGGGGACGTGCCGCTGGCCGCCAACCAGGTCCTGTTGCAGTTCATGGCGGTGACGGCCTATGCGCTGGACGGCTTTGCCTTTGCGGCCGAAAGCCTGGTGGGACAGGCCGTCGGCGCCAACCGGCCCGAACGGGTGCGGCGCGCCAGCGTCGTGACCTCGACCTGGGGCCTGGGCGGGGCGGTGCTGCTGGGTCTGGTCTTTGTCGTGGCCGGCGGGGCGATCATCGACCTTTTGACGACTTCGCCCGAGGTGCGCGCCGAGGCACGGCTTTACCTGCCGTGGCTGGGCCTTGCGCCGGTGATCGGGGTCACGGCCTGGATGCTGGACGGCATCTTCATCGGCGCCACGCTGACCCGCGAAATGCGGGTTGCCATGATCCAGTCGGTCGCGGTCTTTGTCGCGGGCGTCCTGATCCTGCCGTCCGTCTGGGGCAATCACGGGCTGTGGGCTGCGCTGATGGCGCTGAACACCGCCCGCGCCGTCACGATGCTGCGCCTTTATCCCCGAGCCGAGGCGGCCGCGCAGCCCGCATGAGCGGAGGCAGAGCGGCTTGACGCTGCGCGGGTGGACCTTCACGATCGGGGCATCCGGGACAGGCTGGCATGGGACGGTTGGCCCGGCTCTTGTGCAGGCAGGCTCCCTGCGCTGCCGGCATGGAAACTCATACGCCGCGACGGGACCCGCACCGATGGAAGGGATGTGAACATGCAGCAGCAGATCGCCGTCATCACGCTCGGCATTGCCGACCTGTCACGTTCTCGCCGCTTTTATGCCGGGGGTTTCGGATGGACGCCGGTTTTCGAGAACGACCAGATCATCTTCTATCAGATGAACGGCCTGATCCTGGGCACGTTCCTGAAGGCGGCCTTGGACGAGGACATGAACCGGCGCAACGGTGCCTCCTCCGGGACCTACGCGCTGGCGCATAATGTCGCCGCCCGTGAGGATGTGGAACCCGTCATCGCGCGGCTGGCGCGCCACGGGGGCCAGATCCTGCGCCCTGCGGACGCGCCGCCCCATGGCGGCTTCCGGGGTTATGTGGCCGACCCGGACGATCACGCTTGGGAGATCGCCTGGAACCCGTCTTGGACCATCGATGCAAGGGGCCACGTGACCTTTGGGACATGACGGCCATGTCCGCCCGTCGAGGCGCGGAGGCAAGAAGGGCGTCACCGCCCCCGGGCAGGGCACCCCTTGAAAGGGGTCAGCTTTCGTCCGCCACCTGGCGGCGTGCCTCGTCCATCAGCTGGGCCATCTTGGCGCGGATGGTGGCGGCGTCGGCCTTGCCGGACAGGTCGGCCTCGACCTTGCGGAACACATCCTCTTCGCCCGGTTCCTCAAAGTCCGAAGTCACGACGCTCATGGCATAGGCGCGGGCATCGTCGCCCGTCTTTCCCAGAACGGCGGCCGCCCATTCCCCCAGCAGGCGGTTGCGCCGCGCCTCGGCCTTGAAACGCAGGTCGGCATCGTGGGCAAATTTGGCCTCGTAGGCGCGTTCACGGTCGTCGAACGTGGACATGGGTCACTCCTGACTGTCTTGTGCCCCAGATATGCCCGTCGGTCCGGCTTGTCGCAAGCCTCGTATTGCCCCGGGTGGGCTTTCTGCGCTATGCGGCCTCTTCAGGGACATGCGAAAGGACGGTGGGCCCATGGCACCGCGGCGCAAGAAGATTTACGAAGGCAAGGCAAAGATCCTTTACGAAGGCACCGAGCCGGGCACGCTGATCCAGTACTTCAAGGATGACGCGACCGCCTTCAACGCGCAGAAGAAGGCGACGATCGAGGGCAAGGGCGTGCTGAACAACCGCCTGTCCGAGTTCTTCATGAACGGTCTGACGAATATCGGCGTCCCGATCCATTTCATCCGCCGCATCAACATGCGCGA
>VGDE01000321.1 GCA_016869875.1 Alphaproteobacteria bacterium
GCCCCCCCAGGAATGGCTCGGCGCGTCGAGCCGCGATGGCCTTGCGGGTGGCCTCCTCCACACGCCCCGTCGTCTCCCCCACGCGGCCCAAGTGTATGAGCCGGTCGATCCAGCGCAGGAGCGAGGTTACGATCAGGACCAGGACGCCGATGGTGACAATGAACAGGACAGCGCGGCCCTGTTCGCCGTAAACGTTGGTCTGCAGCACCACGAGGCCGACGACGCTGAACAGAAAGGCCCCGACAAAGGTCGACAGCACGTTTTGCGTGACGCGGTCCTGCATCAGCAGGCGCGTGGCCCGCGGGGTCACGTTGGTGGTGGCGCCGCCAAGCGCGGTTGTCAGCGTGCTGAGCGAGAAGGTGGTGACGGCAAGCATCGAGGAGGCGATGATGCTGAGAATGGTGTCGATCGAGTCGGCGCCGATCGACGGGTTCCAGTCGTCCGGCACGAACCGATCCGCCAGGGTCGCAAAGCCTGCCGCCACCACGCCCAGAAGCCCGATCAGCGTGGCCCGGAACCACAAGCGGCGCGAGATCTGCAGCAGCTGCCACCGCCATGTGCTCATGTGTCAACCTCCAAAATTTCTGTCCCTTCTGAACCACACCCGGCCGCACAAGTTGCATCTGCCCCCGCCCACGGTGACAGCAGGCGGAGTAGGACAAGTGTCCTGCAAGGAGGCACACGTGTCTTCGTTCCCATTGTTGGAGCGCGGTCATAGCCCTTCCAGCAGGCGGATCTTCACGGCCCGGAAGGCACGGCGGGCGCGGGACTCCCGTTCATCGTCCAGCATGGCCTCGATCTGCGCACCCAGCTGCCGGAGGCGGGCATCTCCCAAGCGCTGCGCCTCCTGGAACATCGACCGCTCCTCGGAAGAGGCGTGGTGCTCGACCGCCTGGTGAAGGGCGCGCAGTTGTTCCTCAAAAGCCGGTGTCGAGGGGCCGAGACGCAGCGTGACCGCGAGCATGTCGGCCAGCTGCTGGTGTTCGGCATGGGCCACGGGAACATCTTCGCTGACGGGGCGGACGGCAGGATAGAATATCTCGTCCTCGACATGCTCGTGGATCTCGAGTTCGGCCGCCAGCAGGCGCATCATGTCGCGGCGCTCGGGGTCTTGGGGGTCCATCGCCTCGACGGTTTCGAACAGCCGGCGCAGCAGCTGGTGGTGCTCGAACAGAACCTCGTCGGCCTTTCGGGCACCGGCTGGAGCGACGGCGTCCACCTCGGCGGCCTGGGCCGCACCGAGTTCCTCGGGCGTCAGGGCCTCGTCGCCCGGCTCGGGAACACGCTTGACCTCGACCTGACCGTCTCGGACCCGCACCTGGTAACGGGGCTGCGGGGCGGTCGAGGGGCCATCCAGCACGCGGCCGGTTGCCAGGCAGTATCGAGACCCGTGCCAGGGGCAGACAAGACCTCCATCCTGAACCCAGCCCTCATCCAGCGGTCCACCCATGTGAGAGCAGCGCGAGCCCATGGCGTGCACCCGGCCGCGGTGGCGCACCAGCACGATGCCGATCCTGGCGCGGGCCGCCTCGTCCCAGATCTCCACCCGTTGCGGACGATCCTCCTCAAGTGCAGCAAGGGCAATCACGGGCTGGAAGCCACGCGGCTCGGGCGAGCGGTCAGCCTGATCAACGCCGATGCGGCGCCGATAGACAAGGTGTCCCCCAAGATAAGCCCCGGCTGCGAGGGTAAGCCAGCCCGCCGCGCTGAGCGCGCGCCCGGCACTCCGGCGGCCCCGGCGGCGCAGGACGAGCGATCCGATGGTCAGGCCGAGGGCGGTGGAGTTCAGCGCCGCATGGGCCAGCCCGGTCCGCCGGTCCCGGCCATGGACCTGCCGCCAGTCCGCAGCACCCGCCGCCGCTGCCGCGACGGCCCCGGCCGCCCCAATGGTCAGCGCCAGATCGGCCGCCTGTCCCGCACGCTGCGGCCCCAGCCCCACGGCGTCGCAGGTGTCGAGGCCAAGAGCCATGGTCCAGGTGCCGATCGGAACCGTGGCCAGCGCCGGATGCAGCGGATGCCCCAGCCATGTTCCGTGCAGGGCGTTCTGGATCGGCTGAGATGCCGTTCCCGTCGCTTCGAGCACGGTGGAAAGCACGTTCGCAACCGAATAAGCTGGCGTATCAAGCCGCTCGGCCTTCTCGATGGCTCCGGTGAAGCGGTCCGTTCCTGATGCCATGCGGGTCTCCTTTTGCCTGAACCGCCTTCGAGCGTAGATGCGGGACAAAGAGGGCACAACTCCCGCTCAGTTTTCTCGGTTCGCGGGTCCCGCCTCTCTTTCCGCTTCGCCCTGCTGACGAAGCCTTTTGCCCAAGGCGCGCGTCAGGATGGCTCCGGTCAATCCGTGCGCGACTACGGACCCGCAGATCACCAGACTTGTCATATGCCAGATGATTGTTTCCCCCGTTCGATGCTCCATCAGGAAGGCATAGTAGATCGCTGCCACCGCGATGGGCCCGAACCAGCCCATGAACAGAGCTTCCGACGTGGTGCGGACGTCGCGAAGGCGTCCACGCATGAGAAGAAGCACCGGCGGGCGCCGCAGAAGGAGAACCGCAACAACGAGCAGCAGGCCGCTCCAGCCCAGGTCATGCCAGCCCTTCCAGGGAATGGCCGCCCCAAGAAGAACAAAGATCGGGATGGCAAAGAAGCGGTTCACTGCCTCCTGGCCGTGCTCCTCGTTTTGCCGGTCAGACTGGCTGATGACCTGCGTGAACATGACACCGGCAGCGAAGACCAGCAGCACCTCGTCGCTCTTGATGAGGCGGCCTATCCCAAGAGCCAGCAAAGCCAGCGCCACCGTGTAGACGAGGCGCCATTCGCTGGTGATCGCATCGCGCCTTTCGGCCGCCCGTAATAGCTTGGCTGCCGCATAACCGATTGCCGCCCCTATCACGGTTGCGGCGCAGACAGGTTGTGTCGCAAAAGTGCGAACAGCACAAGTTGGCGATCTTTGTCCTGTCCTTCAGGCAGCCCTCAGGCATGTGTGGATACCCCCGCTTGCGCAAGTGTTTTGTTGATCCGTCTGGACAGGTGACCGGCTGCGAACATGTGCAAGGCCTTTGTGTGCGGCGCTTACGCCGCTGGCCGGTATGGTGAT
>VGDE01000322.1 GCA_016869875.1 Alphaproteobacteria bacterium
GCCGGTCGAACTGCATGGTGATCTTCATCAACCAGATCCGCATGAAGATCGGCGTCATGTTCGGCAACCCGGAAACCACCACGGGCGGCAACGCGCTGAAGTTCTATGCCTCGGTTCGTCTGGACATCCGCCGCACCGGTGCAGTCAAGGATCGCGACGAGGTCGTCGGTAACGCAACCCGCGTCAAGGTGGTCAAGAACAAGGTTGCGCCGCCCTTCCGGCAGGTCGAATTCGACATCATGTACGGCGAGGGCATCAGCAAGGTCGGCGAACTGATCGACCTCGGCGTCAAGGCCGGCGTGGTCGAGAAATCGGGCGCCTGGTACTCGTACGGTGACGAACGGATCGGCCAGGGCCGCGAGAATGCCAAGCAGTTCCTGCGCGATCGCCCCGAGGTCGCCTATGCGATCGAGGACAAGATCCGCGCCAGCCACGGACTGGAGTTCGGCATCGAAGGCGGCAACGGCGACGACGAGGCGCTGACCGAGGAGTGATCCGCGGCCGCCCGAACTGATGATGCGCGGAAGGGTCCCCTTCCGCGCATTTTCCATGTCCGCCTGTGCAAGCGCGATTGCTGGACAGTGCGGCAGGGGGCAAGTAGACCATGACCCAATGCCCGGCCCGGCCGGCGACAACCGATTTGCGATGAAGGCCCGCCATGCCCAGTCTGAATGACATCCGCTCGACCTTTCTTGGCTATTTCGAGAAGAACGGCCACCGGGTCGTGGACTCGAGCCCGCTTGTGCCCCGGAACGACCCGACGCTGATGTTCGCCAATTCCGGCATGGTGCAGTTCAAGAACCTGTTCACCGGGATCGAGACGCGCGATTATACCCGCGCCACCACGGCCCAGAAATGCGTGCGCGCGGGCGGCAAGCACAACGACCTGGACAATGTCGGCTATACCGCGCGCCACCACACCTTTTTCGAGATGCTGGGCAATTTCAGCTTTGGCGATTACTTCAAGGAAGGGGCAATTCCCTTTGCTTGGGAACTGCTGACCAAGGAGTTCGGCATCCCAAAGGACCGGCTGTTGGTGACCGTCTATCACACCGATGACGAGGCCGCGAACATCTGGAAAAAGGTTGCGGGCCTGACAGATGACCGCATCATCCGCATCCCGACCAGCGACAACTTCTGGCAGATGGGCCCGACCGGCCCCTGCGGTCCCTGCACCGAGATCTTCTTTGACCACGGCGACAAGATCTGGGGCGGACCTCCGGGCTCGGCCGAGGAGGATGGCGACCGCTTCATCGAGATCTGGAACCTCGTCTTCATGCAGAACGAGCAGTTCGAGGACGGCTCGATGCGGGCGCTGGACATGCAGTCCATCGACACCGGCATGGGGCTGGAGCGGATCGGGGCGCTGCTGCAGGGCAAGCACGACAACTATGACACCGACCTGATGCGAAGCCTGATCGAGGCCAGCGCGCATGCGACCAGCGCGGACCCGGACGGGCCCGGCAAGGTGCATCACCGGGTCATCGCGGACCACCTGCGTTCGACCAGCTTCCTGATCGCGGACGGGGTCATGCCCTCCAACGAGGGGCGCGGCTATGTGCTGCGCCGCATCATGCGCCGCGCGATGCGGCACGCCCATATGCTGGGCGCCACGGACCCGGTCATGCACAAGCTGGTCCCCGCGCTGGTGCGCCAGATGGGCGCGGCCTATCCGGAACTGACGCGCGCACAGGCGATGATCGAGGAAACGCTGCGCAGCGAGGAAACCCGCTTCCGCCAGACGCTGGACCGCGGCTTGCGCCTGCTGGATGACGAGCTGTCGCGCCTGCCCGAGGGGGCCGACCTGCCGGGCGAGGCCGCCTTCAAGCTGTATGACACCTTCGGCTTTCCGCTGGACCTGACGCAGGACGCGCTGCGCGAAAAGGGACGCGCGGTCGAGGTCGAGGGCTTTGACGCCGCGATGGCCGAGCAGAAGCGCAAGGCGCGCGCCGCCTGGAGCGGTTCGGGCGAGGCGGCGGATGCGACGATCTGGTACGAGCTGGCCGAGAAGCATGGCGCGACCGAGTTCCTGGGCTATGACACCGAGGAGGCCGAGGGGCAGGTTCTGGCCTTGGTCATCGAGGGTGCCGATACGGCCGAGGTCGGTGAGGGCGCGAAGGTCAGTATCGTCGTGAACCAGTCGCCCTTCTATGCCGAGAGCGGCGGTCAGGTTGGGGATACGGGCCTGATCAAGACGGACACGGGCGCGGCGCGTGTCATGGATACAAAGAAGGTTGCTGGTGTGTTCGTTCATGTGGCCGAGGTCACGACGGGCACCATTGCGCGCGGCCAAGGCGCCACGCTGAGCGTCGATCACGACCGGCGCGGGACGATCCGGGCCAACCACTCGGCCACGCACCTGCTGCACGAGGCGCTGCGGCGCGCATTGGGCGATCATGTCGCGCAGCGCGGCAGCCTGAACGCGCCCGATCGGCTGCGCTTCGACTTCAGCCATAACCAAGCCGTTTCGCCCGAGGAACTGGCGCAGGTCGAGGCCGAGGTGAACGAGTTCATCCGGCAGAACAGCCCCGTCGTCACGCGCATCATGACACCGGACGAGGCGCGCGCGCTGGGCGCGCAGGCCTTGTTCGGTGAAAAATATGGCGACGAGGTGCGCGTCGTGTCGATGGGCAGCCTCGAGGGCAGCGGCAAGGGAACGGACAAGGCGACCTACTCGCTGGAATTGTGCGGTGGCACCCATGTGGCGCGTACCGGCGACGTGGGCGCCTTTGCGCTCCTGGGCGACAGTGCCTCCAGTGCGGGGGTGCGGCGGATCGAGGCGCTGACGGGGCAGGCGGCCTTGGATTACCTGCGCGACTCAGACCGGCGGCTGTCCGAGATCGCGGGTATCCTCAAGGCGCAGTCGAGCGAGGTCGTGAACCGCGTCCGTGCCTTGGCGGACGAGCGCAAGGCGCTGGCCAACGAGGTGGCGCAACTCAAGCGTCAGTTGGCCATGGGTTCGGGCGGCGCAACGGAGGCCGAGGAGATCGGCGGCGTCAAGTTCATCGGCCGCAAGGTCGAGGGCGTGGGCGGCAAGGAACTGGGCGCACTGGTCGATGAGATGAAGG
>VGDE01000323.1 GCA_016869875.1 Alphaproteobacteria bacterium
GAAGGAGAGCTGAAACGGCTGGTTTTGTTTCTCACCCATTGGGTGCCGGCCCCCAGAGCCTCTTCATGACGTTCAAACCCGCATAAATAAAGGCGTCGGAAGCCCTCACGAAGTTACGAGTAAGTGCTCAAAAATGGAAATGCGGGCTCATACTGCCATGCCTTGTTCTTCCTGGTCAGGGCCGCGCGGACTGCTGCATCCACCCCGGCTTCGACGTAGTCGGACAGGAAGACAAAGCCGTCACTGTAGGTCACCGGGGTTGCATCGGTGGAAGGGACCGACACCTCGATGGCTACGCCCCGACTTCCCTCGGCGTAGTGCGCCCAAAGAAGATCGTGATCGAAGGTCTTGCAGAGCGAGCACACCCGCCAGTCTGAGATCGCCTTGGACACCTTCAGGCCGAACTCGAAAAGACGGACCTCTTGGCCGCGGTCATTTCCAACCCGGATGTCGGCCTCGCGGATGTCGTTGAGACTTCGGACGTCGGCGCACCAGAGCCGTCGGTTGGTCAGGATGTCCGTTACCCTGTTCAGGTTTTCGACGGCTCTGAATTTGTAGGCTTTCATCGCAGTCGCCATCGGTCCATGGTTCGCAGCCTAACGACCCTCGCGCTCACCGGCGCGCCCGCCTTTGGCGCGTCCGGTGCAGCGCCTCGTTAGGCGAAACTCACTCCCGCTGCCCTGGTCCGGGTCGTCGGCGTCGTTCCAAATTACAGGACGACATGGGGCGACCGAGCTGTGGGAGCGGGGCCGCAAGTTGGACAAGTCACCTACCCTGCTCTGGATTCGTTCCACGAGATCCAGGACACGCCAATACATCCTCGTAAAGAACTAACCAATGGCAGGATGGTTTTGGGTGGCGCCTCCCACGTTCTCGTTCACCGGCCGACGCGGGCTCCTCCGCCGCCAGGTCACTCGTGAACGCTGGGAGCGCGATCCCCAAAATTCATTTCACCCTTCGATGAAGATGTTTCGCCTGTGCCACGACAGTGCCGCGCGACTTATCCGATCGCCCTCCCCTATATGAGCCACCTGCCCGTGAAACTTGGTTATCCAAGCGCCTTCCTCCCCAGAGGATAGCGCTGCACCTGCAGCCCTAATCACGAGTTCATCGTCAATGGTGAACAATCCGTTATCGAAGGCCCAATGATGCATCGGGCAGAGACAAAGCGCGTTCTGGAGCAAATCGCTTCCGCGGTTACTCCGTGGAACGATATGGGCAGCCTCCATGGCACTTCGCCCTTGGACGGTGTATCGCACACCACACACGCAGCACCGATGATCGTATGCTTCAAGCACATTCCAGCGGAAGCTGGCATCACGCACGAATCCTCCGGTTGCCCCCGCTCGGCGAACGGCACCGAGATCCACGAGTGCCCCCTCGTCGGTCGTTCGATCCGCGAACTGCTCCTTCAACCGTCGCAAAAAATCGACACGACAACAGGCACCTCGCGCCACATCCACATTCATGTGCTCGAAGATTCTGACTTCGACGATGTCCCCTGGGTCAAGATACGTATCGAGGCGTTCCCGCACCTCGCCGAGGACCGAGGACTTGCGAAAATAGCCGACCACGCGGTTATCGAGGAGGCAATGGGCGCGCCTTTCCGAAATCCATATGACCGGAGCCCTCCGGATCTCGCCGACGGCGGGGACATTTAGGGCTGAAAACTGGGTTAGTTCCCAGGCAATGTCGGCCGCGAACATGCCGCTATATGCATCAATCGCATTGATTCTGAGTGGCACACTGGAGCCCGCCGGGAAACCCTCCTCAACTTTCAGGAGCTCGTGTGCCTCAATACGGATAATGTCAGAGCCATCTATTGTTGCGTAGATGATGTTCTGAAGCCTTTGCTTGTTCTTCTTGACATACCTAGCGCGAAGCAAGATGACCTTCGCCTGCTGCACTTCACCCGACAGTTGACGTACATCGGGCTGTGGCAACTGGACGCGCAGAGCCTCACAGCTTGCGTCCCAACGATCGACTTCCACGTTAATGGTGCTTCCGGGGCTCAAGGCCCCTGACTCGAATAGAACGCGGTAGCTCGACCAGGGGTGAGGTCGTGCCGACAGTTGAGCCTGCACCCCCTCTACCCGCAAACTGCATCGCAGCTCTGTCGCGTGAAGCACCTCGCCGACCAGCTTTTGGCCTGGCTGCAACCCAGTCGTCTGCAGCTTCTGGAAGTTCTTGTATGCCCGATGACTGACCCCCCAACAGTTGCGAGTCCCATCGAAGCACACGACGACAACAGGCAAGGTGTCACCGACACGAAGCAGATCCGTCAGGGGCGGGCTCGTGAATTCCTCTCGAACTTGAGAAATGTGAAGGTATCCTGGTGCCTTGCTCCTGCTGAGCTCTACATCTGCGCCGTAGTCGAGAACACGTCGAACAACGCCTTCCTCAATCGTACCGATGAGGCTTTCGGTGTCTTGGCCAGTCGTCATTATGTCTTGCTCACATCCCGTCGGCACAGGCGCGGCCTGTTTTGGCCGTCACCTCCAGCGCCCAGTTAGCCGGTCCCGGCAACGCTACGGTCCTCAACACCAGACTGGATGCGCTTGCCGTCAGCGTACTCGATTGCCCAAGCTATCCTAAGAGGACCGGGTCGGCGCTCAATCGTTTCTCGCTTTGAAAGAACTGTAGCGCATAGATCAGATTGGTCGCAAACTCCGGGGACAGCACGGCGGAGTACTTGTTGTTGTGGTACAGGTCATCGTGAAACTCCTGCAGTCCCTCGGCTGAGGTCCTGAATTTCGTTTTGAACTGTCGCTCGTCGATCTCATCGATTTCAATCACGAAGAAGAACTGCGGCTTTCCCCCACGCATCAACTCGCGTGCGAATGATAAAAGCACCATGTTCCTGATCGGCAACCTGTCACGATCCTCATCAAACCCTGTTTCCCTGTAGAACTCACGGCGCATTTCGGTGTAAACGTAATCGACGAGCGAGCGCACAGGTTGGCCCTTGGGGAGCGTGACAACACCGCTAGTCGTACCAAACATGTGTCTGTCCCGCCTCAGCTGGAAATGGAGGAAGC
>VGDE01000324.1 GCA_016869875.1 Alphaproteobacteria bacterium
CCGGCGAATGGACACATGACCCCAAGCCCGCCGAAACGCGGGCGGAGCCGACACCTTCGCGCCGTCCCAATGCGCTGCAAGGCACATTGCAGGACGCCGTGGGGGTCGCACCGGCCTTGCGCACCGCATCGGGGGTGCAGCTGCCCCCTGAGGCATGTGAAAGGCTTGGATACCGTCCCGCCGCTGCCGGAGTCGATCCGGGGGCGCTGACGCTTGGCCTTTGTCCTGGCATGAGCATGAGCCCCTCGGTTGCCGCCCTTGCGCCGGTGGTTCCTGCCGTTCCGTCAGCAGTGCGCCCGTCGCCACAGGGCAAGGCGGCAGGTGCCGTACCCGCCCCGCGGCCTGCCGTGGCACCTGAGTCCAAACCGGCCCGTCAGGTGGCGACCAAGCCTCGTCCCGCCCAGGCACCAGCGAAAACCCCTTCGGCATCGGCCGTCCGCGTGGTGCCGGCCAAGCCTGAAGCACCGGCCCGCGAAATGATTCCCCCTTCGGCCCGCTATGTGCAGGTTGGCGCCTTTGCGGATGGCGAGAATGCGTTGATCGTTCTGCGGCGCCTGTCCGAACGCGGCTATCCGACGGGCCAGGCGCGAGCGCGGCAGGCCGACAAGGGGATGCGCGTCATCATGGCGGGCCCGTTTCCGGACCGGCAGAAGCTGATCGAGGCGCTGAACGACCTGCGCGCCAATGGCTATCCCGGTGCAGTCGCCCGCTAGCCTGTCTGCCGCGCGCGCCGGTCAGGCGGTCCGGACGGCGTCAATCATTCGGGCCACATTGTCGGGATCGGCATCGGGGGTAATGCCGTGGCCGAGGTTGAAGATATGGGGACCGTTGCGAAGGCTGCGGGTGATCCTCTGTGCCTCGGCCACCAGATCCGGACCTCCGGTGACCATGTGGCGGGGGTCAAGATTGCCTTGGACGCATCCGTCCACCTGCACATTCGCGGCCGCCCATTCCGCCGAAACGGAGTTGTCCAGCGCTACGCAGTCGGCCCCGGTGGCGTGGGCAAAGCCCACGTAGCGCTGTCCTGCCTCACGTGGGAAGGCGATGATGGGGACGCTTGGATGCCGATGCTTCAACTCCTGGATGATGCGACGCGCCGGCTCCACGGCAAAGTCGTCGAAATCCCGTCCCTTCAGGCTGCCGGCCCAGCTGTCGAACAGCTTGACCACGTCGGCCCCAGCCTCGATCTGCCGGGACAGATAGTGGATCGTCGCTTCGGTGATCAGGTCGATCAACGCGACAAAAGTCGCCCGGTCCTGGTCCTTCAGCTGATGGGCGGGACCTTGATCCTTCGTGCCGCGTCCGGCGACCATATAGGTTGCAACGGTCCAGGGCGCCCCCGCGAAACCGATCAGCGTGGTGTCACGCGGCAGTTCCTCGGACAAAAGACGCAGCGTCTGATAGACCGGGCTCAGCCGGTCGTCGATGTCGTCCGCCGGTTTCAGCCGAGCCATGTCCCGCGCGCCGCTGATCGTCGAAAGGCGCGGACCTTCGCCGGTGACGAACCACAGGTCAGCCCCAAGCGCCTGCGGCACCAGCAGGATGTCGGCAAAAAGGATGGCGGCGTCGAACCCGAAGCGGCGGATCGGTTGCAAGGTGACCTCGGCCGCCAGTTCCGGGTTGTAGCACAGCGACAAAAAGTCGCCCGCCCGGGCCCGGGTGGCACGATACTCGGGCAGGTATCGTCCAGCCTGGCGCATCATCCAGATCGGGGGCGTGTCAAGGGTTTCGCCGCCGAGGGCGCGCAGCATCAGTTTGGTCATGGGGCCTCCTGCGCCCTTTGAAGGGAAGGCAACAGACGTTGTCAAGCAGGCCTCCGGCCGCTATGCGGGATCCATGATACAGATGCCCGACCCTTCCCGCCCCCTCAAGATTGGCACCCGCGGCTCGGTGCTGGCCTTGGCTCAGGCCCACGAAACGCGCGACCGGCTGATGGCTGCGCATGATCTGCCGTCAGATGCCTTCGAGATCGTGGTCATCAAGACGACCGGCGACCGCATCCTGGACCGTCCATTGAAGGAAATCGGAGGCAAGGGCCTCTTTACGCGCGAGATCGAGGAAGCGTTGGCAGAGGGCGCAATCGACATTGCCGTCCATTCGATGAAGGACATGCCGACCTTGCAGCCGGAGACCCTTGTCATTGACTGCTTCCTCCCGCGCGAAGACGTGCGTGACGCCTTTGTCAGCTTTCAGGTGGCATCGATCGGCGATCTGCCGCAGGGCGCGGTGGTGGGCTCTTCCAGCCTGCGTCGCCGGGCCCAACTGGCACATCGTCGGCCGGACTTGCAGTTGGTTGAGTTTCGCGGAAACGTCCAAACCCGCCTGAAGAAACTGCAGGATGGTGTGGCACTTGCGACGTTCCTGGCCATGGCCGGCCTGAGCCGGCTTGCTATGCGGGATGTCGCACGCGGCGCAATTGAACCGGACGAGATGCTTCCCGCGGTGGCACAAGGCGCCATCGGTGTTGAACGACGTCAGGCTGACGAGCGCGTGGCCGCCTTGCTGGCGCCCATCCACCACATGCAGACAGGCCAACGGATCGTTGCGGAACGTGCTTTCCTGGCAGCGTTGGACGGTTCTTGCCAGACGCCAATCGCCGGCTTGGCCGAACTGTCGGGCGACTGCCTGAGAATCCGAGGAGAGATTCTGAGGCCCGACGGCAGCGAGGTCTTTGCTGGTGAGCGCGAAGGTGCCGTTACGGACGGTGCAGCGATGGGCGATGATCTTGCGCGGGAATTGCTGCGGCGGGCCGGGCCGGGGTTCCTGTCTGCCTGACCTGCGAGGGCAGGCAGACCAGCATGTAAAGTTCAGTAGCTGCGGATCAGGCCGACCAGCCGACCTTGGATGCGAACGCGATCTTCCGGCAGCATCCGGGTTTCGTATGCCGGATTTGCAGCCTCAAGCGCGATCATCGAGCCCTTGCGGCGATACCGCTTGAGTGTGGCTTCCTGATGGTCGACCAAAGCCACGATGATGTCCCCGTTGTCCGCAGTGTCCTGTTCACGGATGACGACCACATCG
>VGDE01000325.1 GCA_016869875.1 Alphaproteobacteria bacterium
GTGACTGCGGGCCGGACACCGGATGGCCAGGGCTCCTGCTCGGTCATGGACGACAGCCTGCCCGGACCCTGTGTCCTGCTTGCGGATCGTGGCCACAAAGCGGAGCGCGCGCGAAAGACCGGGCAGCCGCGCGATGCCGTTGTCGTCATCCCGATGCGGAGACCACGGAAACCGCGCGTGGCTGTCGGTCGAAAGCACTACCGGCTGCGCAACCTCGTCAAGCGGGGCTTCAACACGCTGAAGACCGTTCGCCCCGTGGCCACGCATCATGACATCACCGCAGAAGGCCATCTCGGCTTCCGTGATGTCACACCGGTCCGCCCTTGGATCCGCCGTTCGTCAGCATGGCCTAGTGCGCGCGGATTTCGGACAGGATCGCCTGCGCGGCGGTGCGTGGGTCGGTGGCCTGCCATATCGGGCGCCCCACCACGATGTGGTCGGCACCCGCCGCGATGGCGCTGGTGGGTGTCTCGACCCGCTTCTGGTCGCCCAGTGCCGCGCCTTGCGGCCTTACTCCTGGCGTCACGATCAGGCGCGAATCCGGAAGGGCCCGGATTGCCGCCGCTTCGCGCGGGGAACAGATGATGCCATCGGCACCGGCCTCGAAGGCCCGGGCCGCACGCTCGACCGTGATTTCGTGCAGATCGCCCGCCTGCATCATCCCTGCATCGAGGTCAGCGCGTTCCAGCGATGTCAGGATGGTCACGCCCAGAATCTTGAGGCGGCTGCCCGCAGCACCCTCCTTGGCGGCGCGGATGACATGCGGGTCGCCATGAACCGTCAGGAAATCCAGGTCGAACTGTGCAAGGCCCCGCACAGCCGCCTCGACCGTGGCGCCGATGTCGAAAAGCTTCATGTCCAGGAAGATGCGCTTGCCATGATCCTGCTTCAGCTCGTTGGCCAGGGCCAGGCCGCCCCCGGTCAGCATCCCCAGACCGATCTTGTAGAAGCTGACGGCATCGCCCAGCCTTTCGGCCAGTTCCAGCCCCGCCAGAGCATTCGGCACGTCCATCGCCACGATCAGCCGGTCATCCATCGCCCGTTCCTTTGTCCGCAAAATCGCGGCCTTATGACATAAGCGACGCGTTCTTGAAAGCCGCGCGGAAACACCCAAATCTGCATCATCAGACCCGAACGAGGGGCGTGCCGCATCAGGGCGCCAGTCACACGGGGGCTTAAGGAAAAGGAGTTTGCCGATGAACATGGAAAAGTTCACGGAGCGGTCGCGCGGCTTCCTGCAATCCGCCCAGACCATCGCGATTCGCGAAAATCAACAACGTGTCATGCCCGAGCACCTGCTGAAGGCGCTGATGGATGACGACCAGGGCCTGGCGTCCAACCTGATCACCCGCTCGGGCGGGGATGCGCGCCGCGTGCGCGAGGCCGTGGATCAGGCTGTTGCCAAGCTGCCCAAGGTGACCGGTGGCAGCGGGCAGGTTTATGTCGATCCCAGCCTGGTGCGTGTGCTGGATGAAGCCGAGAATGTTGCCAAGAAGGCCGGAGACAGCTTCGTGCCGGCCGAGCGCGTGCTGATGGCCTTGGCCATGGCCAACACCAATGCCCGCGATGCATTGACAGCCGGCGGGGTCAATGCACAGGCGCTGAACACCGCGATCAATGACATCCGCAAGGGCCGCACCGCCGATTCGGCCAGTGCCGAGGACAGCTATGAAGCGCTGGAGAAATACGCCCGCGACCTGACGGCCGCCGCGCGTGAGGGCAAGATCGACCCGATCATCGGCCGGGACGAGGAAATCCGTCGCGCGATGCAGGTCCTGTCGCGCCGCACCAAGAACAATCCCGTCCTGATCGGTGAACCGGGCGTCGGCAAGACCGCCATCGCCGAAGGTCTTGCCCTGCGCATCATCGACGGCGACGTTCCCGAATCCTTGCGCGACAAGCGCCTGATGGCGCTGGACATGGGCGCGCTGATCGCCGGCGCAAAATACCGTGGCGAATTCGAGGAGCGGCTGAAGGCCATCCTGAAGGAGATCGAGACCGCCGCGGGTGAGATCATCCTGTTCATCGACGAGCTGCACACTCTGGTCGGCGCGGGCAAGACCGATGGCGCCATGGACGCGGCCAACCTGATCAAGCCGGCCCTGGCGCGGGGCGAACTGCACTGCGTGGGCGCCACGACCCTGGACGAATACCGCAAGTATATCGAAAAGGACGCGGCCCTGGCCCGGCGCTTCCAGCCGGTCCTGGTCGAGGAGCCGACGGTCGAGGACACGATCAGCATCCTGCGCGGCATCAAGGAAAAGTACGAACTGCATCACGGCGTGCGCATCAGCGACGCGGCGCTGGTGGCGGCCGCCCAGCTGTCGCACCGCTACATCACCGACCGCTTCCTGCCGGACAAGGCCATCGACCTGGTCGATGAGGCCGCCTCCCGCCTGCGGATGGAGGTGGACAGCAAGCCCGAAGAGCTGGACCAGCTGGATCGCCAGATCCTGCAGCTGCAGATCGAAGCCGAGGCGCTGAAGAAGGAGGATGACGCGGCCTCCAAGGACCGGCTGGAGCGGCTGGAGAAGGACCTGTCCGACCTCCAGCAGCAAAGCGCCGAGATGACGGCCCGCTGGCAGGCCGAGCGTGACAAGCTGGAAGGCTCGCGCAACCTCAAGGAACAGCTAGACCGCGCGCGGGCCGAGCTGGATCAGGCCAAGCGCGAGGGCAATCTGGCGCGGGCTGGCGAGCTGTCCTATGGCATCATCCCGGGGCTGGAAAAGCAGCTGGCTGAAACCGACGGCTCGGACGGGCTGATGGTCGAGGAAGCCGTGCGCCCCGAGCAGATCGCCGAGGTGGTCGAACGCTGGACCGGCATCCCGACCGCCAAGATGCTGGAAGGCGAGCGCGACAAGCTGTTGAAGATGGAGGACCAGATCGGCAAGCGCGTGATCGGTCAGGCCGAGGCCGTGAAGGCTGTCTCCAACGCTGTCCGTCGCGCCCGCGCGGGCCTGAACGACGAGAACCGGCCCCTTGGCTCGTTCCTGTTCCTGGGCCC
>VGDE01000326.1 GCA_016869875.1 Alphaproteobacteria bacterium
ACCACATCGCCGTCGTTGATTCCGGCATCGATCATGGAATCGCCCATCACCTCCAGCGCATAGTGATGGTCGCGCCCCGACAGCATTGTTCCCGGAACGGCCACATGATGCGAAACCTCGGAAATTGCCTCGATGGGGACACCTGCTGCGATGCGGCCCATCAGGGGCAGTTGCACGGCAGGACTGTCCACGACTGTCAGTGCGCCGCGCGGACGGGCCGGACGCGTGTTCGTGATCACCCGCGGAGTAAAACCTGTCTTTTCACGCACCGGTTCTTGTTCGCCCAGGTGGGCCAGGGCGTCGGGAAGCCGCAAGACTTCCAGTGCACGAGCCCGGTGCGGCAGCCGGCGGATAAAGCCTCGCTCTTCCAGCGCGGTGACGAGCCTGTGGATCCCGGATTTGGACCGCAGGTCAAGGGCATCCTTCATCTCGTCAAAAGAGGGTGGAACGCCGTCGCGCATCATCCGCGTTTGAATGAATTCCAGCAGTTGGATCTGCTTTTTGGTCAGCATTGCCCAGCCTCGTTTTACATATGTTCCACGAATGTTCTAGACCAAGGTCCGAATCGCGTCAATCATTCGCGCATGTGATGATGAAAAAACGATTAATTCTCAGTCATGAAGGGGAATGAATTTCATGACGTCCCCTTTGCGACGGGGAGGATCGTGCGGCGGACGAACCAGCAGGGCATCTGCCCGTGACATGAGGGACAGTCGCGCCGAATCCTGATCCAGGAAAGGCTCAATGACCGGCAGGTCCACGCCGTCGGTCAACTGGGCGCGCAGATAGTGCTGCCGGGGACCTTCGGCCGGAAGATCCCTTCCAAGGCGCGCTTGCCTTGAAGGGACCTGACCGGGCAAGCCCTGCATCGTCAATATGAGAGGCTTCATGAACAATAGTCCGCAGGACATTGCCGAGACAGGATTTCCCGGAAGTCCCAGCATGATGGTGTCGCCCAGTTTTCCAGCCATCAGCGGCTTTCCGGGGCGCATCAGGACCTTGTAGAACGCTTGGTCCAAGCCCTGCTGTTGCGCCACCTGTCCGATCAGGTCGTGGTCGCCAACCGAGGCTCCTCCGATCGTCACGAGTAGGTCAAAGTCCAGCGCGGCGCGGAAGCTGGCGGCCAAGCTTTCCAGCGTGTCCCGCGCCATCGGCAAGATCGTGGGCATCCCGCCCGCCTCACGCGCAAGTGCCGCCACTGCCAGGTCGTTCGAGCTGATGATCTGGCCAGGCGCCGGGTCCTGTCCGGGGGCTACAAGTTCGTCTCCTCCGGCAAGGATGGCGATCTTCGGGAACGAGGCCACAGTGACGTGCGGGACATTCATGGCCGCAAGCAGGCCAACATCGGCCGCTGACAGGCGACGACCGGGCCGCAGGACATCCCCCTCTGCAAAATCATTCCCCCGAGCACGGATATTGCTGCCTTGGGACCTGCTTTCAACCGTGACGATGTCGCCTTGCCGGGAAACATTCTCCTGCAGTTCGACATGGTCATAGCCCGCCGGAACAGGGGCACCGGTGAAGATACGGATGGTGGTGCCGGGCTGCGCCTGGCCACTCCACGGATGTCCGGCGGCGCTGGTGCCGATCACCTGCAAGGGACCCGGAAGGTCCGCCATCCGCATAGCATATCCATCCATGGCCGAGGCATTGAAGGGAGGTTGGGTAAGGCGTGCAATGGCCGGTTCGAGCAAGGCCCGGCCATGTGCCTGCACAAGCGGAACAATTTCCGGTCTGGGCGGCTTGGCAAGCGCAAGAACCCTGCGCAGCGCCTCCTCGACGGTAATCACGGCAGTGCCTCATAAAGCCCGGATTTTCCGCCTTCCTTGCGGAGAAGGCGAACTCCGCTGATCTCCATAGATTTTTCGGCCGCCTTCAGCATGTCGTAGATGGTCAGGCAGGCTGTGGAAACAGCAGTCAGCGCCTCCATCTCGACCCCGGTGCGGCCCGTGGTGCGCACGGTTGCCGTCACTCTGATCCCCGGAAGATCTGGATCTGCGACCAAGTCGAGCGCAACCTTGGCGATGGGAAGCGGATGGCAAAGCGGGATCAGGTCCGACGTCCGCTTGGCCCCCATGATGCCTGCAAGTCTCGCCACGCCCAGGACGTCACCCTTGGCAGCACCGCCCTGCGCCAGCGCAAGCGTATCATGTGTCATGATGACGCAACCCGTGGCCACTGCCTCGCGCATTGTTTCGGATTTGGCCGAAACATCGACCATATGCGCCTGCCCTGCCTGATCGAAATGGGTCAGGGTCATGCGGCGACATCCAGGATAAGCCGCGTTGCCTGTGTCACGTCCGGCTGACGCATCAGGCTTTCCCCGATCAGGAACCGCCGTGCACCAACATCCATCATCTGGCGCAGGTCATCCGCTGTAAAAAGGCCGCTTTCGCACACGATCTGCCGATCATTCGGAATGCAGGGTGCAAGTTCCCGCGTCACATCAAGTGTCACGTCGAAGGTCCTGAGATTGCGATTGTTTATTCCAATCAACGGTGATTTCAGGCGCAGCGCGCGATCAAGCTCGGCTGCGTCATGGACTTCGATCAGAACATCCATTCCCCAGGACATCGCCACATCCTCAAGCTCGGCTGCCAAGCTGTCCTCGACCGACGCCATGATGATCAGGATGCAATCGGCCCCCCAGGCCCGCGCTTCGGTCACCTGATAGGTGTCATGCAGGAAGTCCTTGCGAAGGACGGGCAGGTTGCAGGCCGCGCGTGCTGCGATCAAAAATTCGGGCGCGCCCTGAAAGCTGGGACCATCGGTCAGGACCGACAGGCAGGCGGCGCCCCCGGCCTCATACGCCGTGGCCAGGGCAGGCGGATCGAAATCCGCCCGGATCAGCCCCTTGGAGGGACTGGCCTTCTTGATCTCGGCGATCAGGGCGGGGCCGGTCACGGCCGCCCGGTCCAGCGCACGGGCAAAGCCGCGTGGAGCAGAGGCGGCGCGGGCCGCGGCCTCGAGATTGGCCAGCGGACGGGCGGCCT
>VGDE01000327.1 GCA_016869875.1 Alphaproteobacteria bacterium
TCAGGCGGCTTGCCAGCGCGCCAACCGCTATTCGCCACAACAGCAGACGACCGCGATGATGCGGCTTTACGACGGCCTTGTTGCCCCAAGGGTTTCGGCCAGAACTGCAACAGGATGAACATGATGCGTTTTCTGTTCTACACACATTCGCTTGTTTCCGACTGGAACCACGGCAACGCCCATTTCCTGCGCGGCGTGATGCGCGCCCTGAACGCGCGGGGGCATCAGACCCTGGCGCTGGAGCCGCGGGACGCCTGGAGCCGCCAGAACCTGGTCGCCGACGGCGGACAAGAGGCAGTTGACGACTTCGCCCGCACATTTCCCGACCTCGAATCGCAGACCTATGACGCGGGCTTTGACCACGAGGCTGCGCTGGAGCAGGCCGATGTGGTGGTGGTCCATGAATGGACGGACCCGGCGCTGGTCGCCCGCATCGGTCGTCACCGCCGTCAGGGGGCACGCTACTCGTTGCTGTTTCACGACACGCACCACCGCGCCGTCAGCGCCGGTGACGAGATCGGGGGCATGGACCTGAACGGCTATGATGGCGTCCTGGCCTTTGGCGAGGCGCTGCGCGAACGCTATCTGAAGGCGGGCTGGGGCCGGCAGGTGTTTTCCTGGCACGAGGCCGCCGACAGGACGCTGTTCCATCCCCTGCCGGACATCGCCCCCGAAGCGGACCTGATCTGGGTCGGCAACTGGGGCGACGGCGAGCGCAGCGAAGAGCTGGAAGAGTTCCTGATCGGCCCGGTCGAGGCGCTGGGCCTGGAGGCTTCGGTCCATGGCGTGCGCTATCCCGATCACGCACTGGCACGTCTTGACCAGGCCGGCATCCGTTATCGCGGCTGGCTGCCCAATGCCCGCGTGCCGCAGGCCTTTGCCCGTCACCGCGTCACGGTCCATGTGCCGCGCCGTCCTTATGTCACCGCCCTGCCCGGCATTCCCACCATTCGGCCCTTCGAGGCGCTGGCCTGCGGGATTCCGCTGATCAGTGCGCCCTGGGACGACGCCGAGGGCCTGTTCCGGCCGGGCGACATCCGCTTTGTCACGAATGGTCAGGAGATGCGCCAGCAACTGCGGCTGCTGCTGAACGATCCTGCCGCCGCGGCCGAACAGGCGCAGCGCGGGCTGGAAACGATCCTGGACCGCCATACCTGTGACCACCGCGTCGACGAGCTGCTGTCCATCCTGACCACCCTGCAATCCACTCCCGTTCAGGAGGTCACCGCATGACCCGCGTCGCATTCTATGGATCAAGCCTGCTGTCCAGCTACTGGAACGGGGCGGCCACCTATTACCGCGGCATCATCAAGGCAATGGCCCATCACGGCTTTGACGTGACCTTTCACGAGCCCGACGCCTTTGACCGCCAGTCCCATCGCGACATCGAGGTCCCGGACTGGGCGCGTGTCAATGTCTGGCCCGCCACGCCCGAAGGGCTGCGCGAGGCGGCGGCCCGGGCCGCCGATGCCGACATCGTCGTCAAGGCATCGGGCGTGGGCTATGCGGACGACGAGATCCTGACGCAGGTCATGGCCGCCGCCCGGCCTGACGCCCTGCGGGTTTTCTGGGACGTGGACGCCCCCGCCACGCTGGCCGCGATGCGCGAAAACCCCGACGATGCGCTGCGGCGGATGCTGCCGGACCTGGACCTGGTGCTGACCTATGGTGGTGGCGATCCGGTGATCCGCGCTTATCGCGACCTGGGCGCGCGTGACTGCGTGCCGATCTACAACGCCTTGGACCCTGACACGCATCATCCCGCCCCCCCGCAGCCGCGCTTCGAGGCCGATCTGGGGTTCCTGGCCAACCGCCTGCCCGACCGCGAGGCGCGCGTGGCCGAGTTCTTCCTGCGTCCCGCCAGGGCTCTGCCCGACCGGCGCTTCATCCTGGGGGGGTCCGGCTGGCAGCAGGACCAGATGCCGAACAACGTGCGCTGCATCGGCCATGTCGGCACGGCCGATCACAACGCCTTCAACTGCACGCCGCGCGCCGTGCTGAACGTGGCCCGCGACTCGATGGCCGCGACCGGCTTTTCCCCCGCCACACGAGTTTTCGAGGCTGCGGGCGCTGGCGGCTGCCTGATCACCGATTATTGGGAAGGAATCGAGCTGTTCCTCCAGCCGGGCGAAGAGGTGCTGGTTGCCCGCGACGGGCAGGACGTGGTCGATCTGCTGTCCTCCATCGACGCCGATCGCTTTGCGGCCATCGGCGAGGCCGCACGACGCCGCGTGCTGGCGGAACACACCTATGACCGTCGCGCTGAACAGTTGCGCGCTGTCCTGCACGAGGCAAGAGCCAGAACCCGCAGCGCGGCCCCCGGCAAGGAGGTGGCGCTATGACCCCGGACATCGTGATCTTTGGCCTGTCGCTCAGTTCCTCCTGGGGCAACGGCCACGCAACAACCTTTCGCGCGCTGCTGCGTGGGTTGCATGCCGAAGGGCAGCGCGTCCTGTTCCTGGAACGGCGGCAACCCTGGTACCAGGAGAACCAAGACCTGCCCGATCCCGACTTCTGCCAGCTCGAGTTCTATGACGAGATCGACGTCGTCCTGGCACGCCATCGCGATGCGCTGACGCGGGCCCAAGCCGTCATCGTCGGCTCCTATGTCCCCGATGGGCAGAAGCTGATCGACGCCCTCCATCCCATGCCCCTGCGGCAGCTGTGCTTTTACGACATCGACACGCCCGTGACGATGGACCTGCTGGACCGGTCCGAGGAAACCCACCTGGCGCGCCGGCAGATGCCGTGGTTCGACGCCTATTTCTCATTTTCAGGGGGACGGGTGCTGGACCGGCTGCGCGACGTTTATGGCACGCCGAACCCGCAAGCGCTGTATTGTTCCGTCGATGCGGACGCTTATCTGCCGATGGAGGTGCCTTCGCGGTGGGATCTGGGCTATCTGGGCACCTACAGCCCCGACCGCCAGCCGGGGCTGGAGGCCCTGCTGATCGAACCGGCCCGTCGCCTGCCGCAG
>VGDE01000328.1 GCA_016869875.1 Alphaproteobacteria bacterium
CGCCCGGCGGCACGTTGCGGACGACAACCCGCGCTGGCAGGCATTGGTCGAGTTCGACAGGCAGGGTGAGCCAGTGCCGACTGAGCCCATCAACCCGACGCCGACAGATCCAGATCCGGTTCCAGTTGATCCAGCCCCCGTCGAGCCCATTCCGGTCAATCCTGTGCCGGTTGACCCGAAACCCCCTGTTGATATCGTTCTTCCCGTGATGGATGAGTACATCAGGGTTCGGCTGCGGCGGATTGCCAGCAACATGCGCAGCACGGCAGTTGCCTTCGAACAGATCGCCAAGCATCAATCCAAGAGCGGCTGAAGACATCACCACTTGAAAGTATGTTCCCTTTCCGTTCCAGTTGAACGGAGAGGGAAGCACCTTGCGCGATCACGTCACCTAAAACCCTCTCACCTGCGTCTGCGTCTGCGTCTGCGTCTGCGTCTGCGGGCATGAGGCGCACGTCGCCCTCTCCCGCTGACTGCACCGCGACGAGATCCGCAAACGGGGAAATGCCCCGTTCACGAAAGCCGTCAGGTGCGCGAGGTACGGATTGTCGTGGACATGGTGCACACGCTCAACAACGGGCCTGCGTCAGGTCTGCCAGGGTTGCCGGTGAGGCGGGTTCAGGCGCTGGCGGTAGGCGCATCCAGTGGGTCAGGGGCGCCGCGTCCCGCGACCATCCATGTGTTCGCGCGTCGAAGCCGTCTTTCTCGGCATCATACAAGTCGCACCACCACCTTCTGGCCGCCGATACCCGGCAAGGATCAGGCATCCATCCTTCGGGCGGGCGGGATCGGTTGCCTGTCAGTCATTTCACTCTCCATCTGCGATAAAGCTTGCCCGGCGAGCCGTTGCTTCATCGTGCGGCCATGTCCTGACGTGATGCAGGTAAGCGCCTTGTTTCACTTATCATATGGGGCTCCCCTACGGGCTGCCACTTCTTCCGCTTTCACAGCAAGAACATCCAGACCTCCTGTCGTTGCTCGCCCATATGAGACGGTACGCTTTGTTGGCCTGCACTTCGCAGAAAGGGCATAGGCCGGGTCTTCTTGGGAAATCTGTGCAATGACGGTTGACTTCGCCGTGTTGCTGGCTAAAAGGCGGCTTCCAGACGAATTCCACGGGGTTTGCGGCGCGCGATTGCCCCGAAGCAGGAGCAGTACACATGGCGAAGCCGACCACCATCAAGATCCGGCTGAACTCGACCGCCGGCACCGGTCATTTCTACGTGACCAAGAAAAATGCCCGCACGATGACGGAAAAGATGACCGTTCGCAAATACGATCCGGTTGTCCGCCAGCATGTCGAATACAAGGAAGGCAAGATCAAGTAAGATCGGGCTGACCGCATGCGATCAAGGCCGCATCCGCAAGGATGGCGGCCTTTTCGCTGTTACGCGTCCTTGCGCGGATGCGGGAAGCAGGCGCGGGTTGACGCGGCCCTGACTGGTTGCCCGGAACAAATGGCCCGTCCATGGTCGCGGACCCTTGCGCGGCAGGGACCTGCACCCTCACCTTGCGGAACCCCACTGGCGGATCTGGCGTTTCCGGAGGCCCCCGTTGCTTTCCGGATCCTGCCGATGACGATTTCCCTTTCTGTTTCCGCCTTGCCCGAATGCCCGGTCAAGGCCCTTGTCGGGCGCTCGGGCGGCGCCTTGGCCCTGCTGACCGGCACCAAGGGCGGCTTTCCACGCCGGCCGGGTGCCATGATGGCGCTGTGGCCTGACGGGACGCGGGTGGGCCGACTGGGGGCGGGCTGCATCGATGCCGACATTGCAGCGCACCTGGACCGGCCGGGGCCGGTCACGCGGCTGATCTATGGGCAGGACGGCCCTGTCGATCTGCCCCTGCCTTGCGGGGGACAGGTGCAGGTGGCCTTGCTTCATCGTCCCGATCCCGACTGGCTGTCGGCCATCTGGGATGACCGCATCCGCCGCCGCACCGGAGACTGGAGCGTCGATCTGTCCACGGGACGCCCCGACCGCAGCGGCCAGGCAGCCGTGGGGGAGGACGCCTTCCGCATGGTCCTGCCTCCGCCCCCTGCGCTGCAGATCCACGGGGAAGGGGACGAGGCGATGGCGCTGAAGGCCTTGGCCCTCGCGCTCGACCTGCCATGTCCGGGACCCGACAGTCGGCTGGACGCCTTCAGCGCCGTCGTGACCCTGTTCCACGATCATGACCGGGAGCTGCCGGCGTTGGCTCGCGCGTTGGGTTCAGACGCCTTTTATATTGGTGCGCTGGGTTCGCGCCGGGCGCAGGCGGCACGTCTGGCGGCTCTGCAGGAGAAGGGTTTCGGACCGGACAGCCTCCGGCGTCTGCGCGGTCCGATCGGGGTGGTCTCGCCTGCGCGCGATCCCCGGCTGATCGCGGCCTCCGCCTTGACCGAGATCCTTGCCGCCTATGAGGCGCTGACGGAATGATCTGCGTCGGGCTGCTGCTTGCAGCCGGGGCTTCACGCCGCTTCGGCGCCGCCGACAAGCTGCTGGCCCAGCTGCAGGGCCGCCCTCTCGTCGCCCATGCCGCCGAGGCTTTGCGCCGGGCACCCCTTCATCGACGCATCGCCGTGATCTCGAATGCGGCCCTTGCGCCTCATCTGGCGGGCTTTGACCTGGTGCAGATCGCACAGGGGCAGCAGTCGGACAGTCTTCGGGCCGGCCTTGCGGCCGCGGGCACACCCGACCGCCTGCTTGTCGCGCTGGGTGACATGCCCGATGTCACGGCCGATCACCTTGCGCAGGTGCTGGACGCTGCCGATGATGACCTGCCCTCCGCCAGCCATGACGGCAACGCGGCCCTTCCTCCGGCTTGCTTTCCTGCAGGGCTGCTGCCGGCTCTGGCGGCTCTGCGGGGCGATCAGGGGGCAGGGCGGCTGCTGCGGGACCTTCCGCCGACACATCTTGTTCAGGCGCCGATCCTGTTGCGCGACATCGACCTGCCCGTACAGATCTGACCTGCATGCGGGCGCGCCG
>VGDE01000329.1 GCA_016869875.1 Alphaproteobacteria bacterium
CGAGCACGTCCAGTTCGACCGCAAAGCCGGCCTTGGGCGTGGCGGTGTTCAGTCGCGCGGCAAAGATCAAGCCGGCCAGCGCCGCCAGAAGGCCCATGTTGACAAAGGTCAGGAAGGTCAGACGCTCCGTCCGGATGCCCGACAGCTTGGCGGCCTTGGCGTTGCCACCGACGGCATAGATGCGCCGCCCGATCGTGGTCCGCTCCGTCAGAAAGACATAGATCACCGTCAGGACGACCATCGACAAGAGCACGTTCGGCAGGCCGCGGAACCAGGCCAGTTTCCAGGTGACGAACAGCAGGGCGGCCGCGACGATGGCGTTGCGCAGGACGAACAGGCCGAAAGGCTCGTCCTCGATGCCATAGCGGGCGTTGCGGGCGCGGGTCCGCAGGCCCAGCCAGACGATCAGCATCACCGCGACAAGGCCGACTGCCATGGCCAGTCCGTTCGGACGTCCGATGCCCAAGAGGTCCGGGATGAAGCCGGTGGACAGTGCCTGGAAGCTGGTGGGGAACGGCCCGATCGACTGGCCGGCCAGCAGCCACAGCGACAACCCGCGAAAGACCAGCATCCCGGCCAGCGTGACAATGAACGACGGGATCTTCCAGTAGGCCACGAAATAGCCCTGCACCGCCCCAATGGACATGCCGGCCAGCAGGCAGACCGCCGCCGCCATCCAGACCGGCAACCCCCAGCTGACGATCATCACGGCGGCCAGCGCGCCGATGAAGCCCATGACCGAACCGACCGACAGGTCGATATGGCCGCTGACGATCACCAGCAGCATCCCCAATGCCATGATGATGATATAGCTGTTCTGCAGGAACAGATTGGTGATGTTGACAGGGCGCAGCAGGACGCCGCCCGTCACGATCTGGAAAAAGGCCATGATCGCGATCAGCGCGAACAACAGCCCGTATTCGCGGATGTGCCGCGCGAAATAGTCGCCGATGCCGATGCCCGGCGCGCGTTCAGTCTGTTCCACCGCCGTCTCTCCCTTGTTCCCTGACGATCAGCGACATGATCGCTTCCTGGCTGGCCTGCGCGGCCGTCAGCTCGCCCACGAAGCGGCCCTCGTTCATCACATAGATCCGGTCGCACATGCCCAGGAGTTCGGGCATCTCGGACGAGATCACGATGACGGCCTTGCCCTCGCGACTGAGGTCGTTGATGATGTTGTAGATTTCGTATTTGGCGCCCACGTCGATGCCGCGCGTGGGCTCGTCCAGGATCAGGACTTCGGGCTGGATGAACAGCCACTTGGACAGGACGACCTTCTGCTGGTTGCCGCCCGACAGGTTCATCACCTTCTGAAAGACCGAGGGCGTGCGGATGCGCAGCGCGCGGCGGTAATCCTCGGCCACCTCCGTTTCCAGCCCGTCATCGACGATGCCCCGCGTTGCCACGGCATCCAGGTTCGCCAGCACCGTGTTGCGACGGATCGTTTCCTCGAGGATCAGGCCAAGCGTCTTGCGGTCCTCGGTCACATAGGCAAGCCCGGCCCCGATGGCGCGGTCCACGGTCGAAACATCGACTGGCCGTCCGTGCATCAGCGCCGCGCCGGAAATGTTGCGGCCATAGCTGCGGCCAAAGACGCTCATGGCCAGTTCCGTCCGGCCCGAACCCATCAGGCCCGCGATGCCCACCACTTCGCCCGCGCGCACCGACATGTCCAGGTCGTGGATGACCTGGCGGTCGCGATGCTCGCGGTGCCAGACATTCCAGTTGCGCAGTTCAAAGACAACCTGCCCCGCCCGCCGGACGCGCTCGGGGTAACGGTGGGCCATGTCGCGGCCCACCATGTCGCGCACGATCCGGTCCTCGGTCAGTTCACCCGCCCGGGCGTCGATGGTCGAGATGGTCGCCCCGTCGCGGATCACCGTCACGCTGTCCGCGATGCGGCGCACCTCGTTCAGCTTGTGGCTGATGATGATCGAGGTGACGCCCTGTTCCTTCAGTTCCAGCAGCAGCGTCAAAAGCGCCTGGCTGTCGCTTTCCGACAGCGCGGCGGTGGGTTCGTCCAGGATCAGCAGGCGGACGTTCTTGGACAAGGCCTTGGCAATCTCGACCAACTGCTGCTGGCCGACGCCCAGGGACTCGACCCGCGTGCCGGGTGTTTCCCGCAGCCCGACCTTGGCCAGCAGCGCCTCGGTCTGGCGAAAGGTTTCGGGCCAGTCGATCACGCCACGCGTGGCGCGCTCGTTGCCCAGGAAGATGTTTTCCGCAATCGTCAGCAGCGGCACCAGCGCCAGTTCCTGGTGGATGATGATGATGCCGCGATCCTCGCTGTCGCGGATGGTGCGGAAATCGACAGGCTGGCCGTCATAGACGATCTGCCCGTCATAGCTACCCGAAGGGTAGACCCCGGACAGCACCTTCATCAGCGTCGACTTGCCGGCGCCGTTTTCACCACAGATGGCATGGATCTCGCCCTCACGGACGGACAGGCTGACATCGTCCAGCGCTTTCACGCCCGGAAAGCTCTTGGTGATGCGGCGCATTTCAAGAAGCGCGGTCATGGGTGTTTCCTCGTGCGGGCCGCCCCCGGGGGACGGCCCGGCTGCATCACTGGATCTGCTCGGCGGTGTAATAGCCGCTGTCGATCAGCACCTGCTGCCAGTTCGACTTGTCCACGCCCACGGGCTCCAGCAGATAGGAGGGAACGACCTTGACGCCGTTGTCATAGGTTTCGGTGTCGTTGATCTCGGGCTCGGACCCTTTCAGCATGGCGTCGACCATGCCGACGGTCACGCGGGCCAGCTCGCGCGTGTCCTTGAAGACGGTCGAATACTGCTCGTCCGCCAGGATCGACTTCACCGACTGTACCTCGGCGTCCTGCCCAGTCACGATGGGCATCGCCATGTCGCCCGACCCATAGCCCACGCCCTTGAGCGAGGACAGGATGCCGATCGACAGCCC
>VGDE01000330.1 GCA_016869875.1 Alphaproteobacteria bacterium
AAGTTCGAGCTTTGCGCCTTCGGCTGGACTACCGTTGGCTGGCTGGCACCGGTCCTGCGGCTAGCCGGACCGGTGCCGTGAGTAAGGCAATCAGAAGACGGTCACCTGTGTTCCGATCTCGGCGACCGCATAAAGCTGTTCGACATGCTCGTTATAAAGCCCATAGCACCCCGATGAGGAGCGCCGTCCGATCTTGCGAGTGTCGTGGGTGCCATGGACCAAATAAGCAGGCCAGGCGAGATAGAGGCCGAACTTGCCGAGTGGGTTCTCGGGCGCCCCGCCTTCGACCCTCTGAGGGAGAGTGGGATCTTTTTCGCGCATGCTGGGCGTGGGAGTCCAGGGCGGATTCGGCATTTTGCGCACGATCTCGGTTTGCCCGCGGCGGGTCAGGTCCTCGGTCATTGGGATGGCGCAGGGGAAGACGAAGTGGACGCTCTCATCGCCCGACCAGTAATGGACCGCGCGCGAGGTGACGTCTGCCAGCAGGACGCCCTTGCCAAGCGTCGGGTAGAAGTCGCGCCAGTGCCGGGTCCGGAACGAGGACTGGTTGCGCTCGGGCCCCATGTCAGTGGCCGCCTGACCATAGGCTACTGCCGGCAGCAGCGCTCCTGTTGCGGCAAGGCCGCGCAAAAAACTTCTCCGGTCATCGAAACGATGGGTGGACATACTGCTGCCTCGTGCTCGTCTTATAGTTGAGCAGAGAATAACCGGCGCTGCAGATCGTGTCCAAGCAGTGCAAGACCATTCTGGCTAGCTTGGGATAATCTGCAACAGCTGGTGCGGCCAATCAGCGCGCTGAAGCTGTAAGGCCTGCCGCCACCATCGGCATCCAGACAGCCTCAGGGTGATTACCCCAATTACGCGGCAGTGTCTGACGCCGGATACTAGGCGTAGATCATCACCGGCGTGCGAGGTTGCAGCATGGCGTAGACGTCTTCGATCTCATTGTCGGTGATCGCGATGCAGCCAGCCGTCCAGTCCCTGTTTCTGGGAGCCAGGACACGCCCTTCAGGGCCTCGGCCATGAAACATGATGTCGCCGCCGGCATCGCGGCCAAACTGCGCGGCATAAGCCTTGTCCCGCTCGTTGGGGTAGGAAATGCCGACCGACAGGTGGTAGCGGCTGCGCGGGTTGAAGCGGTCCACGAAATAGAGGCCCTCTGGTGTCTTTCCGTCGCCTTCGAACTGCTTATGACCTATTGGCTGGTTTCCCAACCCGAAGTCATACGACTTCAGCACCATCTGCCCGTTCAGGAGGTGCATTCGGCGCTGCCGCTTCTGGACCACCACCTGCGTCACGGGAGGGCCGAAATAGCGCTTGAACTGTGGGACGTCCCCTGCCCGCGACGGCAGTGGTGAGCTGGACGGCCCTGACCTCCCACAAGCGGCAAGAGCAGCGAGCAAACCTAACGAGACGTGGCGGCGGTTCAGACTAGGCATCAGGGGAAGGTCCAGCAAGGAGACGGTGAAGGAAAACTATGCTGCAGGATAATGGGTGAAGACTTCGCCACTGCCGTCCCTGCGGATCAGCAGGACGTCATAGGCCTCACGGTTGCTTTCCGGCCCCATGCCTGGGCTGCCATAGGGCATGCCCGGCACGGCAAGGCCTCGTGCATCAGGCCGCTCACGCAGCAGCTTGCGGATATCGGCAGCAGGAACATGGCCCTCAAGGAAATAGCCGTCGATGGAGCCGGTATGACAGGAGGAGACCTCGACGGGCACCCCAAGGTCCAGCTTATGTTGCATGAGAAGGACGCCAAAACGTTCTTCATGCGTGACCTCGAAACCGTTCTCTTGCAGGTAGCGAGTCCATTGCTTGCAGCACTCGCAGCCGGTGCCCTCGACCACGTGGATCAGGGCGGGGCTGCCCGAGATGGCCAGATGCGGCAAAGCACTGGCCGCGGCGGCAGCACATAGAAGGGTCCGTCGGGACAACAAGGCCACGGCCTATACCTCTCGTTCCATCGCGCGCCGGATTTTCGGCACCGCGAATTTCGGGTCGTCGTGCAGGTCTATGATACTCGACAAGCGCCCGTCCGGGTCAAACACCATGACGCCAGCGGTGTGATCCACCGTGTAATCGCCATCGTCCCGAGGAACGCGGCGATAGGTGGCGTTGAAGTCATCGGCTGCTTGGGCAACTTCGTCAGGAGATCCGGTCAAGCCGCTAATGCGAGGATCGAAGTTCGACAGGTAGTCGGCCAGCACCTCGGGCGTGTCGCGTTCGGGATCGACGGAGACAAGGTGAACGGCCAGCCCGTCCGCATCTGGGCCAAGTTCCTCCAGCCAATCGCTGATGTTCAGCAAGGTCATCGGGCAGACATCGGGACACCAGGTGAAGCCAAAGAAGACAAGGCTGGTCTGCCCGATCCAGCTTTGCGGGCTGACCCGCTCACCTTCGTGGCTGGTGAGCTGCCAGGACATGGACTCTAGATCGGCCCCGCGGGTGCCAACGGTCTCGGTAACCTGCTGTTGCCAAGGCAGATCCCCACTGCGCCAAGCGCCGACAGCCAGCATGAAGCCGACCGCCGCGACCATTCCGGCGCCGCCGCGGATCAGAGCGCCTCTTCGCATGCAGCCTCCCGCGCGCGCAGAGGCAGAACCGCAGTGTCGATCGTGACCGGACCAGACTTCTCGAAAAGTAGCGTGACAGGAAAGGTAGTTCCCTCCACGAGCTCGGTTTGCAGATCCATGAGCATCCCGTGATAGCCGCCGGGCTCAAGGCTTACCGCGTCGATAGGGGCAATCACGATCTGATCGACATGCGACATGCGGGCCGCCCCGTTCTCCATCACTGATTCATGGAGCATGGGCATGTCCGCAACAGGCGTTTCGATGCCCACGAGACGCTCATCAGAGCCGCCGTCAT
>VGDE01000331.1 GCA_016869875.1 Alphaproteobacteria bacterium
GCCAAGGTCCAGGGCGAGAAGCAGAAGGACCAAGGCTTCATCCCCAGGTCAGCCCGGTTCTTCGATGGCGCGATCAGGGACCATGCCGTCCGGCTCAAGCGCCCCGCGTCACCTCGGCAAGACAGCACCCAGACTGAAACCGCAGAGCAGCGCCAGAAGCGCCGCAAGAGGCTGATCGGCCGATGACCCCAACGCGACAAAACGCGACACGCGAAAACCCGAACCGGAGGAGAACCCCATGAGCATCCACTTCGTCAGCCCCACGTCCGTCGCCGATCTGGCCCAGCGCGCCAGTGCCATGCTGGAGGAGGGCTCGCGCCTTGCTGTCCTCGCCTCGCACCTGGCCGAGTTCGAGGAGGCCACGGGCCGCAAGCTGTTCGTCAGCGAGGCGGAGCCGGGGACCAGCTATGTGGGGCAGGGGACCATCCGCGACCGTGGGCCGGAGTGCGTGTCCGTGTCGCGGAAGGTTGACCCGGAAACTGACCCGGGCCTGACGGTTTCGGCCGCGCAGGACGCGCCCACAGCTGCCGAAGCGCCAGCGACTGCTGCCCCTGCCGCCGAGAAGCCGAACCCGCAGCCAGAGGCCCGTCAGGCAGCTCCGAGCAATATCAAGAAAGTCGATAATGCTCAGCCGGTCTCCAAGCAGAAGCCGCAGCAGGCCGAGCGTCCGTGGGGCAAGCTGAACCTGGCCGAGCGCGAGATCGTCAAGCACCTCGAGAAGCTGCCTCGGACGTTCACCACGGAGGAAGACTTGCGCCTCGTGGAGCTGCTCACCAGCGGCAACAAGGTCGGGATCGCTGCAGCCATCATGGACGTACCGCTCGATCAGGTGCTGGCCCGCTGGCAGGCCTTCCTGTGCCCCGAGGTGCTTGGTCCCAACGGCAAGCCGTCGATCACTGGACAGGAGCAGCTGCTGAACGCACTGCGGTACCGGAAGGACAACCCCAATGCATGAGCGCGACGATTGGGGACCGTGGATCGAGCCTGACGGCAAGGGATGCCCGTGCGTCGGCATGTGGGTTCGGATGGAGTCTAAGGGCTGCACCTGTCGTCACATTGCAGAAGGTATGGCAACCGATTGCGAGGAACGGGGTGAGGGCTTCGAAGCAAGGTGCCACGTGTGCGGCGCTGACACAATCTCCCAGATAGGTCGCTACCGCGTCCGCCGCCCCCGCGCCCTGCTGAACCTCATCGACATGGTCGAGAACCTGCCCGCCCCAGCGCGGAAAAGGGAGGACGCATGACCCTTCATCAGCCTATCACCCGCAGCCCGCGCAACGTTCGCACCATGTCGGTACAGGACGCCCTCTCCTGGGCATTCCTGACCGAGAAGGCGCAGCTCGACTTCGACCAGTACGGCGCGCACGAGTTCGACCGGCGGGGGGTGGATACGCTCTGGATCTTGGCGCGACGTGCCGAGGTTGGCGTGACCGTCGACGGCGGCGGGACCAGTGACCCGGCACGAGACGCGCAGATCATCGCGGCTGTGGTAGAGGCGCTGCCGGAGCCGCTGGGCGGCCGCAGGATGGCCATGCAGATCGCCGAACTCGCCCGTGCCCGCAGCGCACCGGATTGGGGGCAGGAGGATCGCCTCGGCATCACGCCCTGCGGGTGGGACTGGAGCGACGAGGAGGGCTGCTTCGTGGCTGGTGCCTCTGCCACCGGCAGCCAGTGGGTCTGGCGGGACAAGCACCGCAACAAACGCGAAGCTCAGGGTGTTGTGTGCGCCGTCAGCTACACTGGCACCGCCGGTATGATTGCCGGCAAGCGGCGGAATTATCTTGCTTGGTACGGAGCCGTTCTGGACCTCTGGGCGGTCCTGCGGCGGCCGGGAACGCTGGACACAATCCAGATCACGGACTCGCTGCCGCCCCTGGCGCCGTGGCGCTCCGCATCCATCATCAACAGCACAATGGAGCTTGAGAGATGATCAATTCCACGTTTCAATCGACTGTCCAACACATCGGCCGCAGCACTGTCCAGCTGAGCCCGATCCCGCAGACTGCAAAGGAGATCCGCGAGCACGTCCGCGACCTGATGGCGGCCAGCCGGATTGAGAGCATCGGGGAGAGCCTGAGGGCGACCAACGACCAGCTGCGCGATCCTGGGCTGACTAAACCGAGAGACAGGTGCGCTAGCGCAACGACTGGGAGCAGCTCTTGACGGAGATGCCTCGCGCCCAGACCTAACCGACCTTGTGTATAGGCACTTTGCCTGACCGTCCGCAAAAGGCGTCTCACGTCGGTCCCATCACGCTTATGAGCATCAGCTTCCCATGCAACAGGCGCGCTGCGGCCGCGCAAGAGAAGCTTTCGTCAAGGGGCGAGTGTCTTGGCAATAAGTAGAAGCACCCTCGTGAAACTGTGGCACTTGCTGTCCTGCCTCTCCAACCAAATAAACGATGATTAGCTTGAGTGTGTATTGCCGCTAAAGTTGTTCGACTGTAGGCATTGGTAACCCTGAGTTGTTAATGCTGTCCCCCATTCGAAGATGAAAGGCTGCGTGAGCAGCATACACGATGAGTCTGTTTCTTAAGCATGTGGCGAACGCCCCCTGGATGGACGTGGCTCGCCTTCTGGATGGGCGACCTTTGGTGGTCCTCGCTCCCCACCCAGACGATGAGACTTTGGGCTGTGGCGCTTTGCTGCACGAGGCAGCCCAGCTAGGAGCGGATTGCCGGGTCATATGCGTCACGGATGGTCGTCTTTCTCATGCGAACTCCCGCATGTGGGCCGTTCATCTGGCCGAGGTGCGCAAAGCCGAACTTGTCGAGGCCGTTCACCAGCTGGCACCGTCAGCGGAGGTTCACTGGTTGGGCTATCCTGATAGCGAAGCACCTTCTGACCAGACAGTGGCGCGCCAGG
>VGDE01000332.1 GCA_016869875.1 Alphaproteobacteria bacterium
AGCGTTATTCGACCAACACCTTCCCGCAGTGGTGGCTGGCCCAGCCCTTCCGCATGTTGGCCCATAACGGCGAGATCAACACGCTGAAGGGCAACCTGAACTGGCTGCGCAGCCACGAGATCCGCATGGCCTCCAGCGCCTTTGGCGAAGCGGCCGAGGACATCAAGCCGATCGTGCCGGCCGGGTCCTCGGATTCGGCGGCGCTGGACGCGGTGTTCGAGGTCCTGGTGCGGTCGGGCCGTTCGGCACCGATGACCAAGACGATGCTGGTACCGGAAAGCTGGTCCAAGGCCACGACCGACATGCCCAAGGCCTGGGCCGACATGTATGCCTATTGCAACGCCGTGATGGAGCCATGGGACGGCCCTGCCGCACTGGCCATGACCGACGGACGCTGGGTCTGCGGCGGTCTGGACCGCAACGGCCTGCGGCCCATGCGCTATATCGTGACGGGCGACAACCTGGTCATCGCGGGCTCCGAGGTCGGCATGGTCCCGGTGGATGAAATGAATGTCCGCGAAAAGGGCGCGCTCGGACCGGGTCAGATGATCGCGGTCGATATGTGGGAGGGCAAGCTCTACCACGACACCGAGATCAAGGACCGCCTGGCCGCCAGCCAGCCTTTCGGCGAGTGGATCGAGAAGGTCGTCGATCTGAACGACATCATGCGCGACCTGCCCGAATCGGTCCGCTTCCACGGGGACGAGCTGCGCCGCCGCCAGACGGCCGCCGGCTTCACGATGGAGGAACTGGAACACGTCCTTGCCCCCATGGCCGAGGACGGGAAAGAGGCCATCGCCTCGATGGGCGACGACACGCCGCCTGCGGTCCTGTCGAACCAGTACCGCCCGATGAGCCATTTCTTCCGCCAGAACTTCAGCCAGGTCACGAACCCGCCCATCGATTCGCTTCGCGAAACGCGGGTGATGTCGCTGAAGACGCGGTTCGGCAACCTCAAGAACGTGCTGGACGAAAGCAGCGCGCAGACCGAGATCCTGGTGCTGGAAAGCCCCTTTGTCGCCAATGGCGAATTCTCGGAAATGCTGAAGATGTTTGGCGAAACGGTGACGGTGATCGACTGCACCTTCCCCGACGCCGCCGGACCTGACGCCTTGGGTGAAGGTCTGGCGCGCATTCGCGCCGAGGCCGAGGACGCCGTCCGGTCGGGTGCGGGCCACCTGGTCCTGTCGGACGAGGGTCAGGGGCCGAACCGGGTCGCCATGCCCATGATCCTGGCCACGAGCGCCGTGCATTCCTGGCTGACGCGCAAGGGCCTGCGGACCTTCTGCAGCGTCAACGTGCGCGCGGCCGAATGCATCGACCCGCATTATTTTGCGGTGCTGATCGGCTGCGGGGCCACTACGGTGAACCCCTACCTGGCGCAGGACTCGATCAACGACCGGATCGAGCGCGGGCTGTTGACCGGCACGCTGATCGAGAACATGCGCCGCTATCGCACGGCCATCGACGCGGGCCTTCTGAAGATCATGTCCAAGATGGGCATCTCGGTCCTGTCCTCCTATCGGGGCGGGCTGAACTTCGAGGCGGTGGGCCTGTCGCGCGCCATGGTGGCTGAATACTTCCCGGGAATGCAGAGCCGCATCAGCGGGATTGGCCTGCACGGCCTTCAGGGCAAGCTGGAGCGGCTGCACCACATCGCCTTCCACACCGAGAATGTCGAATTGCTGCCGATCGGCGGCTTCTACAAGCTGCGCCGCGCAGGCGAAAAGCATGCCTGGGAAGCCAACACCATGAAGCTGCTGCAGGTGGCCTGCGAGAAGGCGTCCTATGATGTCTGGAAGCAGTTCAGCGCGACCATCCGGGCGAACCCGCCGATCCACATCCGCGACCTGCTGGACATCAAGCCCCTGGGCAAGGCGGTGCCGATCGATGAAGTGGAGAGCATCACCTCGATCCGCAAGCGCTTCGTCACGCCGGGCATGTCGCTGGGGGCCTTGTCGCCCGAGGCGCATATGACGCTGAACATCGCGATGAACCGCATCGGCGCCAAGTCCGACAGCGGCGAGGGGGGCGAAGACCCGGCGCACAGCCATCCGCTGCCCAACGGTGACAACCCTTGCGCCAAGATCAAGCAGGTCGCCTCGGGTCGCTTCGGCGTCACCGCCGAATACCTGAACGCCTGCGAAGAACTTGAGATCAAGGTTGCGCAGGGTGCGAAACCCGGCGAGGGCGGGCAGTTGCCCGGCATGAAGGTCACGAAGCTGATCGCGCGGCTGCGCCACTCGACGCCGGGCGTGACGCTGATCTCGCCGCCGCCGCACCACGACATCTACTCGATCGAGGATCTGGCGCAGCTGATCTATGACCTGAAGCAGATCAACCCGCGCGCCAAGATCACGGTGAAGCTGGTGGCGTCCTCGGGCGTCGGCACCATCGCGGCGGGCGTGGCGAAGGCCAAGGCCGACGTGATCCTGATCTCGGGTCATAACGGCGGCACCGGGGCCTCGCCGGCGACCTCAATCAAGTTCGCAGGTCTTCCGTGGGAGATGGGCCTGACCGAGGCGCATCAGGTCCTGGCCATGAACCGCCTGCGCGAACGTGTGACGCTGCGCACCGATGGTGGCCTGCGCACGGGCCGCGACATCGTCATGGCGGCGATGATGGGCGCCGAGGAATACGGCATCGGCACCGCCGCGCTGATCGCGATGGGCTGCATCATGGTGCGCCAGTGTCAGTCGAACACCTGCCCGGTGGGCGTCTGCACGCAGGACGAGAAGCTGCGCGCCATGTTCACCGGCAGCGCCGACAAGGTCGTGAACCTCATCACCTTCTATGCCCAGGAGGTGCGCGAGATCCTGGCCTCGATCGGCGCAAGGTCCATCGACGAGATCATCGGG
>VGDE01000333.1 GCA_016869875.1 Alphaproteobacteria bacterium
TCATGGTCGAGAAGCTGAAGGAACTGATCCCGCGGCACATGTTCAAGATCCCGATCCAGGCAGCCATCGGTTCGCGCGTGATTGCGCGGGAAACGCTGTCCGCCATGCGCAAGGACGTGACCGCCAAGTGCTATGGCGGCGACGCGACCCGCAAGAAGAAGCTGCTTGAGAAGCAGAAGGCCGGCAAGAAGAAGATGCGCCAGTTCGGCAAGGTGGAAATCCCGCAGACGGCCTTTATCCAGGCGCTGAAGATGGACAGCTAGTCTCGGCCGCGGCATTGCGGGGTCATCGGGGTCATCGGGGTCATCGGGGTCATCGGGACGGTGTCGCGTTTCTCGACATCTTCCCGGATCTTGTCATCAGGGGAGCGCCGTCGGGCTGATCCCGAAGAAACGCCAGAGCCTGTGATCAACCGAACTTTCGCGAGCGGGTGGTGCTCGAGGGCGCTTGACCCGGCAGCGCCGACAAAGAAGACCCGTCCTTTCCTAGCGCTCACCCCCGTTCAGGTGCCGCAAGGAAACCTGCCCGGTGAGCTCACCGAGCTGACCGATGTCCAGATGGAGCGGCTGAAGCGCCTTCTTGGACCCCAGGCCACTGGAGTGTTGCCTGATCCTCCTGCTTCCGAAGAGCCATGGCAGGCCGTGGAGTTGACGGCCAGCGTGTGCTGAGCGGCATGATCTTCCTCAACCGCAACGGCAGGCGGAGGTGCGACGCTCCAAGGAGTACCGGTCGGGGAAGACCCTTCGCAGCCGCTGGAAGAGGAGGGGCGACAGCGGGAGGCTCGCCCGGATGATGGATGGTCTGGCGCTCGAAGCAACTCCTCCAGACACAGTGATGGTCGAGGTGACTTCCTGGACGCGGATCATACGGCACGCAGCCTATGGAAAAAAGGAAGATCAGACGATCAGCAAGGTTAGCTGAGCGGTTGAATAGGGAGGCACAGGAAGAAGAAACCGTCCAGTCGGCGGTGTCGCGCGAGAACAGCTTGTGAGGGGCCCGAGTAGCTGTTGACCATGACGCCGATCGGTTCAGAAATCCGCTCGAAGACAACGGGATCAGACGCCGCATTCTTGCCTGCATGGCTCGTGCAAGTGGGTCACGCACGACGGACACCAAGCAACAAAGCAGGATCGAGATCATGTTCGGACAACCGAAGGACTGGCCAGTCGTCGGGAAAACAGTTCCCCGGACTGTTTTCTGATCCTCCTCATAGGTCGCCACCCGCGATGACAGCTGCCCCAAGATCTTCCTCGTCGCGCTCACCCTCGCCGCAGCCGTCCTGTTCTGGCTATGACGTAAGAACGAGATGCCGTAATGGGGCCTGCGCAGCGGCCCGCCCGTCACCGTTGCCAAACCAAGGGCCAGGGGGCGCCATTCCCGTGTTTGATCCATCGGGAGGACTTCAGATGAAACTGTTTGTCGGACTGGACGTGTCGCTGGAGAGGACCGCGATCTGCGTCATCAGCGAGCATGGGAAGATATTGAGGGAGGCGCAGGCGGCCAGCGAGCCGGAAGCGCTGGGGCGCTGGATCGGGGACCTCGACGGCACCATCGCCATCGTCGGCCTCGAAGCCGGCCCCCTGTCGCAATGGCTACACCGCGGGCTGACCGAGACGGGCCTGAGCGTTGTGCTGATGAAAACCCGACAGGTAAAGGGTGCTCTGAGGGGATGCCGATCAAGACGGACCGCCGGGATGCCAAAGGCATTGCGCGCCTGCTTCATCTCGGCTGGTTTTGGCCTGTCCATTGCAAATCCGTCTCGGCGCGAGGCAAGTGCGCGCTCTGCTGAGCGCCCGCAAAGCTGTGCAGAAGGGCTTTATCACTCTGGAGCTGTCATTGCGCGGCTTACTGCGGAACTTCGGGCTGAAGGTCGGCGCGATCTCCCGCGGCAGGTTCGAGCACCGCATCCGAGAGCTGACGGCAGATAACCCGATGCTGTTCGCCGCGACCGAGCCGATGCTGCGGGCGCGGGCATCCCTTCGACAGGAACTTGCAGGACTGGAACGCCGGGTCCGTCAGTTGGCGCAAGACGACCCCGTCTGTCACCGTCTGATGTCGATGCCGGGCGTGGGCGCGGTCGTGGCACTGACCTACCGCTCCGCAGTTGATGATCCCTCGCGGTTCACGTCGTCGAAGAAGGTCGGGCCATGGGTCGGCCTCGCGCCTTCACGCAACCAGTCAGGCGAACGCGACATCTCTGGGGGGATCACCAAAGCAGGCGACGTCAACCTGCGGCGCGCGCTGTGCCAGGCGGCAACGGTCATGATGCATCGTGGCCGCTCGACATGGCTGAGAACATGGGCAGTGCAGGTTGCGCGCCGCCGAGGCGCGAAGCGGGCCATGGTCGCCCTTGCCCGGCGCATCAGCGTGATCCTGCACCGGATATGGGTTGAGGGCACCACCTTCCAATCCGAGGTCCAGGCTCCGCAGGCAACCTGATCGGCCAAGCGCTCCACCGTTGCCTGCCTGACCGCAGGCCTTCGAGGTCCCCAAGGGTCGCGGCTCCGATGATGCCGTGGTCAGGACTGTTGCCGAACCACATCGAGCACGCCAACGAGATGGGCACATCGGACCTGCATTGAACCATGCACCCAGGTGATCTCAGACGAAGGTGGCTGTGCCAGAAGTGCGACGATTACACCAAACCTGAAACCGCTATTCTGCGGACGACGACGCATGCTTGGAACCGCTTGACCGAAACGACCCCATTACCGCAGCCCCGACCCTTCTGTATCTCCGTTCTGCTAAACTGGCCCCGTCACCGGCCCCGGCCAGGGCCGATGGCGGGGTGGTGCGCGACGTCTGACCCTTGTGGCATGACCACGCCTCTTGGCCTGTCGGCACCGCCT
>VGDE01000334.1 GCA_016869875.1 Alphaproteobacteria bacterium
GGAGTGCCATAGGATGCGGTCTGCCCATATCATCCCTCCACCTGTCATGCAGGCAGGGAATCACAGATCAAGCCACAGGGGTATCCTGAATCGGGAAAACCGCAACACGCTCTAGAAGACGCTGCCCAGCAGGATCACCAGGATGGTGGCCAGGACCGGGATGGCCACGGCGACGACAAAGATGTCGGCATAGCTTTTCTTGTGGGTCAGGCCGGTGATCGCCAGCAGCGTGATGACCGCACCGTTATGGGGCAGCGCGTCGAACCCGCCCGAGGCCAGGGCCGTGACGCGGTGCATCAGCTCCATGCTGATGCCTTGGGCCTGGCCCATTTCCGCGAACCGTTCGCCAAGGGTGTTCAGCGCGATGGACATGCCGCCCGAGGCGGAGCCGGTGATGCCCGCAAGAACGTTCACCGCCACCGCCAGCGAGGCGACGGGATTATTCGGAAACAGGCCCAGGACCACGTCCCGGATCAGCGCAAAGGCCGGCAGCGAGGCGATGACCGCGCCATAGCCGACCTCGGACGCGGTGTTGAAGATCGGCAGCAGCGACCCCATCGTGCCGGCGTTGACGCTTTCGCGCAGGTTGCCGAAGCGCCTGAGGTTCAGCCCGACCGCCAGCAGGATCGACACGACCAGCGACACGATGATCGCCCAGATGCCCGCCACCGCCGACAGATCGGTCGCGCCGTATTCGGGTTCTGCCAGATAGGCGGCACTGATGTTGGGAAAGACCAGCCAGGTCAGCGTCGCGTTGATGACGATCACGGCGATCACCGGCAGGATCGCCACGGCAAAGGACGGAAGGTCGGCATCCTCGGGCAGGCTGGCATCTGCCGAGGTGGCCTGATGGTCTCCGTAACCTTCGGTTTGGGCAGCGGCCGCGCGTCGGTTCAGCCACAGCGTGCCGCCTGCCAGCATGATGATCCCGGCCAGCAGTCCATAGAACGGCGCGGCAAAGACATTCGTGCCAAAGAACGGCATGGGAATCGCGTTCTGGATCGCCGGGGTGCCGGGAAAGGCGGTCATCGTGAAGGTGAAGGAGCCGAGCGCGATGGCAGCGGGCAAGAGCCGCTTGGGGATGTCGGCCCTGCGAAACAGGGCGTTCGCGATCGGATAAACGGCAAATGCCACCACGAACAGCGACACCCCGCCATAGGTCAGCACCCCGCAGGACAGGACAACTGCAAGGATCGCACGTCCGGCGCCCAGGCCATCCACGATCCGCTCGGCGATGCTGCGGGCCGCGCCGCTGTCGGCCATGATCTTGCCGAAGATCGCGCCCAGCATGAACAGCGGGAAATAGGTGATGACATAGCCGCCAAGTGACTGCATGAAGACCTGCGTATAGGTCGCAAGGATCGGCAGCCCGCCCGACATCATCACCGCCATCAGCGACAGCACGGGCGCCAGGATCAGGACGGTGATGCCCCGGTAGGCCAGATACATCAACAGGATCAACGACAGGAAGATTCCCAGCAGCCCCATCCTCTCGCCTCCGCTTGCCAGATCAGGAACCAGCCTGACCCAGAGGACCAGGGGATTCAAGATGCTGCAATGCAGAAATGATTGTTGCGACATGCTGAAGGAGGATGGTACCGCCTGCCCGTCTCGAACGGGCGACCTCTAGATCCACAATCTAGCGCTCTAACCAACTGAGCTAAGGCGGCACAGGGCGGTTCTTTAGACCTGCTCGGCCCAGGTTGCAAGCCCCGCTTGCCGCGAAATTGCGACCGCGCTACAGAAAGTTTCAATCGCGAAAGGACAATCGATGGGTATCAACAGCGAAAGCGACATCACGGCCAACCTGCAGATCGGGCCTACCGATCAGGGCATGGTGCGCATCTATGTGCAGGGCGACGGCGTTGACCTGCCGATGGATTTCGATCCCGAGGAAGCCACCGAAATCGCCGAGGAACTGCTGGCCGCGGCCGAGGCCGCGCGTGGCATGTCCGGCGGCACCTCTAAAAAGCCCCGGCGCTGATCCCGTCCGGGTCGCAAAGGCCCTGAAGGCGCAGGGCCGCCGTGCGGGCGAAATCCCGCTGGACCTTGACCCGCCGCGCGCCGGCAAGCCGCGTTTCGGGCGCCATGCGCAGGATCTCGGCGCCAAAGGCGTCGGCCTGGATCAGGCCGGTGTCCTCGGGCAGCAGGTCCACGGGAAAATCCGCATCCACCGCCCAGAAATAGCGGTCGCACCAGTCGAGATAGCCTTGCCACTTGCGGTCGGAACGGAAATCGGCGCGGCCGCTCTTGCATTCGACGATCCACAGTTCGCCCTTGGGGCCAAGGCCGATCACATCGACCCGCAACCCGCGGGCTGGCACGAATTCCGTCAGAACGGCATGATCCATGCTGCGCAACAGCCGTGCCACGCCCCGCGCAAGGCGCTGGCCGGGCATGGGCGGCAGGGAAAGTGGCTGGACAGACATGGCGGCAGATTAGAACGAAGCAGAAACAGCCGCAAGCCGCCTTGCTGTGGTTCCTCGGCCTGTATAGCGTCCCGCCGAACCGCAGAAATGGCGGTGGACAGTGATGGAAGGAGCATCCAGATGAGCGACATCAGACGCATCGAAACCGGCGCCCGCATGAGTCAGGCGGTCGTGGCAAACGGCTTTGTCTTTCTGGCAGGCCAAGTGGGCGAGCCTGGCACTTCGGTGACCGAGCAGACGACGGCCGTTCTGGCCCAGATCGACGATCTGCTGGCGACGGCCGGCAGCGACAAGACCAAGATTGTTTCGGCGCAGGTCTGGATGGCCGACATGGCCGATTTCGCGGAAATGAACGCCGTCTGGGATGCCTGGGTGCCGCAGGGTCAGGCGCCTGCCCG
>VGDE01000335.1 GCA_016869875.1 Alphaproteobacteria bacterium
CGGCATGGGCGCGCTGGTTGATGCGGACATGGAAGAGTCCTCGGCCCGTCTCCAGGCGCTGCAGACCCAGCAGCAGCTGGGCATCCAGTCGCTGTCGATCGCCAACCAGGCGCCGGGCGCCGTCATGGCCCTGTTCCGTTCGTAACTTTGACGAGTGCTGCGCCCAATCGGGATGAGGGCATGCCCGCTGCCGGGCTGTCCTCGCATCAGCGCAAGTTCAGTATCTGGGCGGCGACTGTCTTTGCGGTTATGAATGCCGCGAACGTCCTGCATCTGGCGCGCGGCCCCCTCATCCTGATGGTGTGGGGGCTAGCGGGCATTTCAGCGCCTGCACGACAGCCTTGAACCGCCACCTGACGAAAAGCACCCACCCTCCCCCTCGCCCCAGGACATCAAGAGAGCCTGAATGGGCATGGTGGCCAGGAAGTGGCTGACCATCGCATCCGCGCGCAGTCGGTACCACAGCTCGCCAGGTTCAGTCGTAGATACCGCAAGTGCTTCATGTCCGGCGCTGGCTGCGCTTTCACCGCCTGGATCAAGGGTGATAAACCGGCTGAGAAATATCGATACTCATTTCAGAACCCGCGCGTGTCAGTCTACAAGATCGAAGCCCTTCAGCTATTGCACAGGCGCGCTACTCCCCGCTCGCCTCACCGACACCGGGTCAGCCTGACGTCAACAAGACAAGACGCTCAGGTTGCGGATTGCTCATGCCGCCATGTTTCCACGATGCAACGGCCCGCGCTGAACCAGATCCAGACCTCTGCCAGGCAGCATGTCGAAGCGCTTTACATCACGCTCATCTGCCGTTCCGTCCGTTTCAGTTCAGAAGGCAAGAGGGCCTGCGCCAGCAAACGGACGTGGCCTCGTTCCGCGTCAGGGCGGTCAACCGGCTGCTGCAGGCTACCGTTGCGTAATCCTCCCAGACGACCGGTACTCGCGCAGAATCTCCGCAGCCAAAGCAAAGGATGCCCAAAGTCGCGTCCGCTGCGGCCAGAGGGCTCCGCCGTGGCCCTTCTAATATCCTCGGCCGGATCGTCTTGTGCTGGTTACTTGAACCAAGCACAATTGTGCAGCGATCATGCCAAGGAAAGCCTCATGAAACACCTGCTGATGGCCGCAACGCTTGGCCTCGTCTGTGCCAGTCCGCTGGCGGCTCAGAACCGCATTGACCTGATCCGGCCGGACGCCCCTGAACTGGCCGCAACAGGACCCCATCCGGTCGGCGTGAGGTCCCACAGCTTCACTGATCCGGACCGTCCTGACGTGATAGCCGCAATGGCCGGCGAAACGGAAACGACAAAGGACCGCGTCCTGCGGACAGAGATCTGGTATCCCGCCGTCGAGGGAACCGAACCGGGCGCCACTTACGAAACGTTGCTGCGGGACGGCGTGACGCCGACCCAGCTGGCAGGCGCCGCTGCCCGCGATGCCGCTGTGGCCCAAGGGTCCTTTCCGCTGGTGATCCTGTCCCACGGCTATCCCGGCAACCGTTACCTGATGAGCCATCTGGCCGAGAACCTGGCATCCAAGGGCTATGTCGTCGTGGCTGCGGATCATCCCGACAGCATCTATGACGATCAGGGCGCCTTTGCTTCGACGCTGGTGAACCGAGCCGTGGACCAGCGCTTCCTGCTGGACAGCATGGCAGGACTGGAGGACGAGATCGGCGCCGTCACCGACACCGACCGCGCGGCCGTAGTTGGCTATTCCATGGGCGGCTATGGGGCGATGATATTTGGCGGTGCCGGTCTTTCGCAGACGGCTCTGCAGCGGACCGAGCCGCAGGGTTTCGTGCCGCCCGCCGGTCTGCTGAACCCTCTTGGTGCGGGCAGCGAGGGACATGCGGAACTGGTCGATCCACGGGTCAAGGCCGTCATCGCGATTGCCCCTTGGGGTCGACAGCATGATTTTTGGGATGCCGAGGGTTTGGCGGCCTTTGCCAAGCCGCTGATGCTGATCAGCGGCAGCGGCGATGACGTGTCGGTCTATGGCGCGATTCGGCAGATTTTCGAGCAAACGACAGGCACCACGCGGCACCTTCTGACGTTCGACCATGCCAATCACAACGCGGCAGCTCCAATTCCTGCCCCGGCCGAAGCCTGGGATTACTCCGACGCCTTGGGGCGCGCGCCCTTCGACCACTACGCTGATCCGGTCTGGGACAGCGTGCGGATGAACAACATCGCGCAGCACTTCGCGACCGCCTTTCTTGACCTTCACCTCAAGGGAGACGAGGCGCGGGCCGCTTATCTGGATCTGATACCGGACTCTGCCGATGGCGTCTGGTCCATGGATGATGCGGGCGTTCCCACAGCCGATCACAACTACTGGAAGGGCTTTCCCGAGCGTACAGCAAAGGGTCTGATGTTCGAGACTCTGGCGGGCAGCGAATAACCTTTTTGTGGAACAGCCTGACGCGCGGCCGGCAGCAACCGGCCGAGGCAATGGGTTGCGCCGTATGGTGAGATCAGCTTGTCCGCGTCCCCCTCTTTGACATTCTATTGCCTCCCTCAGAGGCTGGCTACCATGCTGGCCCCATCCCATTTGCAGCGCAGCAAGAAGATCAAAGGAAGAGCGATCTTTCCTGGCTCGTCATGTGCAGTTGATGTATTTTTCGTGGTTTCCAAAGCTTCAGGGAAAGATGACAGGCGGGTTCTGAGAGCGCGTTTCAAACCCCTGTGATCAGGCTCTTGCTGTCGGATTAGCTGAGGTGCCCCCCATTCCCTGGACAGGATGTGGCGCTTTTTGAGCTCTGATCTGCTCCTGCTGATCGGGTTGGGTTGCTTCGATTTTCAGTGAACAGACCACTGCCGGT
>VGDE01000336.1 GCA_016869875.1 Alphaproteobacteria bacterium
CGGCGCGCAGATCACGCGACAACTGTTCGATCAGAAGCGTTTCAGCATCGGGCTGAGGCGCCTCGGCCAGTGGCAGCACCCGATCCGCCGCCGCATCCTGCCGGCGCGCATCAAGGCTGGGGGGAAAGCCGCACAGCAACTGGCCCGAGCTGTCCAGGCGCGGGCTCCACTTGCCGTCCGCTTGGGTAAAGACGCAGCCCTGACTGTCGATATACTGCTGGCCCTTGAAACCTGGCGGAGGCGGGGGAACGGGCGAAGCCCAGGCTGCCCCGCCCAGCATCAGGAACGCCACCATCCGCCATTTGCCGTTCATCCGTCACCCATTTCCGTTGTTCTCCGCCATCCTAGGCGGCAACGATGAAATGCCGGTTAATGGCGCGCCGGCTATTTTGTCCCGAACATCCGATCCCCGGCATCACCCAGGCCCGGGACGATATAGCCGTGATCGTCCAGCCTTTCGTCCAAGGCGGCGGTATAGATCGGCACGTCCGGATGGGCCTCCCGCATGCGCTGCACGCCTTCGGGCGCCGCCAGCAGGCACAGGAAGCGAAGATTGCGGGCACCTCGCTCCTTCAGCATGTCGATTGCGGCCACGGACGAATTGCCGGTCGCCAGCATCGGGTCGACCACGATGGTCATGCGTGCGTCCAGTTCCTTGGGAACCTTGCAGTAATATTCGACGGGCTTCAGCGTCTGGGGATCGCGGTAAAGACCGACAAAGCCCACGCGCGCCCCTGGAATAAGCTCGAGGATACCGTCCAGCAGACCGTTGCCGGCCCGCAGGATCGAGATCAGCGCCAGCTTCTTTCCTTCCAGCGTCGGAGCGTCCATCTCGCAGAGAGGGGTTTCTATCCGCGTCGTCGTCAGTTCCAGCTCGCGCGTGACCTCATAGGCCAGCAGCAGGCTGATCTCGCGCAGGAGGCGCCGGAAACCTGCGGTCGAGACATCCTTTTGCCGCATGATGGACAGCTTGTGGCTGACCAGCGGATGGTCGACGACGGTAAGGTGTTGCATCAGGCGAATTCCTTTTTCAGCCGGTTCCGGGTTGCCACGTCGCAGAAGGCGGCCTCGGCGGCCCAGAGGTTGATCTGTCGGAACTCGGTATCGCCCCAGCCAAAGGTGGAGGCAAGCCGGTCGTATTCGTGTCGCAAAGTGGTGTGGAAGAAGGGCGGATCATCCGTCGAGACCGTCACCCTGACGCCTGCATCCGCAAGACGTGCGATCGGATGCGCATCCCAAGCCCGGCAGACGCCCAGCGCGACGTTCGAACCTGGGCACACCTCCAGCGTGATGTTCTGCTGGGCCAGGTCGCGCAGCAGGTCGCGATCCTCGATGGCCCGCACGCCATGACCGATTCGCGTGCAGCCGAGCGCCAGCGCCTCGCGAACGCTTGCAGGTCCGCCCCATTCGCCGGCATGGCAGGTCAGGCCCAGCCCCGCTTCACGGGCACAGTCGAAGCTCCAGGCAAAGTCGGTGGCCTTGTGCATCTGCTCGGCACCGCCCATGCCAAAGCCGGTGATCCAGCCACCCGCGGTTTCGGCCGCACAAAGTGCCGACCGCTTGGCTTGGTCGGGACCGTAGTGGCGGATGGCCGTCACGATGCCCCGGCTGTCGATCCCCTGTTCCCGTGCTTGATCCGCCACCTCGTTGAAGGCCGCCGCATAGTCGCGCCAGGCCGACAGTTCTCCGCCGCCGCAGAACTCGGGCGACACGAACAGCTCGGCGTAGATGACGCCCTCTCCGGCGCAGCGCTCCAGCACCTCGGCCAGCAGACGCGCATGGTCGCGCGGGGTCGTCAGGACGCTGGTTGCCGCCTCGTAGCAGCGCAGAAAGCCGGCGAAATCCTCATAGGCATAGGCGCCGCGCTCATCGAACACCCCGGCAAGATCAGTCCGCTTCTCACGCGCGAGGGCGCGGATGAACTCGGGGGGCGCCGCTCCTTCCAGATGCAGGTGCAGTTCGATCTTTTTCACAGAAAGCTTGCTCCGTATCGCAGGGGGGGCAGCCCCAGGTGGGACAGGACCGAGGCGCCGATGTCGCTGAAGCCGACCAGCCCGATGCTGCCGCTGCCCGCGCCATGAACCAGAACGGGGACACGTTCGCGCGTATGGTCGGTGCCGCGCCATGTGGGATCGTTGCCATGATCGGCGGTAAAGACCGCCAGATCGCCCGGCCCAAGAGTTGCCAGAAATTGACCGGCCACGGAATCAAACCATTCCAGCTGCCGGGCATAGCCTTGCACATCACGCCGATGGCCGAAATTCGTATCGAATTCGACAAAGTTCGCAAAAGTCAGGCTGTCGGGCTCGGCCTCGTGACCAAGACGGACAAGGTGCCGGGCCAGATCGGCGTCCGAGCCGCCCTTGTGAAGCTGCGTGATGCCGCGATGACTGAAGATGTCTCCGATCTTTCCGATGGCATGGGTCACACGTCCGGCCTTTTGCGCCACGTCCAGGATCGTGTCGCCCGGCGGGGCCATCGCGAAATCTCGCCGTTCCGCGGTGCGCCGGAAATCGCCCGGCTGTCCCAGGAAGGGCCGGGCGATGACGCGACCAACCTGCATCCGGTGCAGCATCGGCGCCAGATCCCGGCAAAGGTCGATCAGCCGTTCCAGTCCGAACGCCTGCTGGTGCGCCGCGATCTGCAGGACGCTGTCGGCCGAGGTGTAGCAGATGGGCCACCCGGATTGCAGATGCTCGGGACCCAGGTCCTCGATGATCTTCGTGCCCGAGGCATGGCAGTTGCCCAGGATGCCGTCGGTGCCGGCCAGCGCGCAGATGCGCGCCGTCA
>VGDE01000337.1 GCA_016869875.1 Alphaproteobacteria bacterium
CTGCTCGAGCCCATCGGAAATGTTCCACCCGCAGAAGCAGAGGCCAACTTCCATGCAGCTGTGGAAACTGAAGACATGGCCGCGTAACTGACCGAAATCAGCCTCCGGCAAACCCGGCGCGGTTCACCGTTCTCCTTGAGCCACTTGTTGAGAGCCGCTGATGCGGTGTTGGGATTGAATGCCGCCCCGGTCTTCTTGTGCTGGAACACGGGGAACAGGTTGTCTCCCTCAGTTGAAATGGCACGTTGTGCAGCCCACAGCGCCTCACCCACCAGAGGGACCTTGCGCTCTGACTGAGCGTTCTTCAGTCGCCGGTTCTGGTTGGGCCGGATCAAGATGTGCGGCACCTCAGCAGCCAAAATAACCTCATCCTTGCGAAGGCCGACAACCTCTGCCTGTCGTGCGCCTGTGTCCGACATCATGGCGATGGCCCAGCGCCTCTGGTCGTCCATCTCCCGGCACCGATGCTGTATGGCCTCCAGTTCTTCAGGTGAGTAGGGCAAGCGCTCGTGCGGCTTCTCAGTGCCCTTACCCGTGATGGTCAGGCTCTCGAACGGGTTGGGGATGCCAAGGTCGAACTCCCTGATTGCTGTGTCGAACACAGGCTTGATCTGGTAGACATACTTGGAAATCGTCTCGGAAGCGATGCCTCTGGCACGCAGCTTCCCAACGAACTGATTGGCGTGCTCCCGCCGTACGTCCTTCAGGATCACGTCGCCGGTGATGTCCATGAGGATGTTCCAAGCGCGGTCAAACTGCTGCTGAGCCGTCTTGTTCCGGGGGCCTTTGCCCAAGGCAATGTGCTTGTCCTTGGCGTCACTCAAGGTCCGAGGAACTGGATTGCCCATCAGAAGGTCGAGGGTCAGCCGGTCCTGTGCCGGGGGTTCCGGTCGGTACTCTCCCTGCTCGTAGGAGCCACCAGAGAGCGCCTCAACCAGTCGATCAATGACGGGATTGTCCGCATAGCGCAGGCCATCCCCGGGCCTCAGCCCAGCGGCTTCCAGACGGCCCAGAGCAGCCTTGGGATCAACGGCCTCACTTGTGCTGCTGTTCAGGTGGTTCTTCCAGAGAGCATCCTGCCTCCGGGCATGTTCATTGGCCCTCTTGGCAGCTTCTATCTGGTCACTGGTCTTGAGCGAGAAGAACAGCACCGACTGCGGCTTGCCCTTTGCATCCCGATACAGGCTCTCGCAGCCTGCACTCACGCGACGCCTGAAGTACCAGACATTGCCCTTCTTCTGGATGTACTTGGCAGTCAAACGGAAAGCCCCTGAGTCGAACAACAAGACCACAGTGTGTCACCTCTTGTGTCACCTTGTGGTTGCCAGTCCTTCGCCTGGGATATTGTTATCACCAAAGAAAACAATGAATATGGCGGAGACGAAGGGATTCGAACCCTCGAGACCCTTTCGGGCCTGCACCCTTAGCAGGGGTGTGCCTTCGACCACTCGGCCACGTCTCCGCTGACCCCTATATTGAGCGCCAGAAGGGGAAACAAGCTGTTTTTTGACCTAATGCGTGATCCGGTCTGCGCCCTGTTCTTTCTGTTCCTTCGAGAATGCTGGCCTGTGCAGCTTCCTGGCCTCTGGTGCCATTGCCTTGGGCGCAGAACTATTCCTCCATATCGGGAAAGGCCATCTCCAGGAGCCAGCCAAGCGGCCAAGGTCTATGCGCGGGACGTTTGCCGTGCAGAACGGTCTTGCGCTTGCGGAAGTGGTTCAGGGACGTGACAAGCCGCAGGGGGCACGACAGGACGCGGGATTGGATCAAGAAGCGGGAGTGACCCTGAAGGAGGGACTGCGTGGTTGTGGCCCCTATGCATGCGGCGGCGTTTCCTTCACCATTTCCGTCATGAACATAAAGTGAAGTGCGTCCACAGACTTGATTGTCAGTGGTCCTGTTCCGTGTGCAAGCACGACGCGACCGCCTGCTGTTGCACAAAAGCGTGGCCCCCTTGCCGCCGGTGGCAACAGCGGAACCATGAGCTGCGGTCATGGTTCTTCACCGGGACAGGAGTCCGGGAAGCGCGACGGGGCAAGAAGGAGCGGCTGCGTGAAGGAGAAGGACGACTGGACGCTGACGGACGCGCTTCATCACGAGCACGGGCGCGGGGATCCGTTTGCAGCCGCCGTCCGTGCCACACGCATGCCCATGATCGTGACCGATCCGCTACAGCCGGACAACCCGATCGTCTTTGCCAACCAGGCCTTCCAGACCCTGACCGGTTATCAGCGCGACGAGGTCATCGGCCGCAACTGCCGCTTTCTTCAGGGCACGGGAACCGACCGCGCTGCCGTCGACAGGATACGGCAGGCGATCCAGCGGGGCGAAAGCATCGATGTGGACCTGCTCAACTATCGCAAGGATGGCAGCAGGTTCTGGAACGCCCTTTACATCAGCCCTGTCAGGGGTGACGACGGCCGGATCCGCTTTTTCTTTGCATCCCAGATGGACGTGACGGCACGCGTCGAGGAGCAGTCGCGCATCAGCCGCGAAAAGGATCGGATCGAGGCGGAGGTAAATCGGCGCGTGGCGGAACTGCGCAGTTCGCTGGACGCGCAGCGGATGCTGCTTCACGAGGTGGACCACCGTGTCAAGAACAACATGACGATGATCGGATCGATCCTGCGGTTGCAGATGCGCGAAGCGGAGGATCCGCAGACGGTGCACCTGCTGCAGACGATGATGACGCGGATCGATGCGCTGGCGACCGTGCATCGGCACCTGTATCAGGCAGAGGACGTCACCCGCTTTGACATCGTGGCCTATGC
>VGDE01000338.1 GCA_016869875.1 Alphaproteobacteria bacterium
TCCTGACTCTGCCCTCCGCCTTCGCGCAGTCAGTCAAGCAAGCGCAACATCTCGGGCGCGCTTACCAGAGCCGCCACTGTCACTCTGCCTTGCGGATCATGGCAGGCTACCACTGTCATGATGCATCATGGGTGCTCGATCTGCCCGACAACATGGGCCGAACAGGTCACCCGCCATCAGCGCCCTCGCAGGGCGGTCGGGCGTAATCCTGCACCGGATAGAGGGTCGGCGACACCAGCTTCCAGTCCGGGATCCAGAGGCCGCATGCAACCTGACCGCCCTGCCCTGCCATGCCCACCCAGCCGCAGGCCTTTCATGTCCGAAGGCCGTGGGTCAGAAAGTTCCGTGGACACGAACCGTTGCCGAACAACATCAAGCATGCCAACAACTTCGGCACACCGGACCGGTCTCATGTCAGCGGTCGTCGTGGATCGATAGAGGCATCCAAGGTTGGCCGTGAGGCAAGGCCATGGTGACAACAGGACAACTGAAAGCACGATCCAAACGAATAAAATATCACTAATATATGCATGTTAATCATGAACATTACGAAAATTTTTCTTTCCCTCCCCGGGTGGTGCGGTTTCAATCTGGTGCAGAGCGGGTCGGGGATCATGGCCGAAACGGCCGGCGCAGCGGCTTGGGAGTGCGGCGTCGGCCACTGCACCGGTGCCGGGGCGGGCGGCCGGCCGCCCGGTGACGCGTGCTGTCGCGTCGTGATGCCGTGTCGGCGCCGGCTCTTGATGACGATCGTCGCCTCGACCAGGCCGTAGAAGATCTCGCCGTTGAGCAATCCGTCCCGCCGCTTGGCGTTGAAGTTCCCGCAACAGCCCATCGTCGGGCAAACGCCCCACCTGGGCCTTTCCGGTCCTCCTCCGTCCCGCTTCCAGATCCGCTCGACGCACTTGACCTTTATCGCCCTCGGCCTCACCAGGAGGCGCCTTGAGGCGACAATAGCCGCTGTGGCCGTGTTGCGCGGCGTGCGATGATGTCTGTGCTCCGCGCGTCCTTGTGGCCTCGCCCTTGCGGCGCCTTGCATCTCACGTCGAGCGGGCGACGTCTAAATGGACGGCCAAGCAACCGGCAGGCGAACCGTTCCGGAACGCGGAACTTCTGCCGGACATAACCGATGCAAGCACGGCGGCGGGCGGGCTCAGAAGTTTCCCGAAGCGGCCTTTCGTCAGGATCAGCTTCTCGGGCGTGAGATCGGACCCGGCTTTCCGAAGCCGCTTCCTCGCCACTGGACCTGAAGCAATGGCGCCTCAAGGGCTCGATCCTTCTCCGGATCCTTCAGCCAGTTCATCTGGTTGGTCTTCTGCCCACCATAGTCCTGACGCCGGTCGCAGATGAACGGCTTCGGCATCACCCTTGAACCGGCGGCAGCGCATGTCTCACCGCCAATCGCGCGAACCGCAGCGGCCACCGACCGACCTTGCGATACCAAAATATCGACCTGCCGAAGCTTCGCGACGATCTTCTCAGGTCTGTGCTTCTTTTGCGGCATCGCCTTGTCCTCCACCCGGCTCAGAAGAACACTTCAGGAAGAACCGCGGTTCAGGGGCAGGACAAAGCGGCAGCAGAGAAGGTTCTAAGGCCGGTTCAGAGATGAGCTGAACATGCTGGACGTGGGGCGGGCGGCTGTGATGTGGCTGAAGGGCGACCAGACGCCGGGGATCCGCGCCTCGAAGGGTGGGTGTCTTGCCTTATCTGATGATCAGCGCTTGTTCTTGAGCAATGATCAACCATCGCACGATCCACATGCCTTGATGCGATCACTGAGGCGACGGAAGACAGAAGCCGTCAATGCGGCTGTGTCCTTTCCGGCTCCATACCGATAGGAGATGGACGGCACCCCAGTTGGGTCACGAAACTACCTGACCTTATCCTTACAAGGTCTGACCTGCTCCCCTGAAACATCCGTGATCCAATGTTAGCCTGTTCTCCAAAGCATGAGACAGAGACTGCGAGTGAACCGCGCCGGGTTTGCCGGAGGCTGATTTCGTTAGTTACGCGGCCACGTCTTCGATTTCCAGAGCCACAGAGAAGTCGGCCTCAGCTTCGGCCGGCGGGATGTTTCCAATGGGCTCGAGGATGCGGCGGTTGTTGAAGCGGTCCACCCCTTCCAGTGTCCCGTGTTCGGCTGCGCCGGAGTTGTGACAAGGCCAGGGGCGAGGGATGACCTCCGCCTTGAACAGGCCGTTGATCGTCTCTGCCGGCGCGCTGTCATATCTGTCGCCCAGGCTGCCGACAGAAGGTTGAGTGCCAGCCTCGGCCGGCCACGCTGTGCGGCGGATGACAGGTTGTGCAACGCGCGGTCACTGTCATGGATCAGCCCGTAGCCTTTGTCAGTCTGCAGTCATGGATGGCCCGTTCGAGGGCGTCCGGAACGGCCTCGGCATGGTCCGAGCGAGGCGAAACCCCTTCGGGTGGCGACAGGGATGAAATCGTCGTCCACTGGGCTTGAACCGATGGCCCCGCAACGAACGATCCCGGAGCATGTTCGGCGCGGGCACACGGAACTGCCGGTTCACCTTGTCCAACAGACATGGAGTCCTCTTGTCCGGCGCCGTCGTTCCGTGCAGCTCGCCGCGGACTGAGCAATTGCGGCGCCATGGGTTCAGGGCCATGGCAAACGCCTTGAACGCCTCTACTCTTCATCAGCTTGGTGACCGGGCAACGGGCAACAGCAAAGCCTTCGCCGCCCAGCTGTCGCCAGACCTTTCGCAGGCTGTAAACCCGCCAGTTTT
>VGDE01000339.1 GCA_016869875.1 Alphaproteobacteria bacterium
GAAATGGTGGCGATGGACAAGTATGGCCTGGGCACGTTCGAGATCGTCGAATCGAGCGAACAGGGCATGCTGGCGCAGGTCAGCCGCGCCGACAGCCGCGCGCAGCCGGTCGTATTCCTGGGCTGGGAGCCGCATCCCATGAACACCCAGTTCCAGATGACCTACCTGCCCGGTGGGGACGAGGTCTTCGGCCCCGACCTGGGGGGCGCCGAGGTGCGGACCAACACCCGCGCGGGATATGTTCAGGAATGCCCGAATGTCGGGAAATTCCTGCAGAACCTCGAGTTCACGCTGCCGATGGAGAACGAGGTGATGGGCAAGATCCTGAATGACGGCATGGACCCGGCCGAGGCTGCGCGCGAATGGCTGCAGGCGAACCCTGATGCCGTGACGCCCTGGCTGGTGGACGTGACCACGGTGGACGGCAACGATCCGCAGGCCGCACTGAACGAGGCGCTGCAAAACTGATCCGGATGGGCGGGCGGCGCGGCAACGCCTTGGGACAGGCAGGGGGACAGGAATGGAACAGCTGACCGCATTGGTCACGGACAACAAGATCCCGGTCGGGCGGACGGCCAAGAGGGTCTTTGACTGGCTGAATGCCAACGCAGCGCCGGTCTTCGACGCCATCTCGAACGCGATGGAGGCGTTGATCGCAGGCATCCTGGCGGCCCTCCAGGCACCGCATCCGTTCCTGTTCATCGCCCTGGCCGTGGTGCTGACCTGGGCGCTGCAGCGGCGGTTGTCGACATGCCTGCTGGTCACGGCGGGCCTGCTGTTCATCCTGAACCAGGGTTATTGGACAGAAACGCTGCAGTCGCTGACGCTGGTCCTGTCGGCCTGCATTGTCTGCATGGCGATCGGCGTGCCGGTGGGCATCGCCGCCGCCCACCGGCCGCGGCTTTACGCCTGGATGCGGCCGGTGCTGGACCTGATGCAGACGCTGCCGACCTTTGTCTACCTGATCCCGGCGATCGTGTTCTTTGGCATCGGGATGGTGCCGGGCCTGCTGGCGACGGTCATCTTTGTCCTTCCTGCGCCGATCCGGCTGACGCAGCTGGGGATCGCCTCGACGCCGCCCTCGCTGGTAGAGGCTGCGACCGCCTTCGGCGCGACGCCCCGCCAGCTTTTGTGGAAGGTCGAACTGCCCAGCGCCTTGCCGCAGATCATGGCCGGCCTGAACCAGACGATCATGCTGTCGCTGTCGATGGTGGTGATCGCGGCGCTGGTGGGCGCATCGGGGCTCGGCGTGCCCGTCGTACGGGCCCTGAACAGCGTGAACACCTCGCTTGGCTTTGAATCGGGCTTTGTCATCGTTGTCGTGGCGATCCTTCTGGACCGCATCCTGCGCATGGAGGGGCGGAGATGACCCGTAACGCCGTCGAGTTCGACAAGGTCTGCATCGTCTTTGGCGACCACCCGCACCGCGCCCTGCCCTTGATGGACGAAGGGCTGGAGCGCGGCCCGATCAAGACCGAGACCGGACAGGTCCTGGGGGTGCATGATTGCAGCCTGAACGTGGCCGAGGGAGAGATTCTGGTCCTGATGGGGTTGTCCGGGTCGGGCAAGTCCACACTGCTGCGCGCCGTCAACGCGCTGAACCACGTCTGCCGTGGCGAAGTGCGAATCCGCCGGGGCGAGCAGATGGTCAGCGTGACCGGCGCCGGCAACCGCGCCCTTCGCGACATCCGCCTACGCAGCGTCGCCATGGTCTTTCAGCAGTTCGGTCTGCTGCCCTGGCGCAGCGTGCGCGAGAACGTGGGCCTCGGGTTGGAACTGGCGGGACTGCCGGCGGCCAAGCGCCGCGACAAGGTGGACCGGCACCTGGAAACGGTGGGCCTGGCGGAATGGGCCGAGCGCAAGGTGGGGGAACTGTCCGGCGGGATGCAGCAGCGCGTGGGGCTGGCGCGCGCCTTTGCCACCGAGGCGCCGATCCTCTTGATGGACGAGCCTTTCAGCGCGCTGGACCCGCTGATTCGCGCGCGCCTGCAGGACGAACTGCTGGAGCTGCAGGCCAGGACCAAGCGAACCATCGTCTTTGTCAGCCACGATCTTGACGAGGCGTTCAAGCTGGGCAACCGGATCGCGCTGATGGAAGGGGGGCGGATCGTGCAGATCGGAACCGCACGCCAGATCATCGCCAACCCCGTCAACGACTATGTCGCCAGCTTCGTGGCGCACATGAACCCCTTGGGCGTGCTGACGGCCGAGGATGTCGCCGAGCCGGGCGAGGCCGAGGGACCTGCCGTCGCGCGCGACATGCCGGTGCGCAAGGTCATGGACCTGTTGGCCGGCCGCGCGGCCCTGCCCGTCGAGGGGGGCGGCCGCATCACCCGCGAGGCGGTGCTGGCGCGGCTGATCGATCCCCGCGGCTAAGACCGTTTCAGCTGTTCTGAAGGTCGCGGTGGTACCGGATCAGCAAGGCCAAGCCCAAGGCAAAGACCGAAAGGCTCACGCCGAACACATAGACATAGCTGATGTAGTCGCCGACATAGCTGGGATAGAACGCATGCCGCATCTGTCCCACGACATGAATCAGCGGGTTCCACCACAGCCAGTCGTTGTAGGGCTGCGGGATGTCGTCAAAGATAAAGAAAATGCAGGACAGCAGGAACAGCGGGCGCATGAAGATGCCCCACAGCGGCTGCCACCAGCTGAAGGCCGCAAAGAGAAAGCAGTTCATTGCCCCCACGGCCGAAGCAAGCACAAAGACCATCGCCAAGCCGATCGCGATCTGGTCGA
>VGDE01000340.1 GCA_016869875.1 Alphaproteobacteria bacterium
TGGATCGAGGCGGCGATCCGGTCGCTGGACGCCTGATCCGGCCAGGTTCGCGTCAGCATACCATTGCATGCGAATTGCTTCTTGGGTGGCCTGCCGCTAAACCCTCCGGGAAACCGTGAGGGAGCGACCCGATGACCAAGACCCGCACCGAAACCGACAGCTTCGGCCCGCTGGAGGTTGACGCCTCCAGATACTGGGGCGCGCAGACGCAGCGTTCGATCATGAACTTCCCGATTGGGTGGGAACGCCAGCCCGTGCCGATCATCCGTGCGCTTGGCGCCATCAAACTGGCGGCGGCGCGCGTCAACCGCGCCAATGGCGATCTGCCCGCCGATCTGGCCGATGCGATGGAGCAGGCCGCAACCGAGGTCTTTCAGGGCAAGTTCGACGACAACTTCCCGCTGGTCGTCTGGCAGACCGGCTCGGGCACACAGTCGAACATGAACGCCAACGAGGTGATCTCGAACCGTGCGATCGAGATCATGGGCGGCGAGATGGGCAGCAAGAAGCCTGTCCACCCCAACGACCATTGCAACATGGGCCAGTCCTCGAACGACACCTTCCCCACTGCCATGCATGTCGGCATCGCGATGCAGGCGCGCGACGTGCTGCTGCCGGGCCTGGAAAAGCTGGCCGCCGCGCTGGAAGCCAAGTCCGACGAGTTCAAGGACATCATCAAGATCGGCCGCACCCACACGCAGGATGCGACGCCCCTGACCCTGGGTCAGGAGTTCAGCGGCTATGCCCACCAGGTCCGCAAGGGGATCGAACGCGTCAAGGCCTGCCTGCCTGACATCTATGAGCTGGCGCAGGGCGGTACGGCGGTCGGCACAGGCCTGAACACCAAGAAGGGCTGGGACACGGCCATTGCCGCGGAAATCGCCAAGATCACCGAACTGCCATTCGTCACCGCACCGAACAAGTTCGAGGCGCTGGCTGCGCATGACGCGATGGTCATGTTCTCGGGGGCGCTGAAGACGGTGGCAGGCTCGCTGTTCAAGATCGCCAACGACATGCGGCTGCTGGGCTCGGGCCCCCGCTCGGGCCTGGGCGAGCTGATCTTGCCGGAAAACGAGCCCGGATCGTCGATCATGCCGGGCAAGGTGAACCCGACCCAGGCCGAGGCGCTGACCATGGTCTGCGCGCATGTCATGGGCAATGACGCCGCCGTGGGCTTTGCCGGATCGCAGGGCCATTTCGAGCTGAACGTCTACAACCCGATGATGTCCTACAACGTGCTGCAGTCGATGCAGCTTCTGGGCGACGCGGCCTCCAGCTTTACCGACAACATGGTGGTCGGCACGCAGGCCAATACTTCACGGATCGAAAAGCTGATGAAGGAATCGCTGATGCTGGTCACCGCACTGGCACCCACCATCGGCTATGACAACGCGACAAAGGTCGCCAAGACCGCGCACAAGAACGGCACCACCCTGCGCGAAGAGGCGATCGCCCTGGGCTTTGTCGACGGCGAGACCTTTGACCGCGTGGTGCGCCCCGAGGACATGATCAGCCCCAAGGGCTGACGCCCCGGGACGCCGGGACCTCTTGACCTGACCCGACCGGGGCGCGCTAGACTGCTGGCGTGCCCCGGTGTTTTTCCAGACCTCCCAAGGATCACGTCATGACCCGCATCATCAACCTGCGACAGGCGCGCAAGCAGCGCGCGCGTGACGAACGCCGTGCCGAGGGCGACAACAACGCCGCCCGCTTTGGCGAGGCAAAGCCCCTGCGCGACGCGCGAAAGGCCGAGGCGGAGCGCGTTGAACGCAAGCATGATGCGCATCGGCGTGATGATTGACCTGCCCCCCATGACGGCGCCGATCAAGCGGTCGGTCACCATCGACGGCCACCGCACCTCCGTCTCGCTTGAAGACCCGTTCTGGAAGGCGCTGGCTCTCGAGGCCAGAACACGCGGCCTGACCCGTGCTGCCCTCATCGGGCAGATCGATCACGCCCGTCCCCCCGAGGTGGGCCTTGCCACTGCCCTGCGCCTCTTTGTGGTGGACGCCCTGCAGCAACCGCGCACCTGACGCGGCTTCTGTCAGGACATGCGCCAGGCGAACTGGCCGCAGGCAAGAAGGAGCGTGCAGCCATCCTGCTCCCGCCGGCTGCACGGATTAGCGGGTTGCGGCCTCAGTGCTGTCGCTGATCGGGCAGGACATGTCCGGCAAAGCGCTCCCGCAGGGTCAGCTTGCTGATCTTGCCTGTCGCCGTCAGCGGCATCTCGTCCACCAGGACCATGTCGTCGGGCAGTTGCCAGTCCGCCAGGTGCCGCCGCAACAGGTCGTGGATCTCGGAAAGGCTGGGTGCCGTTTCGCCCGATGGCTTCACCACCAGCAGCGGCCGTTCACCCCATTTCGGATGCGGCAGCGCGATCACGGCGCATTGTGCGACGCCGGGATGCGCGACGGCCAGATTCTCGACATCGATCGAACTGATCCACTCGCCGCCCGACTTGATCAGGTCCTTGGTTCGGTCGCGCAGGTTCAGCACCCCTTGCGGGCTGATCGAAGCGATATCGCCCGTGCCGAACCAGCCGTCCCCGTCCAGCGCCTTGCGCGATGCCTCGGGGTTGCTGAAATAGCCGCTGCTGACGGTGTTGCCGCGCACGAACAACTCGCCCATGGCGCGCCCGTCATGAGGCTGGGGCCGCCCCTCGTCATCGACGATCTTCATCTCGACCCCGAAGACGCGCCGCCCCTGCTTCTGCTTCAGGTCCATCCGC
>VGDE01000341.1 GCA_016869875.1 Alphaproteobacteria bacterium
TGATGACCCGGGCGGGGCCACGAAATATGGCGTGACCGTCGACACCATGCGTGCGCTGGGAAAGGACCTGAACAAATTGGACACATTGACGCCGCCGATGTCCATGCGTTGACGCGCGCGCAGGCCGAGCAGATATTCGTCGAGCATCATTTCCGCAAGCCGCGCCTGGTTGAACTGCCTGAACCGCTGCAGGCGAGCGTCTTCGACATGTATGTCAATGCGGGCGCCAACGCGATCAAGATCCTTCAGCGGCTGGTGAGCCGGATGGGCTATCCCGCGACGGTGGACGGTGTCCTGGGCCCGCGCACTGTTGCCGCGGTTCGCGATGCGGCTGCCGTCGCGCCCCAGCATCTGGTCGATGCCTATGGGATCGCGCGGCGCAACTACTATCATGCCTTGGCCGATCAGCGTCCGGCCAGCCGCAAGTACGCCCGCACGCGAGCCGGCGGCAAGGGTGGTTGGATCACCCGCGCCGAAGAGTTCATTTCGACCCGCTATCGCCTGACCAAGGCCGAGCATCTCGCAAGGACCTCCAGATGGGTCTGATCGACCGTTTTGTCGAGATTGCCCTGGCCGTCACCGCCCTTGGCAGCGCCGCCACCGGCATGGCCAAGGTCTTTACTCAGAACGCCACGCGGCGCATGGAGTTGGACGAGGAGGCCCATGCCCGCGCAATCGCGCAGCACGGGCAGGAGTTCATGACCTTGCGCCCCGGCTGGTTCGACGGGTTCGTCAACGGCCTGAACCGGCTGCCGCGGCCGCTGCTGGCCCTGGGAACGATGGCGCTGTTCATCTATGCCATGATCGAGCCTGCTGGCTTTGGCCTGCGGATGGACGGGCTGCAGCGGGTTCCCGAACCCTTGAGGTGGTTGCTGGGCGCCATCGTGGGCTTCTACTTCGGCGCGCGCGAGGCACATTATTTCCGTCACCGCACCTGGCCTGCGCAGGCGGCGGCATCCGCCGAGCAGGCGCCCGTGAGAGCCGCGCCAGCCGCCGGACTTGGGGATGACTTTCCGGACAATGCCGCGCTGCGGGACTGGATGGCGGGCCTGCGCGAATAGGACGCATCACGTTTCGGCAAAACCAGGGGATCGGGACCAAGGGGGGACTTTCCCCCCTTGGTCCCGATCCTTATGCTGTGCGGCAACGGAGGGTTGCCCCAGATGATCGCAGAACTTGGCCATTTCGCCCTGATCCTGGCCTTCATGGTCTCGATCTACCAGATGACCGTCCCGATGGTCGGCGCCGCCAGGGGCTGGCATGGCTGGATGGACAGTGCGCGTCCCGCGGCACTGGCGCAGCTGGTTCTGATGGCGATCAGCTTTGGCGCGCTGACCATCGCCTTTGTCACCTCCGACTTTTCGGTGCTGCTGGTCTACGAGAACTCTCACACGACCAAGCCGATGATCTACAAGATCAGCGGGGTCTGGGGAAACCATGAAGGCTCGATGCTGCTGTGGGTGCTGATCCTTGCCCTGTTCGGGGCGGCGGCGGCGCTGTTCGGCCGCAGCCTGCCCCCCAGCTTGCGGGCGCGCGTTCTGGGAGTGCAGGCTTCGATCAGCGTGGCCTTCTATGCATTCATCATCTTTACCTCGAACCCGTTCTGGCGGATGGGCAACCCGCCCTTTGACGGGCGCGACCTCAACCCCTTGCTGCAGGACCCCGGCCTCGCCTTCCATCCTCCGTTCCTTTACCTGGGCTATGTCGGGCTTTCGATGGCGTTCAGCTTTGCCGTCGCCGCCCTGATCGAAGGGCGGGTGGACGCGGCTTGGGCGCGGTGGGTGCGGCCATGGACACTGGCAGCCTGGGTCTTTCTGACCATCGGGATCGCCCTCGGCTCCTGGTGGGCCTATTACGAACTGGGCTGGGGCGGCTTCTGGTTCTGGGACCCGGTCGAGAACGCCAGCTTCATGCCATGGCTGCTGGCGGCGGCCCTGCTGCACTCCGCCATTGTCGTTGAAAAGCGCGAGGCGCTGAAAAGCTGGACGATCCTGCTGGCGATCATGGCCTTCGGCTTTTCGCTGATCGGTACGTTCATCGTACGCTCGGGCGTGATCACCTCGGTCCACAGCTTTGCCAATGATCCCGAGCGGGGCGTCTTCATCCTGGCCATTCTGGCGGTCTTTGTGGGCGGAGCGCTGACGCTTTACGCTTTCCGCGCGTCCGAGATGACGGCCAAGGGCGTCTTCGCCCCCTTGTCGCGGGAAGGTGCGCTGGTGCTGAACAACGTCCTGCTGGCGGTGGCGGCATTTGTCGTCTTTGTCGGGACCATCTGGCCGCTGGTCGCCGAAATGGTCTGGGGCCGTGTCCTGTCGGTCGGTCCACCCTTCTTCAACCAGGCCTTCACGCCCTTCATGGTCGTGCTGGCGCTGGCGCTGCCATTGGGATCGATCATGCCCTGGAAGCGGGCCGGCCTTGCCCGAACCCTGCGGCCGCTGCGCGTGCCGCTGATCCTGACAGGGGCCGTCATGGTCCTGGTCTATGCAGTTTCGACCGGGAGGTCCGGGCTGGCCGTGATCGGCGCGGGCCTCGGGGCCTGGCTGGTCTTCGGCGCCCTGGCCGAGTTGTGGCTGCGCACCGGCAGTTCTGGCGCGGGCCGCCTGTTGCGGCTGCCGCGGGCGGACTGGGGCAAGGCCGTTTCCCATGGTGGCCTTGGCATCACCTTTATCGCGATCGCGCTGATCCAGGCGTGGCAGGTCGAGGATGTGCGGGTCGCGCAGATC
>VGDE01000342.1 GCA_016869875.1 Alphaproteobacteria bacterium
AGGCGCAAGCAGCGCCGGGGCTACAGCATGATCGGCGGCGCATCCATTCCATAATTCGGCTTATTCTGAGTCCGCGTATAGCCGGGCACATTCCATTCTGGAATGCATCACTCGATAGTTTCCTGAAGCTATTCAGGAGGATGTGATGAGGCGCCCTTTCACCAACCTGACGCTGGACGAACGCCGCGTGATTGCGCGTTTGTTGCAGGCCAAGGTGCCGAAGACGAAGATTGCGCAGATGCTCGGCCGTGATCGCTCGACCATCACCCGCGAAGTCAAACGCAACTGGTGGCATGACACGGATGTCCCGCAGGCTGATGGCTATTGGCATATGACGGCTCAGTCCCAGGCTGACCGCAGGCGTTCCCGCCGCCGTAAGCTTGAGCGCCTCCCAGACTTGCGCGCCGAAGTGATCCGCTGCCTTCAGGAAGGCTGGTCTCCCGAACAGATTGCAGGCCGGCTCAGGATTGAACCCGGCGCCTCCCACAGGCTCTGTCATGAGACGATCTACCAATATGTCTATTCTGCCGAAGGACAGTCAGTGCAGCTGGCGCGCCTCCTGCCCGAGCGGCGCCGAAAGCGGAAGCCACGCTATGCTCGCACACCCCGCAACCGGGTTTTTCCTGCAGAAACAAGTATTCACAACCGGCCGCCCGAGATCAACGATCGCAGCCAGTTTGGTAATTGGGAAGGCGACTTGATGATCTTTGAGCGGGCTCAGGGCGATGCCAATGTGGCGACGTTGGTCGAACGGAAGACCCGCTACACCGTTCTGCTGCGCAACAACGATCGGAAGTCCCGGCCCCTCATGAACCGTCTGATCCACGAGATGTCACCCCTGCCCGCCGAGGCGCGGCGCTCGATCACCTTTGACCGCGGCCTGGAGTTCGTGGCCTGGCGCGAGCTGGAGAGTGGCATGGGCACGAAGGCGTGGTTCTGCGATCCGCAGGCGCCTTGGCAAAAAGGCTCAGTCGAGAACATGAACAGGCGGCTCCGTCGCTACCTGCCCCGAGACACCGCTGTGTTGCAGCTGACGCCTCGTTCGATGAGAATGATGTGTCAGCGCCTGAACGCCACGCCCCGGAAGTGCCTGGGCTACCGGACACCCATCGAAGCGTTTCGAGATGAACTGATAAGACTGGAGGCACCATGACAAACCCTGCCCCGCAGAACTGGTGCATTCAGAATGGAGCCTGCACCGCAAAGTTAAAATGTCTCACCTCTGCAATTCAGGAATGTCACACTCCCCTGGAGGAACATCGTGTCGATCCTTGGGAGCCGAGACATGGGATGGGTGATGATGAGCGAGCGAGAACTGAACCGGATCGAGGTTCTGAGCCAGGTGCTGCAAGGTCGGATGTCAGCCGTGAGTGCGGCGGATGTTCTGGACCTGAGCCGCAGACAGGTTCACCGGCTGCTGAAGCGGTTCGGGGCTGACGGCGCGGCGGCGATCCGGCACCAGGCACGTGGACGGGCATCGAACAACCGGATCGACCCGACGATCCGGGAGGCTGCCATGTCGCTCGTTCGGGACCGCTATGCCGACTTTGGCCCGACCTTGGCGGCCGAGAAGCTGGCGGAGTGTCACGGGCTGACAGTGTCGCGCGAGACCTTGCGCAAGTGGATGCAGGATGCGGGTTTGTGGCTGTCGCGCAAGCAGCGCCGAACATTCCACCAGCCGCGCCTGCGCCGCGAGTGCCTTGGCGAGCTGATCCAGATCGACGGCTCGGATCATCGCTGGTTCGAGGATCGCGGGCCGGCCTGCACCTTGTTGGTGTTCATCGATGACGCCACCAGCACCCTGATGCACCTGGAATTCGTCAGCTCCGAGAGCACCTTCAGCTATTTTGGAGCCCTGGAGCGGTATCTGACGCTGCATGGCCGGCCCGTTGCCTTTTACTCCGACAAGCACACAGTGTTCCGGGTGCCAAAGCAAGGTGCCAGGACAGGCTATGGGATGACCCAGTTCGGCCGGGCCTTGAACGAACTGAACATCGAGATCCTGTGCGCCAACTCCTCGCAAGCAAAAGGTCGCGTCGAGCGCGCCAACCGCACCCTGCAGGACCGTCTGGTCAAGGAGTTGCGGCTGGCCGGCATCTCCGACATGGAGACTGCCAATGCCTTTCTTCCCGGCTTCATGGCGCGCTACAACGCGCAGTTTGCCAAGGTGCCACGCCGTGCGGACAACCTGCATCGGCCACTGAATGTCGAACCGGATCGGCTGCGTGACATTCTGTGCTATCGCGACGAACGCTATGTCAGCAGCCAGCTGGCCTTTTCCTACGACCGGCTGCGGATCATCCTGGCCGAGAACGAGATCACCCGCGATCTGCCGGGCAAATACGTGGACAGCTATGAGTTCGCGGACGGCCGGCTGGAGTTCCGCTGGAAGGGTGTCTCGCTGCCCTACTCCGTGTTCGACAAGGATCAGCGGGTGACCCATGCGGCCATTACCGAGAACAAGCATCTGAGCGCGGTCCTGGAATACATCAAGGCCGAGCAGGACAAGGCTCCGCCGAAGGTGCACCGGGTCGGCAAGCAACGGACCCGCTACACGCCCACGGGACGCCGCAACAACGGCTGGAACTCCTCGGCAGCCCGCAAACGCAAGGCAGCCGGCGCAGCCAGCCAGGGCTCCGATGTTTGAAGTCTCCGCCCTGT
>VGDE01000343.1 GCA_016869875.1 Alphaproteobacteria bacterium
GCGTTCGCGCCGCGTCGGTGGTGCCACCTACCAGGTGCCCGTCGAAGTCCGCCCGATCCGTCGCGAGGCGCTGGCCATCCGCTGGCTGATCACCGCCGCGGCCAAGCGCAACGAGAACACGATGGAAGAGCGCCTTGCGGGCGAGCTGTCCGACGCCGTCAACGGCCGCGGCACCGCTGTCAAGAAGCGCGAAGACACGCACAAGATGGCCGACGCCAACAAGGCGTTCAGTCACTACCGCTGGTAAGGCGAAAGGATCCGACCCATGGCACGCGAATATCAGCTTCCGCGTTATCGCAACTTCGGCATCATGGCCCACATCGATGCCGGCAAGACGACAACGACCGAGCGCATCCTCTTCTACACCGGCAAGTCGCACAAGATCGGCGAAGTGCATGACGGCGCTGCGACCATGGACTGGATGGAGCAAGAGCAGGAGCGCGGCATCACGATCACGTCTGCCGCGACCACCACGTTCTGGCAGCGTCAGGAAGACCCCACGACCGAGGGGACTTCGGACACCAAGTACCGCTTCAACATCATCGACACCCCCGGCCACGTCGACTTCACGATCGAAGTGGAGCGCTCGCTGGCCGTTCTGGACGGTGCGATCTGCCTTCTGGACGCCAACGCCGGTGTCGAGCCGCAGACCGAGACCGTCTGGCGCCAGGCCGACCGCTACAAGGTTCCGCGGATCGTGTTCGTCAACAAGATGGACAAGATCGGTGCCGACTTCTTCAACTGCGTGAAGATGATCAAGGACCGTACCGGCGGCACCCCGTGCCCGATCGCGCTGCCGATCGGTGCCGAGGACAAGCTGGAAGGCATCATCGACCTGATCAAGATGGAAGAGTGGGTGTGGCAGGGCGAAGACCTTGGCGCCAGCTGGGTCCGTCAGCCGATCCGCGAAGAGCTGCAGGACCTGGCCGCCGAATGGCGCACCAACCTGCTGGAACTCGTGGTCGAGCAGGACGATGCCGCGATGGAAGCGTACCTCGAGGGCAACGAGCCGGACGAGGCGACCCTGCGCGGCCTGATCCGCAAGGGCACGCTGTCGCTGTCCTTCTTCCCGGTTACGGCGGGTTCCGCGTTCAAGAACAAGGGCGTTCAGCCCCTGCTGAACTCGGTCATCGACTTCCTGCCTTCTCCGCTGGACGTGCCGGCCTATATGGGCTTCACACCGGGCGACGAGACCGAGACGCGCAACATCGAGCGCCGCGCGGATGACGCGCAGCCGTTCTCGGGCCTCGCGTTCAAGATCATGAACGACCCCTTCGTCGGTTCGCTGACCTTCACGCGCATCTATTCGGGCGTGATGAAGAAGGGCGATCAGATGCTGAACGCCACCAAGGGCAAGCGCGAGCGCGTCGGCCGCATGATGATGATGCACTCGATCAACCGCGAGGAAATCGAGGAAGCCTTTGCAGGCGACATCATCGCGCTGGCAGGTCTGAAGGACACGACCACGGGCGACACGCTGTGCGATCCCGCGAACCCCGTCGTTCTGGAAACAATGACCTTCCCCGAGCCGGTCATCGAGATCGCCGTCGAGCCGAAGTCGAAAGCTGACCAGGAGAAGATGGGCCTCGCCCTGCAGCGCCTGTCGGCAGAAGACCCGTCCTTCCGCGTCGAAACCGACATCGAGTCGGGCCAGACGATCATGAAGGGCATGGGCGAACTTCACCTCGACATCCTGGTCGACCGCATGAAGCGCGAGTTCAAGGTCGAGGCCAACATCGGTGCCCCGCAGGTGGCCTACCGCGAGACCATCTCGCAGCCGGCCGAGATCGACTACACGCACAAGAAACAGACCGGTGGTACCGGCCAGTTCGCGCGCGTGAAGCTGCAGATCACCCCGACCGAGCCTGGCGAGGGCTACTCGTTTGAGTCCAAGATCGTGGGCGGCGCGGTGCCGAAGGAATATATCCCCGGCGTCGAAAAGGGCATCAAGTCAGTCATGGACTCGGGTCCGCTGGCAGGCTTCCCGGTGATCGACTTCAAGGTGGCGCTGCTGGATGGTGCCTTCCACGACGTTGACTCCTCGGTGCTGGCGTTCGAAATCGCCTCGCGCGCTGCAATGCGGGAAGGTCTGCGCAAGGCCGGTGCGAAGCTGCTCGAACCGATCATGAAGGTGGAGGTCGTGACGCCGGAAGAATACACCGGTTCCATCATCGGCGACCTGACCAGCCGTCGTGGCATGGTACGGGGCCAGGACAGCCGCGGCAACGCGAACGTTATCGACGCCTTTGTGCCGCTGGCCAACATGTTCGGCTATATCAACAACCTGCGTTCGATGTCTTCGGGCCGCGCGGTGTTCACCATGCTGTTCGACCATTACGAGGCCGTGCCGCAGAACATCTCGGACGAAATCCAGAAGAAATACGCCTGATCTTGCGGCGGGGCTTAGGTCCCGCCAATTTACCTGCATTGACGAACAAGGAGCCATTCCATGGCAAAGGCAAAGTTTGAACGGACGAAACCGCACGTCAACATCGGGACCATTGGTCACGTTGACCACGGCAAGACGACGCTGACGGCTGCGATCACGAAGTACTTTGGCGAGTTCCGCGCTT
>VGDE01000344.1 GCA_016869875.1 Alphaproteobacteria bacterium
GCGACAAGGTCGCCAGCGCTCCGACCCGCAGCGCACGCCGCGCGCGTCCCGTCTCGCGCAGCGTCGCGGTCAGATCCTCGGCCGTACGAAAGATCGCCTCCGCATGGTCCAGCGCGATCCGCCCGGCCTCGGTCAGGACCAGTCCCCGTCCCCGCCGCTCGAACAGGTCATGTCCAAGCGCCGCCTCCAGCGCCCGCAGCTGCGTGGACAGCGCAGACTGGGACAGGTTCAGCCGGCGCGCCGCCCCCGTCAGGGTGCCGTCCAGCGCGACAGCGCGAAAAAGCCGCAGGTGGTGCAGGTTCAACATGCCTGTTCATCTACTGAATAGAACGTTCGTGCACAAAATATGTAATTTTCAGAACATTCGCCAGAGGCTATTTCCCGGATCAACATGATCCTTCGGAGGCTGACCGATGACCCAGTTCCTGCCCCTGCCCTTTGTGGCGCCAGTCCTGCTGCTGGCGACTGCGCTGATCCTGCGCGCCTTTTCCCGCAGCCGCTCCCTGCCCCGCGCGGCCGAAGCTGCGGCGCTTGGCGCCCTGGCCGTCTGCGTGGCCGGGATCGCGCAACTTTCGGCAAGCGGCGCGCAGACGCTGTTCCTCGCGCCCGGAGTGACGCTGCGGCTGGACGCCATCGGCGTGACCATGTCCACGCTGGTGGCGTTTGTCGGCTGGGTCGTCGTCAGATATTCCCGCAGCTACCTTGTCGGAGAATCCGGGGCAGCACATGGACATGCCGGCATGTTGGCCTGCCTTGGCGTTGCACTCGTGCTGGTGCAGGCAGGCGATCTGGTCCTGATCACGCTGAGCTTTCTGGCGATCGGCCTGCTGATGCGTCAGCTGCTGCTGTTCTATCCCGACCGCCCCGAGGCACGGCGCGCGGCGGCCAAGTTCAGCCGGGTCTGGGGCGCGGGCGACCTTGCGCTGGTCACGGCGACCCTGCTGGCCTGGACCGCGTTCGGCACGACCGACCTGCAGGCGCTGAACCTGGCAGCGCGCGAGGCGCAAGGCCTGCCGGTGGCGGCGCAAGGGGCAGTGGCCGCGCTTGTGCTGGCGGCGGGCCTCAAGACCGCGTCGTTTCCGCTGCACGGATGGCTGACGGAGGTCATGGAGGCGCCGACGCCCGTGTCGGCCCTGCTGCACGCGGGCATCATCAATGGCGGCGGCCTGCTGCTGATCCGCACGGCGGATCTGGTCCAGGCCAGCCCCGGCGCCATGGCTGCGCTGGTCATGCTGGGCGGGTTGACGGCGCTTTTCGGCGCAGCCGTCATGCTGACGCAAAGCGCCGTCAAGACGGCACTGGCCTGGTCCACCATCGCGCAGATGGGCTTCATGCTGCTCCAGTGTGGGTTGGGCCTGTGGCCGCTGGCACTGCTGCACATCGTGGCGCATTCACTCTACAAGGCGCATGGCTTCCTGGCTTCGGGACAGGCGGTGCAGGCGGTGGCGGCGGCACGCAAGCCGGGGCCGGTGGCGGTGCCCGGTGTGGGCGCCGTCGCGCGGGCCTTTGCGCTGGCGCTGGTCCTTTACGCGGTCGTGGCACTGGGCTTTTCGGCGATCGGCGGACCCAAGTCGGCGCAGGCGCTGGCGCTTGGCGCGATCCTGATCTTTGGAACCGCCTATCTCGTGGCGCAGGGCCTGGCCGATGCCGCGCCCCGAGCCCTGACACAGCGCACGGCACTGGCGTCGCTGGGGGCGGCCTTGGGATACTTCGGCTTTCACCTGGTGGCGTCCCTGCTGTGGGGGCCGCACCTGCCCAAGCCGCCGGTGCCGGGCGCGCTGGAATGGGCGCTGATCGTGCTGGGACTGGTCTCGTTCGGGTTGGTCGCGGTGGCGCAGGCGCTGTTTCCGCTGTGGGCGCCCCATCCGGCCTCGGCCGCCCTCCGCGTGCACCTGGCGAACGGGCTTTATCTGAACGCCCTCTTTGACCGGCTGATCGGCGGCTTCCGTGCCATCCGGTCGAACTGACTTTCCCCTGTATTCCTCGAGGTCGCCATGTTCCTGAACCACGCCAGCATCACCGCAGATCAGGCCGCCCAGCTGCTGGAGGCCGCATTGACCGCCGCAAAGGCGGTGCCTCCCGCCTTTCCCTTGTCCGCCACGGTGGCGGTGAACCCCTTCCTCGGTCAGACCGACGAGGATCTGGCCACCGCCGCCGCCCGCCTGGCGCGGGTCGCGGGGCTTGCCCTGACCACGCCGCGCGACCGCCTTGCAGCCGATCTGGCGGCAGGCGCGAGTACGGACGACGATCTGGCTGCCGCGCTGATCGCCAGTCCTTCGGCGCTGAAGCCGGTCGATCTGGCAATGCTGAAGGCGCGGCTGCACAGCCCTGCGCCAGACCCGCAGGCCGTTTCGACCGTGGCTGATCTGGCGGCGAAGGCCACCGGCATCGACTGGCCCGCCATCATCGCCCGCGCGATCGGCCTATGGGCGGCGGGACGCTTCGATCAGGGGCAAGCGCTGTGGACGCCGGCGCCCGGTCGCGACGCCTTTTCCGCCTGGCGCGAATGGGCCACCCATGACCTGACCCCCGAGATCGCGGGCCTGCGCGGCTTTTGCGCCCATGTCGCC
>VGDE01000345.1 GCA_016869875.1 Alphaproteobacteria bacterium
TAAGCCGCCCTTTCGCCAGACTAGAACGCCGCAAGGTCAAGCGAAAGGGCGGCTTATGAATATCCTGATCCTCGGCAGCGGCGGGCGCGAACATGCGCTGGCCTGGGCGATCCGGCAGAACCCGAAATGCGACCGGCTGATCGTCGCACCGGGCAACGTGGGCATCGCAGGGGTTGCCGAATGCGCCGATCTGGATGTTCTGTCGCGCGCAGATGTGCTGGAGTTTGCACAGGAAAATGCCATCGACTTCGTGGTGATCGGCCCCGAGGCGCCGCTGGCGTCGGGGGTGTCGGACGCGTTGCGCAGCGCAGGGTTCCTGGTCTTTGGCCCGTCGCAGGCGGCCGCGCAGCTCGAAGCCTCCAAGACCTTCACCAAGGAAATTTGCGACGCCTGCGAAGCCCCGACCGCAGGCTGGGCCCGGTTTGCCGACGCCGCCTCGGCGCGCGACCATATCACGGCACAAGGGGCGCCCATCGTGGTCAAGGCGGACGGTCTGGCGGCCGGCAAGGGCGTCACCGTGGCCGAAACGGTGGAACAGGCCCACGCCGCCGTCGACGCCATCTTTGACGGCGAGTTCGGCGACATGTCCGTGGTGATCGAGGAGTTCATGGAGGGCGAGGAGGCCAGCTTCTTCGTTCTCAGCGACGGCACCGGCTGCCTGCCCATCGGGACTGCCCAGGACCACAAGCGCGTGGGCGATGGCGATACCGGCCCCAACACCGGCGGGATGGGGGCCTATAGTCCCGCTCCCGTGCTGACGGATGACCTGCAAGCGCAGGTGATGGAGCGGATCATCCGCCCCACCGTGGCCGAAATGGCGCGCCGCAGTACTCCGTTTCAGGGCGTCCTTTACGCGGGGCTGATGATCAGGGACGGACAGGCACGGCTGGTCGAATACAACGTCCGCTTCGGTGATCCCGAATGCCAGGTGCTGATGATGCGGCTGGGGGCGCAGGCTCTTGACCTGCTTCTGGCCTGCGCCGAAGGACGACTGGCCGAGGCCGCCGTGACCTGGGCCGATGATCATGCCCTGACCGTCGTCCTGGCCGCCGAGGGGTATCCCGGCAGCTATAGGAAGAATACCCCGATCAACGGCTTGAATGCCCTTCCTGAAACCGGTTTCGAGATGACGTTTCATGCCGGCACCGCCGAAAAGGACGGCACGGTCGTCGCCACCGGCGGCCGCGTCCTGGCCTGCACGGGGCGCGGGGCGACACTGGCCGAGGCGCATCAGCGTGCCTATGCGCTGGTCGACGCCATCGACTGGCCTCAGGGCTTCTGCCGCCGCGACATCGGCTGGCGCGCGCTATAGGCACGGGCAGGACAAGCGGGGCAGCCTTGATGCGCCACTTGTCCTGCCTGCTGTCTTCAGACCATTCCGCCAAAGGCGCGTGACGGGGCCACGCGCCCTCCTGCCCTCAACCGGTGGAGTAAAGCCCCTCGTAGATCGGCAGCAGCGTGTCGGTTTCGAACAGGCTGGACACCGAGGTGCCGTTCCAGATGTTCAGGATTGCCTGGGTGAACATCGGTGCCGTGGGCACGATGCGGATGTTCGGCGCGGCCTTGACCGCGTCCGTGGGCTGGATCGAATCCGTGATGACCAGGGATTTCATCACCGAACCGGTGACCCGCTCCACCGCAGGTCCCGACAGCACGCCGTGGGTGATGTAGGCGTGAACTTCGGTCGCGCCATTGTCCGTCAGCACCTGCGCCGCCTTCACCAACGTCCCGGCCGTGTCGCAGATGTCGTCAACGATGATGCAGGCCTTGCCCGACACGTCGCCGATGACGGTCATCTCGGCCACCTCGCCCGCCTTTTCCCGGCGCTTGTCCACGATTGCAAGGGATGCCCCGATCCGGGTCGCCAGTTCGCGCGCCCGCGCGACGCCGCCCACATCCGGGGAAACAACCGTCAGGTCGTTCATCCGGCCCTTGAAATGATGCTGCACGTCCAGCGCAAAGACCGGCGCGGCATAAAGGTTGTCCACGGGAATATCGAAGAAGCCCTGGATCTGGGCTGCGTGCAGGTCCAGCGTGAGGACGCGGTCGACTCCCGCCTCGGTCAGAAGGTTCGCAACCAGCTTGGCGCTGATCGGCGTGCGCGCCTTGGCGCGGCGGTCCTGGCGGGCATAACCGAAATAGGGAATCACGGCGGTGATGCGCGAGGCCGAAGAGCGGCGCAGCGCGTCGGTGATGACCAGCAGTTCCATCAGGTTGTCATTGGCCGGGTTCGAGGTCGGCTGGATGACATACATGTCCTCGCCACGGACATTCTCGTAGACCTCGACAAAGATCTCCTGGTCGTTGAACCGCTCGACGCGGGCATCAAGCAGGCTGACGCTCATGCCGCGATGCATGGACATGCGCCGGGCGATGGACTGCGCCAGGGGGCGGTTGGCGTTGCCGGAGATCAGCTTGGGTTCGGTCATGACGGGCATGGATGGGCCTTTGGCAGGTTACCTCAGATTGCGGTTGCCTTAGCACCGGGCTAGCCTGCGGGCAAACCAGAAGGACAGCGTGATGGCACATATCGACTATTATCTCGGGACCATCAGCCCGTACTGC
>VGDE01000346.1 GCA_016869875.1 Alphaproteobacteria bacterium
TCTGTGACATGAAGGACAGGACACGCGTGCGCGGCAGCCGCTTTCTGCTGACGGCCCTTCCGTCTGAACTTGATGCGTGAACCTGAAAAACGTTCTTGGCCAGATCGACCTCGACTATGGCAACCTCATCCATGGACACCTCTCCTCTGTGGCGATTACGACATCACCATCAGCCCGCATTGCGATGCCGTCGGGCGGGGGTGTCCACTCCATCAGAACTGCTGAAACGGGCGCAGTCCAAGCCTGAACGGATCATGTTCACCAACTCTGTGCATGCAAGAATCAACTCGGCTGACGTAAAGCTTTTTGAAGCCCAACATCGGCCTCATCCGGCGCTTGATGAAGCGGTGGTCCTGCTCGACCAAACTGCTGAGGTATCTGGTCCGCACCATCTGGATTGGCACACGGCAGCCAAAGCGTTTCAACATCCTCCATTGCGCGGGTGAGGAATTTGAACGCAGCTAACTTGTTCCGACGCTTCGACAGCATGAAATCGGGGGTCTTCCGAATTCGTCGACGGCACGGTAAAGATAAGCCTACTGTCCTTTCACCCCAATATAGGTCTCGTCCATCCGCCAAGAAGTGTCGGTCGGCAGCTTGCGCCGGCGTGCGTCCTCTGCGACAAGCGCGGCATACCGCTCCACCCATCTGTTGAGCGTGGCATGATCGACGCTTACTCCCCGCTCCGCCACGATCTCCTCAGCGATAGGACACCCCGTAGCGCAAATAGAAGAAGACGGCATGCAGGATGATGTCCTTAAGGAAGTGGGTATCCTTGAACAAGATCGTCATTCCATCCTCCCCATCATGCTGCTTTATTTGACCGAGCAGAGCTCAGGCCGGAGCATCAGCAAAGTTTGCGACATAGCCTCTTGTCGCAATCAGCAACCCTTATGTCGGCAAAGGGTCAGAGCTGCTGCCTGAAGTCGGCTTCTTTGGCACCCGGGTCGAGGGTGATTTCGATACCTTGCCCTATGTCGTGAAACGTCGGTGACAGGCATCTCGATGGTGACCAATATCCCGAACATGGGCACATTGATCGGGTAACTGCCCGAAGCTGGCAACAAAGGCCGAGCGGCAAAACCACTTTTTTGCTCTTTTGGGCGCCACCCAGGATTTGATCCAGGCGTTGCTGACGTGGAGGCTTGCCCCACGCCATGGCCACGATCATATTGTCAGCACGATCTTCCCGAAGTGCGCGCCCGACTCCTCGTAACGGAAGGCGTCGGCAATTTGAGCAAGAGGGAAGCTGCAGTCGATCAGGGGGCGGACGCCTGACACTTCCAGGGCACGCACGAATTCAGTCTGCATGGTGCGGCTGCCGACGATCAGGCCCTGCAAGCGCTGCTGCCTGGCCATCAACGCAGCCGTCGGCACCTCGCCCGATGCGCCTGTCAGCACCCCGATCAGCGAAATATGTCCACCGATCCGGCACGCTTTGATGGACTGTGGCAGGGTGCCAGGACCGCCCACCTCGATCACGTGGTCCACGCCGCGGCCGCCTGCCCATTCGGTGACGCGGGCACCCCATTCCGGTTCCGTCCTGTAGTTGATCGTATGAGCCGCGCCCATCTCGCGTAGGCGAGCAAGCTTCTCGTCCGAGGAGGAGGTTGCGATGACCTGCGCACCCATGGCAATCGCCAGTTGCAGCGCAAAGATCGACACGCCTCCAGTTCCCAAGACCAGAACGCTGTCCCCCGCCTTCAAGCCCCCGTTGACGACCAGAGCGCGCCAGGCAGTCAGCCCGGCGGTTGTCAGCGTGGCGGCCTCGGAATGGCTGTATCCTTTTGGAGCTTTGGTGAACGCGCTCGCCGGACGGACCACAGTCTCGCAGGCAAAGCCGTCAATCCCGTCGCCCGGCGTACCCGAGAAGTCGGCGACCGGCGGCGCGCCATCGCTCCACTGGGGAAAGAAGCACGAGACAACGTGATCACCCTCACGAAACTCCCCCACACCCGCACCTACGGCCTCGACAACACCGGCACCGTCCGACATGGGGATCCGCCCATTCGCTGCCGGCATCCTGCCCGACACGACACCATAGTCGTGAAAGTTCAGCGAACAGGCATGGATGCGGACCCGGATCTCTCCAGGTCCGGGACTGCCGGGATCAGCGACAGTCACAACACGCAGGCGGTCCAGCCCCCCGGGGCTTTCTATCTTGACGGCTTTCATTGCTGAACCTTTTCCTTCTGTCAGAAGCGAACTTTGCCCGAAGCCTAGCACTGACGCTCCTCAGGATAAAAGCTAAGGAACAGGACATTGATGGCAGGAGGGCATCTGCTGCGGCACGATCTGCAGTCCGGGCATGGCGTCATCCACGTCGAGGCCTTGGCCTTTGCGGTGGCCGAACACACCATTCTGGACCGCATGGCGGCTGCAGCCCGGGTGGGGGAGCTCCGACGCGGCCGTGATCTGGTCGAACTGGCCGAGCAAGAATGGCCAGGAACGGACTGTCTGGGGCTGGTTCATCATGGGCATCGCAGCTTCGCGATATCCGAGCCTTCGCCACAGCGAGCGGCTGGCGGAAGCGGGCATGGAGCCAGCGGTCGGCAGTGTTGGCG
>VGDE01000347.1 GCA_016869875.1 Alphaproteobacteria bacterium
ATTCCTGGGGGGGCGCCCCCGCCTTCATGATGCGAAACTTCCGCCGGCCGCGCGGCCGCTTCGCTCACAAGAGACCGGCTATGTCGTCTACATCAACATGGCGGCCCTGGAGGCGGTGGCGGAAGAGCACGAGGCGCGGATCGATCTGCTCCAGCTGCCGGGCGGGTTTCTGTATCACGACACGCCGATGGCCATGATCACCGCGGCACAGCCTCTGGACGAAAAAGCCGAAACGCGTCTGCGCGACGCCTTCCGGATCGCGCAGACGCGCGACTACGATCAGGATCCGCGCTTCGGCATCATTGTCCTGAGCGAGATCGCGTCGCGCGCCTTGTCGGCGTCGATCAACGACCCCGGCACCGCGATCGACGTCATTGGCCGGATCACCCGGCTGCTGACGCTGTGGAGCCAGGGACCTGAACTCCAGGATGACGAGGTAATCGAGTATCCGCATGTGCATGTCCCGCCTCTGCGGGACGAAGATCTGTTTGCGGACGGCTTTGGCCCCATCGGGCGTGACAGTGCCGGGCTGATCGAGGTGCAGACACGCCTCCACAAGGCGCTGAACGCCTTGTCCGGCATGGGTGGTCCTGCCTTTCGCGCAGCGGCTCTGGCGCAGCTGCGCCGGGCGCACGCCCACGCGCAGCGAGCGCTGCCACTGGAGGAGGAGAAGGAGAGCCTGCGGCGTCTGCTGCCGTGGGCGGCCCAACCATGAAAGCGAGGGAGTCGGTATGTCCAGCCGCCTGCAGGATATCTAGCTGTTCAGTCCCGGCATCTGGTGGATTGGGTTTAGGATGAATCTGTCGATGCTGAGCCGGGAGCTGGGCATCAATCTGAAGACGTCTGCAATATGTCCCTCGCGAGACCTCCAAGCAAACTCCAGTGAATGCTGCTGCAGCCAGAGAAGTCGGCCTCAAGTTGCCATCGGCCACGCATGATGATGCGACGACCCCCAGCCAAGCCGCCACTTGTTTTTCGCCAGCAAGTCACGAGGTCTGCCGTTCTCACAGGCGCCCTGGCAGCGGACAACTTGGTGGAACGGCATTTTTTGGCATCTATCCCGCCTGCCTGACAGAAATCTGTCGCACAGTTCTGTTAGCCCGCCCGAATGCATGACGAAACGAGCGATCCCCGACCTTTGTCCGTCCAGGCGACTGGCCTCTCGAAATCCTTTGGGGCGACGTGCGTACTGCATAATGTCGATCTCGATCTGGCAGCCGGGGAGGTCGTGGCGCTGCTGGGTCCTTCGGGTTGCGGCAAGACAACGCTGCTGCGCATAGCGGCCGGTCTGTTGTTGGCCGATGAGGGGCAGATGCAGATCGCGGGGCGGCCCGTTCTGGACGGGAGCCGATTCAGCGCGCCGCCTGAACAGCGCGGCATCGGCATGGTGTTCCAGGACTATGCGATCTGGCCGCATTTGAGCGTGGTGGAGAACGTCGCCTTTCCGTTGAGGATGCGCAGACTGCCGGGAGCCGAGCGGAAGCAGCGGGCGCAGCGGGCGCTTGACCGTGTCGGGCTGGCGCATCTTGCGGACCGCTTTCCCGGCACGCTGTCGGGCGGACAGCAGCAGCGCGTGGCGCTGGCCCGTGCCATCGTTGCCGAGCCACCGTTGGTGCTGTTCGACGAGCCGCTGTCCAACCTCGACCGGGAGTTGCGCGAGGGGCTGGCGCTGGAGATCGGATCGTTACTGCGCGAGTTGGGCCTTTCCGCGATCTATGTCACGCACGACCAGTCCGAGGCATTCACCATTGCCGATCGTGTCGCTGTGATGCTGGGAGGGCAGATCGCGCAGATCGACCGCCCTGAAGTGCTGTTCGCCAACCCTGCTTCCGTGGAGGTTGCGCGCTTTCTCAACATTGGTGCGGTGATCAAAGGGAATGTCTATGGTGAGCATGGCTTCACCTGCGATCAAGGCCGCTTGAGCATCCCATCCGTTAGGGGAGTTGCGCCCGACGGTCCCGCACAGCTGCTGATCCCCCGCATGGCGATCCGGCCCGACCCGTCCGGCCCGCTGACGGCGCAGGTGACGCGCTGCCAGTTCCAGGGCGACCGCTATCTGCTGCATCTGGAGCTGGACGGCGAGGTGGCAAGTCTTGTCTGCTCCGCCGATACCTACGTGCCGGTAAGCAGCAAGATCCCGCTGGCGATCAACCCCGACCGCCTGCGCCTGTTCCCTTCCTGACCTCACATCCAAGGACATCATGATGCTACGCACCACTATGCTTGCGGCTGCGCTGGCCGCTGCGGGCGGTCTGGCCCAGGCCAACACGCTGACCTTCTACACCGCCGGCCCCGCCGAGCTGGCGGACGCTCTGGCCGACGCCTTCGAGGCTGAGACCGGCACCACGGTCAACATCTTCCAGGGCACCACCGGGCAGGTGATGGCACGGCTTGAGGCGGAAGAAACGAACCCGCAGGCGGACGTCGTCGTCTCGGCCAGCTGGGGATCAGCCCGCGATCTGGATGCGCGCGGTTTGTTGATGGAATACACTTCGCCCAATACGGCAGAGGTCCCTGACAACCTGAAGACGCCGCACTATGCCGCTCAGG
>VGDE01000348.1 GCA_016869875.1 Alphaproteobacteria bacterium
CTGGACTACATCAACGATATGGCGCGGATGGACGTGTTCTTCCGCAAGCCGCGCTGACGGGGGGCACCATGGACAGCCTCATCGCCCGTTGCCTGGAGGACTTCCGCCCTATCTCGCTGGCGCAACTGAACGAGCGCGCGGCCATGCTGGAACGGCTGGACAACAAGTACATCGTTCCTGCCGACCACCTGCGTCCCGCGCTGGAGCAGTTTGCCCGACTCTTCGACGTGCTTGAGATCGACAACAAGCGCGCCTTCACCTATCGCACCCGCTATTACGACGATCCCGAACTGCGCGCCTATTACGACCATCATCAGGGCCGGCGCAAACGCTGCAAGGTGCGGGTGCGGACCTATCTGGATGCGGGCTTCAGCTATCTGGAGGTGAAGCTGAAGGACCGCCGCGACATCACGGTGAAAAAGCGCCTGAAGCTGGAGGACGCCCGCTTGGGCCTGAACCCGATGGGGGTCGCCTTCATCGACGACTGTCACCAGGCGATCTATGACGTCCCGTTCCAGCGCCCCCTGCGCCCCGTCATCAGGATGGAATACGAGCGCATCACCCTGGTCGCGCGCGAGGGGGGCGAGCGGATGACGATCGACACGGCGCTTCAGTTCCGGGCGGGCGAGGTGACGCGGGTTGTGCGGCCCGACCTGTTCATCCTTGAAACCAAATCGGAAAAGGGCAACGGGATCGCCGACAAGATCCTGCGCGGGCTGCATCTGCATCCGACCAAACGCTGCTCGAAATACTGCATCGGCATGGCCGCGACCGGACAGGTGCAGCGCCGCAACCGCTTTCTGCCGGCCATGCGGCGGCTGGATCTGCTGGATCTTCCGCGCACGGCCTCGTGACGGCCGGAACAACGGCCTGCACTGGGGGTTTGGGTCGGCCGCGACAGAAGAAAGGCATGCGATGTGGGAATGGGTGTCCGAGAACAGCGGACTGGTGCAGGCGGCGATTGCCGCCGTGACGGCAGGCGTCTGGATCATCTATCTGCACGTGATCGTGTCCGGTCTGCGCCGCCAGCGCAGAACCGAGATCCTGATCCATCTGGGCGGCGCGCGCGACCTGTCGGCGCGCATCCTGGTCAGCAACCTCGGCTTTGAGCCGATCTATATCCTCGAGATCATCCTGACGGTCTGGACGGCCGGGGGCGAGCGGATGTCGTCGGTCGCGGACCGCACCGAGATCGCCCGCGACCAGCACCAGACCCCGCGCGAGGCGACCCTGCAGGGACCGATGAAAAGCGGCGAATCCGTCGACATCGGCAGCGTGCAGAACCTGCTGGACCGCGCCAAGCACAGCAGCTTCGACACGATCGACGTGACGGACGTGCGCGAGGTCGAGATCACCGTCGCGGCCCTGACTGCGGCCGACAACCAGGTGGCTGCCGCCTCGCGCAAGTTCCTGATGCAGCAGGGCGATCAGGACATCTGCCTCAGGCCCCGCAACCTGCACGCCACGCAGATCCGGTCGCATTGGCGCCGCCGCCAGATCGAGGCCCAGTTGAAGGAACTGCTGTGACATCAGGGCGGCGCCGGATCTCCGCGCGCCGCCCTGTCGGATTCTACGCGCGCAGGGCCTTGGCTTCGGCGCGACGCTGATGCAGCGCGGGCTCGGTATAGCCTGATGGCTGCCGCGTCCCCGTCAGCACCAAGTCCCGGGCGGCAAGAAAGGCCGGTCCGTCGCAAGCGGGCGTCATCGGGCGATAGTTGGGGTCCCCGGCGTTCTGCTGGTCGACCTTGGCCGCCATCCGGCGCAGCGCGTCCTCGACCTGCTCGGCCGTGATGACGCCATGCTCCAGCCAGTTCGCCAGATACTGGGCGCTGATGCGGCAGGTCGCGCGGTCCTCCATCAGCTGCACGTCGTTGATGTCCGGCACCTTCGAACAACCGATGCCCTGGTCCACCCATCGCACGACGTATCCCAGGATTCCCTGCGCGCTGTTGTCCAGTTCGCGCAGCACCTGATCCTGCGGCATCGGCCCCTCGGCCAGCGCCGGTGTCAGCAGAAGGTCCAGGTCGGGCAGGGGCTGGCCCTCCAGTTCGTCCTGGCGGGCGGCGACATCAACCATGTGATAGTGCAGCGCATGCAGGGTGGCCGCGGTGGGCGAGGGCACCCAGGCCGTGGAGGCACCCGATCTGGGATGGCCGATCTTGACCTCCAGCATCTCGGCCAGGGCGTCGGGCTTGGCCCACATGCCCTTGCCGATCTGCGCCCGTCCCCGCATCCCTGCCGCAAGACCGATCAGCACATTGCGGTCCTCGTAGGCCTTCAACCAGGTTGCCGTCTTCATCGCGTCACGACCTTGGAAGGCGCCCGCCTGCATCGACGTGTGGATCTCGTCGCCGGTGCGGTCCAGGAAGCCGGTGTTGATGAAAAAGATCCGGTTCCGCAAAGCATGGATGCAGGCCGCCAGGTTGGCGCTGGTGCGCCGCTCCTCGTCCATCAGGCCCAGCTTGACGGTGTTGGGCGCCAGCCCCAGCACCTGTTCCACATGGGCAAAGACGCGGTCGGCAAATGCAGCCTCGTCCGGGCCATGCATC
>VGDE01000349.1 GCA_016869875.1 Alphaproteobacteria bacterium
AAAAGGCGCCGGATCTCAGCTTGCAATTCGACGATCAGGACCGGCGCCGCCTGCTGGACCTGCGGGTCGAAGGCGATTGCGACACGATGCTGCTGATCAACATGCCGGACGGGACCTATATCTATGCGGATGACGAGGATGGTCTGAACCCGGTCGTCCGCATCCAGGCCGCGGATGGCGGCCTTTACGACATCTGGGTCGGCACCATCGAGGCGCCGAACTGCGCCTCGATCCTGAGGATCAGGACGGACGATCCCGCCGTCTGACCAGGACGTCCTGCGTCGCTAGACCATCATTTCCTTGGTCGCAGTCAGCTTCAGGTCGGGATGATCGCGCCCGATCCGGTCGATGTCCCATTGCAGGCGGGTCAGAAAGACCAGATCGCCATCATGGTCATGGGCCAGATGCTGCTTGTTGGCATTGGCAAAGGCCTCGACCTTGTCCTTGGGACCCGCGACCCAGCGCGCGCTGGTGAACTGGCTGCCTTCGAAACGGACGGGAATGCCGTATTCCAGCTCGATCCGGCTGGCCAGCACCTCGAACTGCAGCGCCCCCACCACACCCACGATAAAACCCGAGCCGATAGCGGGCTTGAACACCTTGGCTGCGCCTTCCTCGGCGAACTGCATCAGCGCCTTTTCCAGGTGCTTGGCCTTCATCGGGTCGGTCGCGCGCACCGTTTGCAGCAGTTCCGGCGCAAAACTGGGGATGCCGGTAAAGCGCAGCGCCTCGCCTTCCGTCAGCGCATCGCCGATGCGCAGCTGGCCGTGGTTCGGGATGCCGATGATGTCGCCGGCCCATGCCTCTTCGGCCAGTTCGCGGTCGGCCGCCAGGAACAGCACCGGGTTCGACACGGCCATGGGCTTTTTCGACCGCACATGGACCATCTTCATCCCCCGTTCGAAATGGCCGGAAGCCAGTCGCACAAAGGCCACGCGGTCACGGTGCTTGGGGTCCATGTTTGCCTGGACCTTGAAGACAAAGCCGGTGACGGTCTTTTCCTCGGGCGCGATCTCGCGTCCGGCGCTGTTCTGCGGCTGCGGGGGCGGCCCGTACTGGCTGATGCCCTTCATCAGCTCGCGCACGCCAAAGCTGTTGATCGCGCTGCCGAACCAGATGGGCGTCATGTGGCCTTCCAGAAAGGACCTGCGGTCAAAGGCGGGCAGCAGCTCGCGCGCCATCTCGACATCTTCACGCAGCTTGTCCAGCAGGTCGGCCGGGACGTGTTCGGCCAGCCGAGGGTCGTCCAGCCCTTCGATGGCGATCGATTCGGCCACCTTGTTGCGGTCGGCGCGGTCCATCAGTTCCAGCCGGTCATGGAGCATGTCGTAGCAGCCGATAAAGTCGCGCCCCACGCCGATCGGCCAGGAGGCCGGCGCCACGTCGATGGCCAGGTTCTCCTGGATCTCGTCGATGATCTCGAACGTGTCGCGGGATTCGCGGTCCATCTTGTTGCAAAAGGTCAGGATCGGCAGGTCGCGCAGGCGGCAGACCTCGAACAGCTTGCGGGTCTGCGATTCGACGCCCTTGGCCCCGTCGATCACCATGATCGCCGCATCCACCGCGGTCAGGGTGCGATAGGTGTCCTCGGAAAAGTCGCTGTGGCCCGGCGTATCGACCAGGTTGAAACGGAATCCGTCGAAATCGAACGACATGGCCGAGGCTGAAACCGAGATGCCGCGATCCTGCTCCATCTTCATGAAGTCCGACCGCGTGCGCCGCGCCTCGCCCTTGGCGCGCACCTGCCCGGCCATCTGGATGGCGCCGCCATACAGCAGGAATTTCTCGGTCAGCGTGGTCTTTCCGGCGTCGGGATGCGAGATGATCGCAAAGGTCCGGCGGCGGGCGATCTCGGGCGGAAGTTCGGGGCGGTTTGTCATGGCCGGGCTTTACCGCGCCGCCGCGTCCGGCGCAATTCCCGGCGTGGTGCCGCCCGCCCGATCGAATTGTCTGCATCTGTTCCTTGATCCATGGCGTCCTTAGGTCATCGTTCACAAAGATGAGGATGAGGTTAAGGAATGGACGGATCGCTGGAGCAACTGATGCGGCTGCTGGCAAATCGCGGATTGGAGTGGCTGCGGCAGCGGATCATGGATCTGCCTGATCCCTGTCCACTGGATCATCCCGATGTCGGGGCACTTGCGTTGGCGGCGCGCGTGGCGCCGGTCCTGTCCGGGATGCTGGGGCGTATCTCGCCGCTCGAGGTGATCGTGCTGCGCCGGGTAACGCCGGATCTGCTGCGGGCGGGCGCGGTTCGCGTGCTGGACGGGGACCGCACGACCGCGATGCGGGACCTTGTTCTGGCGGGCGGCCTTGTCGCGCGCGCCGACCCGCTGTGGCAGCTGGCCTGCAATGTCCTGGCCGAAGACCCCGTCCTGCCGCTGGCCGAACACCTGGCGCTGTCCGAGGATCCGGACCTGCTGACGCGCGCAGAGGCGCTGGTGACCACCTTGCCCGCCAAGTGGCAGATCACTTCGGGACATGTCGAAACCGTCACCGATGTCGTGATGCAGCTTTACCGCCACGGCGCCTGCAGGCCCCGCCTG
>VGDE01000350.1 GCA_016869875.1 Alphaproteobacteria bacterium
CCGGCTGATCGAGGACGGTCGGCAGAGGCTTGTACTGAACCAGCCGCTGCCCTTGCCCTTTCCGGTGCGCCTGTTCCAGGGGACGGCGGACACAGATGTTCCCATGCAGTGGGCGCTGGACCTGCTGGCGCATGTCAGGGGTGACGATGTGCGGCTGACCCTTGTCAAGGGCGCGGATCACCGCTTCTCGACCCCCGAGTGCCTGGAGATGGTCACGCAGGCCATCGAGGCCCTGCCGATGGTCTAGCATCGCAGCGTGCAGGCCCATGCCCGCTTGGGCGGGCGATTTCGAGGCATGGGCCAGGCGGCTTGGTACGCCCGGCCTCCGGGGTGGGGCAGGGCCATGCGCATCAGCTGACTTCCGGGCGCGAGCGTCCCTGCCTGCGGCAGCGATGTTTCGCACTGTTACTTCCCTGCCTGCGGCCTGAAACGGCCAGGCGCGCCTGGATACGGGCATAAAGCTCCTGTCCCTCAGCAGTGGCGACATGGATCGCAGTTTTGGGACCAACGGGTGCCCTATATCCGGTCCGAGCCGCGAGCGGTTATCAGCGCCTTCAGTCGCGGCTCGCGCCATACGATATGGGGCACCATCCACAAAGTCTGGACATGGGCTCTTCATGCCGAAGTTGATGTCGTCCAGTTGGTCTGTGATGGCGTTCGGTCATCCAGGCGCTATCACTCCGCCATATGTGGCGGGCAAGACCATAGGGACCGGATGACAGACGCGGTTCCGAACTCTCAGACAGCGATCTTGCTGGTGTCCATCGGGTCGTTGACGCCGCAATCTGCCGCCGCGCCTCCTGCCTTGCGACGGCGCTTGGGCTTGACACTTCCGGGAAGGGCCGCATTCTCGTCGATGAAGTCCAGAACCAGCGGGCGAATGTTCAGCCGCCAGGATTTGCCGGCAAAAATGCCATAGTGACCGGCGCCGGGCTCTAGGTGCTGAGTCTTCTTGGCATCGGGAACGCCCGTGCAGAGGTTCAACGCGGCCACGCATTGACCGGGGGCCGAGATGTCGTCGTTCGACCCCTCGACCGTCATCACCGCGACCTCTGAGATCTTTCCGATGTCCACCGCTCGTCCGTTAACGGTAAACCGATTCTGCGCGATCTCGAGGTTCTTGAAGACCCGCTCGACCGTGGACAGGTAGAACTCGGCGGTCATGTCCATGACTGCCAGATATTCGTCATAGAACTTGTTGTGCTTGTCGCCTTCCGAGGCTGTGCCGCGCGCTTCGGAGAAGATCTGGTTGATGAAGGCGCGGGAATGGGTCTCGGCGTTCATGGCAATGAAGCTGCCCAGCTGCGCCAGGCCCGGATACACCATGCGACCGGCACCGCGATACTTGAAGCCCACCGACTGGATCAGGAAGTGCTCCAGCTCGCCCATGGTCATGCGATTGCCGAAGTCGGTGACCTCGGTCGCGGCCGCATCGGGATCGACGGGACCACCGATCAGAGTCAGGGTCCGGGGCTGGGCTGCGGGATCGTCTTCGGCCAGAATGGCGGTGGCGGCCAGCGCCAGGGGGGCAGGCTGGCAGACGGCGATGACGTTCGTGTCAGGACCCAGGTGGCGGATGAAGTCCACCAGGTAGCTGGTGTAGTCCTCGATGTCGAACTTGCCTTCGCTGACGGGAATGTCCCGGGCATTGTGCCAGTCTGTGACATAAACCTCGCAATCCGACAGGAGCGAGGTCACCGTCGAGCGCATGAGCGTCGCGTAATGTCCCGACATCGGCGCCACCAGCAGAACCTTGCGGGGCAGGGGATCACGCCGGGCGACGCGGAAGTGGATCAGGTCGCCAAAGGCGCGCTTGACGACCGGCTCCACATAAACGACATGATCCTGCCCGTCCTCACCTGCGATGGGGGGGATTTCCCAGTCGGGTTTGATGACCATCCGGGCATAGCTGCGTTCGGTCACGCGGCCCCAAGCGCTGAGCAGCTTGAAGGCCGGATGCGGGATCAGCGAGAATGTCGGATAGGAGCCCATGGCCCGGGCAGTCGCGCCCAGCCATTCGTTCGTGTTCCGAATCGTCTCCATCGCGTCATAGGACAGGATGCCCTTGAGGCCCTTGACCGTCATGAAACCCACCATTTGCTGCATTGCAGCATGAAATTCGCGCGGTGATTGGGCCAAGACGGGAAGAAAAGCCGGTTTACGCCCTGCCTGCCCTGCGCATACTATAAGGGATAGTACTAGGGGGGAATATCGATCATGGCAAGGACGACAGGCCCAACAGGTAAAACTGTTGCAAGATCGCGCGGAAAATCCGCAACATCCCGAACATCAGGTGACGCGGCCGAGGCGCCGGCCGGCGAGGTCAAGAAAACCGTCAGGCGCACCAAGGCAGCGGCGGCCGAAGTGCCCGCACAGCCGGGCGACGCCGGCACGTCGCCTGCACCAGCCCCTGCACAGGCGAGCGTCAGCGAAACCCCGCTGCCTCCAAAGTCGGCCCAGGCAGGTTCCGACGAGCAACCTG
>VGDE01000351.1 GCA_016869875.1 Alphaproteobacteria bacterium
GTTCAGCCGGGAGTGCCGGGCCATCAGGATCGACCGGAAGCTGAACCCGACCGCGATGTTCGACGTCCTGGCCGACCTGGTCATCCTGCGAGCGGTGCCCGGTCACGTTCGCTCGGAGTTGCCCCTGGTGGCGCCATCGGTTCAAGCCCGATGGCCGACGGCCCGGAGGCCATCGCCATCGCCGTCCAGGACTGGATCGACCGTGCGCCTCGAAATAGGTTGCCTCGGGCATCATCCTTTCCGGTTCTGGGTCTGCGGCAGCCAATCCCTCCGGGAGAGATGCAAAGACGCCCGTGTCGCCCATCACCACCAGCAGTGATACAGCGCTTTCGCCGGACCATACTTCCGAGGAGCGTTCCGCCATCGTGATCTGCAGCGGTTGACAAAGATCATGACACTCATCGACCGCCGACGTACGGCTTGCCATAGCACGCAGGAAAGAGGCCGGAGCCGCTCCATCCACTCATCGCTCAGTTCTTCCGGGAGGCTGAAGCACCCAGCAGAAGGAAGAACAAGGGCTCCAAACTTTGATAAAAAAACCTGATATTGGCACTGGACAGCGTCTGCACTGGCCCGTAAATAGCCCTCAGTTGGCACTGGAACTGATGTGTCAAGCGCCCGGATAGCTCAGTTGGTAGAGCAGCGGATTGAAAATCCGCGTGTCGGCGGTTCAAATCCGTCTCCGGGCACCATTTCGCCATGTAAGCTTGTGAAAGGCCTTAGCTAGGTTCTATCTTGGCCAAGGCGTAGAACATGACGGCATACAAATCTGCACCCTATACTTTCACCAAGGCCGGTGTTTTTTACATCGTGCGGCGGATTCCTTTGGAACTGCAAAGGCACTATACCTCCAAGAAAATTGCATACTCCTTGCGGACCAGATCGGTGGCAGTCGCTACGGCACGGGCCATTCGTGCTGCCAGCCAACTAGATGAATATTGGTTTCATCTTCGGGCACAGGATAGTGAATTGCCAGGCAAGCACATGCTTCGGCTGAACAAGAGTAGGCCTGTCCCTTTGCCACAGCCAGGCAGCCCACCTGTCAACACCGCCCAGCCGAACCTTTCTGAGTGTGTGGCTACTTTCATTCGGCTCAAAGGGGTCGGTAAACCCGAAACCTTCCAGCGTGCAGCCGAGCGATCCTGTGGATATGTTATCGACATCTGCGGCGACAAGGCTTTGGGCGACTACACGCGAAAGGATGCTAATGCCTCCCGAGATGCCCTGGTCGCACGAGGGATGGCGGGGAGCAGTATCACCCGTCTCTTTGGCACGGTCAGGGCTGTGACAAACTTTGCTGCTAGCGAAGAAGGCCTGACGCTGACCAACCCGTTCGGTGGATGTCTACTACGACCGCACCGCACGCGTCGTTGATCGCTTGCCGATCCCCGTGGACAGCATCCGGAAGATCCAGATCGAATGGTATCGGACTGACGACGAGATGCGCTGGCTCGTTGCCATGGTCGCTGACACAGGCAGGCGCCTGGCCGAAGCTGCCGGGTTGCTATGTGAAGATATCGTCTACGATGATGATGGATATCATGTCCACGTAACGGCGCATCCGTGGTGAAGGTTGAAGACTGCAGGCAGCGCCCGGACTATTCCTCTTGCCGGTTCTTCCCTTTGGGCCGCGCAGCGCATCCTTGAAGCGCGTTCTTCGGGCTTTGCTTTTCCTCGGTATAATAAGACGGAACAGAACGAGGCGAATGCTGCCAGTGCTGCCCTGAACAAATGGCTGAAGCCCTATGCTCTCGAAGGTGCCACAATGCATGGCTTTCGGCACTCGATGCGTGACAGACTTCGAGCCGTGGAATGCCCAGCAGACATTGTTGACCAGATCGGAAGCTGGCAGACCGACGGCGTAGGGCACGGCTATGGGCGGGAATACCCGCTGGATGTCTTGAGGCGGTGGCTGCGCACAGCAGTTTAGTGATGCTGCCATGAGGTAAGTGGGACACACCGCTGCGTGGATCACTGCAGGCTTGCGGGCATAGCCTATGTGCCCGCATCTGCAAAATAGTCCTCGTCGACGGACTGGATCAGATAGGTTTGCCTTGCTCGAACACCGACACTGTACCCGACCACCAGATGGGCGAGCCGTTGCCCGTTGATCAGAACAACACGATCTTGGACGCGATTAAGGTATTCATGGGCTTCACGGGAAAAGTCCGATGTGGTGACAAAAATCCCTTGCGTAGCGCCTTCCCCGGTAAGGGAACCGACGAACCGCTGAATGTCAGGGCGTCCAATCTTGCTATCGGGGGCGTACCTTTTGGCTTGGATGTAGACGGCATCCAGCCCGAGCGAGTTCTGATGGATTATTCCGTCGATGCCACCGTCGCTCGAGAGCTTCGTGACCATCCCGCGCGATGCCTCCCCGCCGCCGTAGCCCATGGCTGTGAGGTGCTCTCTTTTCGTTGGACAGGATGTGGCGCTTTTTGAGCTCTGATCTGCTCCTGCTGATCGGGTTGGGTTGCT
>VGDE01000352.1 GCA_016869875.1 Alphaproteobacteria bacterium
TGAACATCCTCTTCGTAGTGGCGGCCGCGGCCGTCTTTGCTTGGGTGCTGACCATGGATCAGGTGCCGATGAAGGCGGGTGCCTGGCTTCTTGGGATCTCTGACAACCCTCTGGTGCTGCTGCTCATCCTGAACGTCGTGCTGCTCGTCGCCGGGATGTTCCTCGAATCCATCGCAGCAATTCTGATCATCGCGCCGATTGTCACGCCTGCGCTGATGCAGGCAGGCGCGCCGCCCGAGCAGATCGGCGTCGTGATGGTGCTGAACCTGATGATCGGCCTGCTGACACCTCCGGTGGGCATGAGCCTCTACATGATGTCGATCACGGTGAAGATGCCTTTTGCCGAAGTTCTGCGCGGTGTCATGCCCTTTTCCATCCCGCTTTTCCTGGCGCTGCTGCTGATCACGCTGTTTCCTGGCCTGACTGCATGGCTGCCGTCCTATCTGATGGAGTGACCCATGAGCCGCTTTCTTGGCCCCATTCGCCAGCTTGGCTTCGTTGTACCCGATATCGAACAGGCCATGGCGCACTGGTCGAACATCATGGGTGTCGGCCCGTTTTTCTATAACCCGCACGTTCCGATCGAGGATTACCATTTTGATGGGCAAAGTCATCAGCCGCACAATTCGGTCGCGCTGGCGAATGCAGGATATGTGCAGGTCGAACTGATCCAGTGCCGCAACGACGTGCCATCCTGCTACAAGGAATTTACCGATGCCGGCCATCAGGGCCTGCAGCACACTGCCTACTGGACTGAAGACTACGATCGCGACCTTGAGATCATGCAGCAACAAGGCTTTGCCATCCGCATGTCCGGCAAGGTCGGCGAGAATGGTCGCTTTGCCTACTTTGACCAGGAGGCGCATCCCGGCACCTGCATCGAGCTGTCGGAGGTCAAGGGCCCCAAGGGCCGGATGTTCGACATGATCCGAGCCGCCTCCGAAGGTTGGGACGGCACCGATCCCGTGCGCCCCTTCCCTGACCTGTCGAAGATCTGAACCATGATCCGTGCCACATACCTTGTAGAGACGCCCTGCCCTGTTGCCGACGTCGCGGCCATGATGGCGGGCGAACAAAGCGCCGGTACATTTGTGCGTGTCGAAGGCGAAACCGATGAACTTCGTGCGCGCTTCGGTGCGCGGGTCGTGTCCACGGAGCAGGTAGGGGAAAGTGCCGGTCCCTCGCTGCGCTCCGCCTGGGCCGAGCGAAAGGGCCTGCTTGGCCCGCGCGAGATCCACCGGGTCACCATCGATTATCCCGAAGACAATGTGGGGGTGAACCTCCCCAACCTTGCCGCAGTGGTGGCCGGAAACCTTTATGATCTGGGCGAGGTGACTGGGCTGAAGCTGATCGATGTCACGCTGCGCCCGAACTACCGCGACCGCTACGACCGGCCCACGTTGGGGATTGCCGGTACACGCAGGTCAACCGGTGTGACGGGAAGGCCCATCTTCGGCACCATCATCAAGCCAAATATCGGACTTGCGCCGGACGAGATCGCCGCGCTCGTTTTACGGTTGGCCGAGGCCGGCGCCGAATTCGTGAAGGATGACGAAATTGCTGGCACTCATTCCCATGCACCCGTCGACGCGCGCATCCGGGCCGTCATGGAAGCGGTGCGGCGCCATCGCGACCGCACGGGCAGGCTGGTGATGGTAGCCTTCAACATCACCGACGAAACAGATGCCATGCGCCGTCACGCCGATCTGATCGAGGCCGAAGAGGGAAGCTGTGCCATGGTTTCGCTGAACTGGTGTGGCCTGTCCGCTGTCCAGACGCTGAGGCGGCATACGCCGCTGGCAATACACGGCCATCGCAACGGATTCGGCGGAATGGGACGCCACCCGCTGCTAGGCATGGGAGTACAGGCCTATCAGACCTTGTATCGGTTGGCAGGGATCGATCACATGCATGTTCATGGGATGGATGGGAAGTTCGCGGACCTCGACCGGGACGTGACCGAGGCGGCGCGGCATTGTCTGACGCCCTTGTCCCGTCAGGACGAGGTGATGCCGGTATTCTCGTCGGGGCAATGGGCCGGCACGCTGCCGAAGACACTGGAAGAGGTCGGGTCAAACGACCTGATGTTCCTGTGCGGCGGCGGCATCATGGCACATCCGGGCGGGCCCGCTGCCGGTCTGGCAAGTCTGCGGCAGGCGCACGAGGCGACGCTCCGGGGACTGCCCCTTGCTGAGGCTTCCGAGATGCCCGAGTTGGCGCAAGCGCTGGCAAGCTTCGGGACACACCCCGCATGAGCTATGTCTTCGTTGCTGATGATTTCACCGGTGCCTCGGACACGCTGGCAACGCTGGCACGCGCGGGCATGCGCACCCGGCTGTTTTCGGACGTTCCCCGGTCTGACGAGGTCCGTGAGCTGGATGCTTGGGGCATAGCGACCGAGGCGCGCTCACTCGACAAGGAAGGCATCACCGCCCTGGCCCGCCGTATAGGCGCCGGCCTTTTCGCGCATCGGCCC
>VGDE01000353.1 GCA_016869875.1 Alphaproteobacteria bacterium
TATAGGCGCCGGCCTTTTCGCGCATCGGCCCGATTTCCTGCACGTCAAGATCTGCTCGACCTTTGACAGCAGCGACACCATCGGCAACATTGCCTTGCTGGTGCGCGGCCTGTCGGATGCCATCGGCGTCCCGGACATTGCCGTCATCGCGGGGCAGCCCTCTCTCGGCCGTCATGCCGTCTTTGGCACATTGTTCGCGAAGGGCCCGGATGGATGCATGTACCGCATCGACCGACACCCGGTCATGGCGGCGCATCCTGTCACGCCGATGGTTGAGGCCGACATGAGCCTGCACCTTGCGCGACTGGGACTTCCAGATCTGGAGCGCGTGAACAGATGCGGCAAGGGACACACGTTCCCGCGCATCTACGACATCCTGGATCAGGAAGATGTCACGGCTGCCGGTCAGGATCTTGATGCTACAGGCCGTCGGCTTGTGGTCATGGGCGCATCCAGCGTCGCAGAGGCATGGCTGGCGGTCCAGTCAAGCCGACCGCCCGGCTCATTCAAACCACCTGTGGCCGACGGTCCCATCTTTGCATTTGCAGGATCACGCTCCTCGGTGACAACATCCCAGATTGCCGCGGCGGCAAGCATGCCTTGCCTTCCTCTCGATCCAGTTGACCTCATGTCGGGTAACGGCACATTCCGGAATGCTCTGGAATGGAGCAGTGAGCGGCTGCAGCGTGGTCAGGACTGCCTGCTTTACCTTACGGCCGAAAGCGCTGGTCAAACCGTTCCTGCGGCCCTTGCACATCGTAGTGCCGAGCTGATCAACAAGGTTGCCGCTCAAGGTGTTGGCGGGCTGATCGTCGCTGGAGGCGACACCTCCAGTGCCATCGTAAAGCAGCTTGAGCCGCAATGGCTGGATTATGCGGGTGATGTTTGTGCCGGCGTGCCGATCCTGCGCGCAAGGCTGCGTACAGGCGACCTGCCCCTGATCATGAAGGGGGGCCAGATGGGACCGGCGCATTTCTTTCAGGCCGCAGTGGCGATGCTGCATGGTCAAAGCCTCGTTTAGTCAATTTAGAGAAACGGGCAGTGGTAACTTCGCGCAGCTTCTGGACATCCTGCATTTCTATTTCGGCCAAGAACAGGCTGTCCGGTCGACTGGGGAAGCAAATGCGCTATTTCCAAGCGTCCGGCAGAACTTAGGGTCCATCCTTACAAGTTTCTGTTTCAGGCCGGCGGGTTGAGTGATTCACGCTGGTCATGGACAAACGAGACAAGCGATATTTCTGGCTGAGCGCACGGCAGATGCGACGCATTCAGCCGTTCTTTCCCCAGGTCCGAGGGCGCGCCAGATCCCACGACTGCAAGGTGCTGAGCGGCATCATCCATGTCAAACGGCATGGGCTTCGGTGGCAGGATGCTCCGGCGGTCTATGGCCCTACAAGACCCTGTATGACAGGTTCGCCCGCTGGTCCCGGATGGGCATCTTGGCGAGGATATTTTCGCGCGCTGGCAGCCCGGCGTCCAGGGCGATACCTTGATGATGGACAGCACATTCCTGAAGGCGCACCGCGCTGCAGCAAGTCTGCGTAAAAGGGGATCGTCCGCGGACCATCGGGCGTACGAAAGGCGGCCTCGATCCCAAGCTGCACATGCTCAGCGACGGCAAGGGCTGGCCGCTGGACTTCTTTCTCTCGCCGGGCCAGATGGCTGACAGTCGTGGCGCCCTCGTGCTTTTGCGCCACCTGCCTACCGCCAAACACTTCCTCGGAGACAAGGCCCATGATGCCGACTGGCTGCGCGATGGCCTCAGGGACCGTGGCATCCGTCCGTGTATCCCGCCCCGCAAGAAATGCAGAAAATCGGCTTTTTACAACAAGCGCCTCTACCGGAAGCGATACCGCATCGAGAAGGCCTTTGGCCGCCTGAAGGACTGGCCAATCGTCGGGAAAACAGTCCACTGGACTGTTTTCTGATCCTCATACATCGCCACGCGTGACGAACGCTGCGAAGACATCTTCCTCAATGCCATCATCCTCGCCGCCATCGTCATCTTCTGGATCTGAAGTTCATAGGCACAGACCCTGGGCAGGCGCCCCTGCCCCATTCCGTCGCCTAGTAGCTGTTCCAGAGGCCGGGCGTGGCAAGCTCCAGAAGATGGCCGTCAGGATCGCGGAAATAAATGGACTGACCGCCGCGCGGCCATTCGGCGGTGCCCTCTATCGCAACGCTATGGGCGTAAAGATGCGCCTTCCAGTGACGAAGCTGCACGTGCTCGATTGAAAATGCAACATGAAGCGGACCCGTGCCGTCATGAGGTGGGATCGTGCCGCCGGGGATCACGACAGGTTCAAGCGTGCTCCCACGAACAAACAGCAACAGGATGCCGCGCCCAGCGACATCATAAGCGCGCATCCGGCCATCTGCATGGATCGCAGGCAAGCACATGATGGTCTCGTAGAAGGCCGCCGCACGATCGAGATCGTTGACATAAAGAGCCGTTTC
>VGDE01000354.1 GCA_016869875.1 Alphaproteobacteria bacterium
CGGCCGGGGGGTGCGGGGGGCGGGAAGCCCCCCGCCGTCGCGGGACGCAATTCCTTACAATGCCGCAAGAATGCGCGCCGCTTCGTCCCTGCAGGGCGTCAGCGCGGAACGATCCTCGCCGGGATAGAATCGTGCCCGGACCGCCGTCGGCATCGGCGCGGGTGTCTCGATCACGACGCGCGGCCCGGTCTGGAGCGTTTCGGCCCGCCAGCTTTGAGCCAGCGCAATCTGCGCAGCCTTTGTTGCGCCATAAGCGCCAAAGAACTTCTGCCCGCCGCGCGGATCGTCGAAAAACAGCGCCGTGCCGTTCCGCAGGCGCAGCAGCGGCTCGATCAGGGCGATAAGGCCGCGAGTCACCTCGACGTTCAGCAGCATCGACTTGGACCAGTCGCGCCCCTCGATATGGGGCGCAGGCGCCATGGGGGCCGCATGGATCGCCGTATGAGCCCACAGGTCCAGCCCGCCCCACCGGCCTCCGATCGCCTCGACCATCTGCTGCATGGCCGCAGGCTCCGTCATATCCATCGGCGCAAGCGTCGCCTGCCCGCCCGCCGCACGGATGCGGTCGTCCAGTTCCTCCAGCGCGCCCACGGTCCGGGCAACCGCCAGCACGTGATAGCCACGCGCCGCCAGCCCTTCCGCCAGCGCCGCCCCCAGCCCGCGCGAGGCCCCTGTCACCAGCGCCAGCCTGGGCGCCCCTGCCTGATCATGTTCGCTCATGCCCGCTCCCTTGCCACCGTCGCGCGTCCCGCGCAAGCCCCCGGATCGCCATGAAAAAGGGCCCCCGAAGGGGCCCCTTGATACCAGGATGGCAGGTTCAGCGCGACTTCAGGTCGACATAGTCGCGCCGGCCCGCACCGACATACAGCTGGCGCGGCCGGCCGATCTTGTTCTGCGGGTCACCGATCATCTCTTTCCACTGGGCGATCCAGCCCACGGTGCGCGACAACGCAAAGATCGGCGTGAACATCGAGGTCGGGAAGCCCATCGCCTCAAGGATGATGCCCGAGTAGAAGTCCACGTTGGGGTAAAGCTTCTTCTCGATGAAGTACTCGTCCTCCAGCGCGATCTTCTCCAGCTCCTTTGCGACCTGAAGCGTCGGGTTGTCCGCGATGCCCAGCAGGTCCAGAACCTCGTCGGCGGACTCCTTCATGACCGTCGCGCGGGGATCGAAGTTCTTGTAGACCCGGTGACCAAAGCCCATCAGCTTGAACGGATCGCTCTTGTCCTTGGCGCGGGCGATGTATTCGGGGATGCGGTCGACGGTCCCGATCTCGCGCAGCATCTCCAGGCAGGCCTGGTTGGCGCCGCCATGGGCGGGGCCCCACAGGCAGGCAATGCCCGCCGCGATGCAGGCGAACGGGTTGGCGCCCGACGATCCCGCCAGACGCACCGTCGAGGTCGAGGCGTTCTGCTCGTGATCGGCATGCAGCGTAAAGATGCGGTCCATGGCGCGCGCCAGGGCCGGGTTCACGTTGTATTTCTCGGCCGGGACCGAGAAGCACATGTTGAGGAAGTTGGACGCGTAATCCAGGTCGTTCTGCGGATACACGAACGGCTGGCCGATCGAGTACTTGTAGGCCATCGCGGCGATCGTCGGCAGCTTGGCGATCAGTCGGATCGCCGCAACCTCGCGCTGCCAGGGATCGTTCACATCGGTCGAGTCGTGATAAAAGGCCGACATGGCGCCCACGACGCCGACCATGGTCGCCATCGGATGCGCATCCCGGCGGAAGCCGCGGAAGAAGTTGTGCATCTGCTCATGCACCATCGTGTGGCGCGTGATGCGGTTGCGGAAATCCGCCATCTGCTCGGCCGTGGGCAGTTCGCCGTAAAGCAGCAGGTAGCAGACCTCGAGATAGCAGGACTTGGCGGCCAGCTGCTCGATCGGATAGCCGCGATACCACAGCTCGCCCTTGTCGCCGTCGATGAAGGTGATGGTCGAATCGCAGCTTGCGGTCGAGGTGAAGCCGGGGTCATAGGTGAAGACATCGGCCTGCCCGTAGAGCTTGCGGATGTCCAGAACGTCCGGCCCCTCGGTCGGGCTGAGGATCGGCAGCTCGTATTCGGCGTCGTTCAGCAGCAGCTTGGCACTCTTTTCGGCCATCATGCGTCCTTTCCGGCTAGGCCCGTCCCTGCGGCGTGAGGCCGCGCGGCCGGGCAGGATTGCGGCAGGCTCAGCCTGCCAGATCGGTCTGGTCCCGAAGCCGGGCCAGCGATTCCTCGCGGCCAAGCGCCGTCATCATGTCAAAGACACTGGGGGTGGTGCTGGTCCCGGCCAGAGCGGCGCGGAGGGGCCCCGCGATCTTGCCAAGACCCACGCCATTTTCTTCGGCAACCGCTTTGGCCGCCTGCTCCAGCGCGTCTCGCGTCCAGCTAACATTCTGCAGTGCGGCAGTCAATGTTTTCAGCATACCACGGCATACCGGATCAAGAGA
>VGDE01000355.1 GCA_016869875.1 Alphaproteobacteria bacterium
CCGACAGCGCGACCAGGCGGCCCGCCCGCAATTCCTCGGTGCAGGTGTGCTGGGAGATCAGCGCGATTCCCAGACCAGCGATCACCGCCTGCTTGATCGTCTCGTTCGTACCCATTTCGACCGCACGCCATGGCGCTCCCTCGCCGATACGGTCCAGAAAGCGCGTCATCAGGATGCGCGTGCCTGACCCTTCCTCACGCGACAGAAAGGTTTGGGTCAGCAGATCGCCCGGCATCACGGGGTCCTGGCTGGCCAGCGGATGGTCGGGCGCGGCAATGATGATATGGGGATGCGGGCCCAGCGGATCGGCGATGACGGCAGGCTCTCGGGGTGGACGCCCCATGATCGCCAGATCAAGCTCATCCCCCGCCAATGCCGCAAGAATGGCGTCGCGATTGCCGATGCGCAGCGTCACCTCGATCTGTGGCAGGGCCCGTAGCAGGGTGGCGACCAGAAAAGGCGCGAAATACTTGCCGGTCGAAACCACCCCCAGGACCACATTGCCACTGTGCCCCTGACGCAGTGCCGCGACTTCGCGTCCGGCACGGGCCAGGGCGGTGGCAATCTGCGCCTCGGCCTGCAGCAGCGCCTCCCCTTCCGGGGTGGGGCGGAAGACACCATGCTCGACGCGCTGCAGCAGCGCGGCTCCCGCCTGATCCTCCAGCGATTTCAACTGACTGTGAATGGCGGGCGGAGTCAGGTTCAGCTGTGATGCGGCCAGGGTCAGGCTGCCGCTGTTGGCCACGGCCCGCAGGGCGCGAAGCTGGCGCAAGGTCAAGGCATCCGTTCGCATCTTCAGCTATCCTTAATCTTTGTTCTGCGCTTTTAAATTTTCCGAAAGCCGTTCGGCTGTCAATCTTCCTTCATGCCGATCAACGCCAAGGGAGGGGCCGATGACCGAGCCAAGCATCGACACGACCCAGATCCCGCAGCGGTTCCGCGCCGTCATCGAGGCGCTGGCTCAGGGAGGAGCCTCGCTGTCCTGCATCATCCGCAAGGGCGGCGCAGGGCTGGGAGCCGAGATCGGAACCAACAGCGACGGCGACGGCCAAAAGGCGCTGGACGTGCAGGCGGACGCCCTGTTCATGAAGGCCCTGCAGACGGCAGGACTGCGCTGGTATGCCAGCGAAGAGCAGGACGCACCTGTTGCCATGCAGGCCGATGGTGGCATGGCTCTGGCCATCGACCCGCTGGACGGGTCGTCGAACATCGACACCAATGTCTCGATCGGGACGATCTTTGCCATCTATCCCGCCGAAGACGGCGCCGAGGCCAGCTTCCTCCGCCCGGCCCGCGACCTGCTGGCAGGCGGCTACATCATCTATGGGCCACGCTGCTGCCTGATGGTGAGCTTTGGGCAGGGGGTGCAGGCCTATGTCCTGAACCCCGACACAAACCGGTTCGAGCTGACGCAGGCCCGCCTTGCCATGCCCGACTGCTCGTTCGAGTTCGCGATCAACGCCTCGAATTATCGCCACTGGCCGCGCCCGATCCGCGCCTATATCGACGACTGCCTGGCGGGCGCCGACGGGCCGCGGGCGCGGAACTTCAACATGCGCTGGATCGCCAGTCTGGTGGCCGAGGCGCACCGGATCCTGATGCGCGGCGGCATCTTCCTGTATCCCGCCGACGGACGGCCCGGCTACGAGCGCGGCCGCCTGCGGCTGCTGTACGAATGTGCGCCCATCGCCTTCCTGATCGAACAGGCGGGCGGGCGGGCCACCGACGGCGCCCTGCCGATCCTGGACGGGCACATCACCAGCCTGCATGGCCGCACCCCCTTTGTCTTCGGCAGCGCCGACAAGGTGGATCGCGTGGCCGCCTATCACGACCTGCCCGAGGCCGAGGTCTCGGCCCTCTTCGGCCATCGCGGCCTTTTCCGCGCCTGAGGTATCCATGAGCAAGAAGCACCCCATCATCTCGGTCACAGGTTCGTCCGGCGCGGGCACGACCACGGTCAAGTCGACCTTTGACCAGATCTTCCGCCGCGAGGGCATCAAGGCCGTCAGCATCGAGGGCGATGCCTTCCACCGCTATGACCGTGCCGCGATGAAGGCCGAACTGGCCAGCCGATTGGAGGCGGGCGACGCGACCTTCAGCCATTTCAGCTTTGACGCCAACGAGCTTGAGAAGCTTGAGGACATCTTCCGCGTTTATGGGGAAACCGGCACGGGCGAGACGCGCCATTACGTCCATGACGACCGCGAGGCGGAACGCTGGGGCTCTGCCCCCGGCACCTTCACCGACTGGGCGCCCTTCGAGGACGGCAGCGACGTCCTGTTCTATGAAGGGCTGCACGGTGCGGTGGTCAATGACCGGGTCAACCTTGCCGTGCTGGCCGACCTGAAGATCGGCGTGGTGCCGGTCATCAACCTGGAATGGATCCAGAAGATCCACCGCGACAAGGCCAGCCGCGGCTA
>VGDE01000356.1 GCA_016869875.1 Alphaproteobacteria bacterium
CCCATTAGCTCCCACGCAGACAAAGGAACCCGCTGCGCCAGCAGCAGTTGATCGAGGTCTGGGTCGAGACGGTGCCCGGAGGCGGAAAGGATCTGAAACGCATCGCGGTAGTGATCACTCCCGACGCACCCCGACAGGACGTGCGCTTGTTCATGGGCTTCTGGCGGGGGCGGCTGGTGTGGCCGCCATGACGCTTTCGGAGAAGATCGAGCAGGCCTTCACCAAACGTCCGAATTCTTACGTTCGAGGTCACACGCTCGAGCGGCTTGCCGGGGCGCCTCGCGGCTCCAGGCCGGACCGGCTGTCGACGAACTGGGCCATGCACTGGGGCCAGGGGATTACCCTTGGCGCCGTGCGTGCGTTGATGGCGCAGAGAGGCGTCGGCGGTCCAGTCGGATCGTTCCTGTTCCTGAATCTGCGTTTACTCAACGATCAGACGTTGGAGAACGCGACCGGCGTCGGCGCCCCGCCCTGGACGTGGCCACATGACGAGCAGATCGCCGATCTTCTGCATAAGTCGGTCTACGCGTTCGCAACCGGCTTCGTGGTTGACCGGCTCGTGCAAGGGCCGGACAGATCGCCTGAGAAAGGGGGACACTACTATCAGTAGGGTGAAGCTGTGGCGCCAAGCCGCTCACAGCGCGTTGTCGAGCGCTTGGAGCCACCACCGAGAAGGCTCTGCAGATGATTGACGACGGGGTCATCAAGGACGCCAAGACCATCATGCTGCTACAATACGCGGCGTTGCGGATCTTCGACCTTTCGGCCGGTCCGCGACGATAGCGGGTCGTTCCTGCCCGGCGAAGGCGCAACGTGGTGACGCCTTTACGGCCTGAGGTCGCCTGCTGCGGTTGACAACAAATACCCGACCGGCAGCTGCGCTACCGGCAGGAGGGGGCCATCGCGCATGAAGACCGGAAGTCAAGCAGCCGCATACAGGACGCTTCTTCTCCTGAACAGTTCGGAGCAAGTGCGCGCCATACAGATGCCACCTGTCACACAAACCCGCCATGTTTGCCGACGGACTGAGCCTGGTCACCCTGAGCAAGAGGTAACACCTCAATGGCCTGCCGTCTTGCGAACGAGATTTACCACCTCCAGTCGGCCCCTCGAGTAACTTGGAAGGAAACCGACTGCTTTGCACACTTGAGGAAGCCAAGAGATCTTCAAGTTCTGCCTCACGTGCCAAACGGCCAGGTTGGGGGCAGCGCGACATGCCGCCCTTTGGGACCGGCCGCGGTCAATGCCGTTGTTCGGTCGAACCACACCCAGCCATCATATTGCCGCGAAGCTTCGGTCTGCATGTAATGGCTGGGCAGCTCGCTTTCAGGACGATAGATCACGCCGATGAAGCGCTGCAGGCGCGGCGGCGCCAGTGCTTCTGCAAAGACGGGCTTGGCGGCCATGTCCAGCAGAAAACGAGGCACCCCGCTGTCATGGCACAGCCGTTCGAAGCTGTCAGGATGCGAGGGCCGGATGGTCATGACCTCTTTGCGCGCCTCCCAATCGCGGGCGGCGGTGACTGTTCCGGCATGGGTTCCGAAGCCGATCAGCGCGACATCGTCTCCCCATTCCTGCCGGGCCAGCTGGCCTAGGCTGTGCTCGCCCCGCGCCCAGTTCATCTCGCTGCGGCGCGCGTCCCCGATGTGCGAATTATGCGCCCAGACCACCGCCTTCGCCTGCGGGCCAGCAGTGTTCAGCAGATGGGCCAGCGTGGCGCACATGTGACTGTCGCGCAGGTTCCACGCTGCAGGTCCGCCGCGATACATGATCCGGTGATAGCGTTCGGCCGAGGCAACCAGCTTGGCGTTCTGCGTCGCGTCCAGCAGATCGCTCTCTGTTGTGGACTCATCTTGCGCACGGTTCATCAGGTCACGGCACTGGGAGACCACCGCATCCTCGCAGCCTTTATACCCGGAAGATAGAACGGCCCGTCCATAAGCGTCTGGCCGGTTGATCCAGGGCTGCAAGCACCCATAGCGTTTGCGCGCGATGCGCGCGGCATCCGGATCGACCTCGTCCAGATAGGCCAGGACTGCGCGCATTGACGCGTTCATGTTGTACATGTCCAGCCCGTAAAACCCGGCCTGCGCCTCGGGCGGGCGGTCCCTGTTCCAGTCCCGCATCCAGTCCAGCAACTCCGCCATGATCGCGTTGCGCCACATCCAGCGGGGAAAGCGCTGAAAGGGCGCCTCGCCCTTGGGCGCCTTCAGGCCGCGCACATAGCGGTTGGCGAAGGCGGCGTCCGGCCAATCGGCCTCGACAGCCACAATGGTGGCGCCGTGAGTTTCAATCATACGGCGGGTGATGGCGGCACGGGCCTGATAGAATTGGGCGGTGCCATGCCTGGCTTCGCCCAGCATCAGCACACGGCGGTCTGCCCACCGGTCTAAAGCCTTCGCAAAATCATCCGCATTA
>VGDE01000357.1 GCA_016869875.1 Alphaproteobacteria bacterium
TGATGCTGGCGCTGGACGCGCTTGGTTCGGCCTGGCTGGCGCGCGGGGGTCGGGTGGCGGCGGCGATGATCCTGTTGGCCCTGCTGCCGCACCCGCGGGCCTGGGCACAGGACCTGGACGCCGACCTGATGCGCGTCGCGGACGAGGTCGCGCTGGCCTATGTCGTGACCGGCGATCCGGCCGTCGACAGCGCCTCCGAGCAGGGCCTCTGGGGGTTGTCGCTGGCGCTGCGCCAGCGCACGTCGGTCGAGCCGGGCCGCCCCATCGGCATCGACCTGGACCAGGACGACCTGTCGCTGCTGACCTTTCTTTACTGGCCCGTGACCGAGTCACAACCCTCGCCGGGACCGCAGGCCTATCTTCGGCTGAACGCCTTTCTGCGGTCGGGCGGGATGATCCTGTTCGACACGCGCGACGGTGACATCACGGGGGTCGGCGGTCCCGACATGTCGGACGCGCTGCGCCGGATGGCCTCGGCACTGGACATACCGCCGCTTGCGCCGGTGCCGGATGACCACGTGCTGACGCGGACTTTTTATCTGCTTGGGGATTTTCCGGGCCGATGGCAGGGCAACCCGGTCTGGGTCGAGGCCCCGCCCGTCGGTGCCGAGGCCGAGGCCGGCGTGCCGTTCCGGCAGCTTAACGACGGTGTCAGCCCCGTGGTGATCGGCGGCAACAGCTGGGCCGAGGCCTGGGCGGTGGATGACAGCGGCTATCCGACCTTTCCCATCGGCCGAGGCTGGGAGGGTGAGCAGCAGCGCGAGATGGCGTTCCGGTTCGGCATCAACCTCGTGATGTATGTGCTGACCGGAAACTACAAGTCCGACCAGGTGCATGTTCCGGCATTGCTGGACCGGCTGCGGACCGAGGAGATCCTGGGCCCATGACCGTGCTGAGATTCGATCCCGCATTGCCCTGGTGGGTCATCGGTGCGCTGGCGGCGCTGGCCGTGCTGGTGGCGGCGTTCGCGCTGTGGCGCGGGTTGCGCGGTTGGGCCTGGCGCGGTCTTGCAGGGCTGGCGGCAGCCCTGGCGCTGGCGGGTCCCGCGCTGGAGATCGGCACGCGGGCCGGCCTGACCGACATCGTCATCCTGCTGGACGACCGTTCCTCCAGCCAGGACCTGCCGGAACGGACGGGGCAGGTCGACCGGGCGGTTGAACAGCTGTCGGCGGCCATCACCGGCCTGCCGCAGACCGAGCTGCGCCGCGTAACCGTGGCCGACGACGAGGACGGGACCCTGCTGGGCACCGCCATCAGCCGCGCCGTGGCGGCCGAGCCCGAGAGCCGGCTGGCCGGGATCATCTCGGTGACCGACGGGCGTCTGCATGATGCGGCGATGCTGCCGGCCGACCTGCCTGCACCGCTGCATGTCCTGTTGACAGGGCGGCCGGAGGATTGGGACCGCCGCCTGGTCATCGAGGAAGCCCCCGCCTTCGGCCTGATCGACCAGGAGGTGATGATCCGCCTGCGCGTCGAGGATCAGGGCGCTGTTCCCCCGGCCGCCCAGACCGGCAGCGTCACCCTGCGCCTGTCGCTGGATGGCGAGGCCGAGCAGACAGTGGCCATTCCGCTGAACACCAGCATGGCCCTGCCGGTCACGCCGGGGCATGCGGGCCAGAACGTGATCCAGATCTCGGTCGATCCCGCGCCGGGAGAGCTGACGGACCGCAACAACTCGGCCGCGGTCAGCATCAACGGCGTGCGCGACCGCCTGCGTGTCCTGCTGGTTTCGGGCGAACCACATGCGGGCGAACGGACCTGGCGCAACCTTCTGAAATCGGATGCCGCGGTGGATCTGATCCACTTCACGATCCTGCGCCCGCCCGACAAGTTCGACGGCGTCCCCGTGAGCGAGCTGTCGCTGATCGCCTTTCCCACGCGTGAGCTGTTCCTGGAGCGGATCGACGATTTCGACCTGATCATCTTTGACCGCTACAGCGTGCGGGGAATCCTGCCGCCCGATTACTACCTGAACATCGCCCGCTATGTGCGCGAGGGGGGAGCGGTCCTTGTTTCGGCGGGCCCGGAGATGGCGTCTGTCGAAAGCCTCAACCTGTCGCCACTGGGGCAGGTGCTGCCGGCCCGCCCGACCGGGCGCGTCATCACGCAGCCCTTTCTGCCGCGCCTGACCGAGGAAGGGCAGCGCCACCCGGTCACCTCGTCGCTGCCCGGCGCAGGCGGGGAAGGGGAGCCGGACTGGGGGCGCTGGCTGCGCATGACCGAGGTGATCCCCGAGCCGCAGGCGCAGGTCGCGATGACCGGCGCCGATGACAGCCCGCTGCTGATCCTGGACCGCGTGGGCGAGGGGCGCGTGGCGCTTCTGACATCGGACCAGGTGTGGTTGTGGGGTCGCGGTTTCGAGGGCGGCG
>VGDE01000358.1 GCA_016869875.1 Alphaproteobacteria bacterium
CGCCTGCCCGCATCTGCTCATGCTCCATGAAGCCAAAAGCGCTCCACGTGCGCGCCATCCAGGGGCGCCCGGACTTCATGACGTCCAGGAACGGTTGCGAGGCCCGCCAATCGGCAAGACCTCCAAGTCCAAGTGCTGCTTTGGTCATATGCAAATCCTGTCAATGATGGTTACAAGTTCCAGACCGGCCCGCTTGCTGCGGGGGCCACCGTCTTCCACCAGCCCTTGCGCCGATGCGGTGCGGGGCTGGGCCGTTGCGGCACAGACGCCGGGATTACCGGCTGGCGCGGTCGCTCAGGCGCTCGTCAACAGAGCAGTCGTCAAGAGAAGCCACTTCATGCTTCACCTCGTCCGCAATGCGTTCTTCAGGGGTGCGTTGGTCGGTCAATCGGGCAAGCATCGTTGCCACGGCCAAGAAGGTGATGATCCACGGCTGCCACGGCAGGGGGATGATCGCCTTGATCTCCATCGGGATCTGGTCCCACAGCGCAGGAAGTGCCGCTATGAGGATCAGAAGCCGGATTGAATACATGCGCAGCGCACTGCGCCATTGCGGAATTAGCTTCATGGTCAGCGTCCTCCTAGAAGCGCAGATGCAGCAACCCCGAGGGCCATGGTGATGCCGATGATGCCCACGCGGCCGGGGGCGGCTGCGGAGACGGAAGGCGGGGGAACGGTGTCATCCACACCGGGCCGCGAGGTTGCCGCCATTGCCATTGCAAGCGCGTTGGCGCGGACGTCCTCGATGCGGGACGTCCAGCCCCTGCCGAACGTGCCCCACGTCTTGAGGCTGCGAACGAAGCCGAACCGGAGATCGCAGGCATTGTTGATGGCGGCTGTGGGCTCGACCTCATGCGCCCGCTGAATGCTGGCGGGGCCGATCCTGCCGTCGGCGCAGGCACCAATGGCTTCCTGCAGCCACTTGGCCCCGCGCGACGGCCCGCTGTTCACGGCAGCATCGAAGGCCACGAAATCCAGTCCGACCGGCAGGTCATCGCCCGTCACGACGTTCCAGTAGTTCTGCCGGTATATGGCAGCCACCTCAGCATCGCTGATGGCGCGCAGTTCGGCCTTCGTGACCGCCCTGCCCTTCCACGCGCGATAGGTGCCGATGGTGATGCCCTTCATGGTGGCACCGCCCGGGTCGCTTGGGTGGTCTGCCCACCCGCCCTCGTGCTTGAGGGTCAAGGCGAGGCACTTCTCGAAGTTGCCCTTCATGCCCCTGCCCCTGCCAGCTGCTGGAACACGGCCGCTGCGGCCTTGGGCGTGCCTCGCGCATCCTCGATGCCGAAGTAGGTTTCCGTGTCGGTGCCGGTCGTCCGGTCACGGAAGCCGTACCAGTGGATCGGGCCGAGGCCGCTGTTCGGCGCGCGGGCCATGTCGACCAACTGGCGGAGCGTTTCCGCCTGATCGGCCTGCGACACCGCCTGGTTGCCGCCCGATGTCGGGGCGCCGGCTTCGGTGATCCAGATCAGCATGTCCTGATGGTTGTTCTGGTTCATCAGGGAGCGGATCGAGCGCATGACGCCAAGGCCGGTCCAGCTGTCCGTGCGGTTGAATAGCAGCGGGTACTGGTAGGGATGGTGTCCAACGGCATCAAAGGCGCGGGTGTTGTTCAGACGGGCATAGGTGCGCCGCAGGTAGTCCACCGCCCCCTGCACGGTCGCCCCGGTGGTGGATGGGATCGAGGCGTTGCCCACATAGATCACCACGCTGTCGCGCTGGATCGCCTTGATCGCCGGATAGACCACTCGCAGCAGGTCGGCATATTGCTCGGGGGTCAGGACCGTGTGGTTGCACTCGTTCAGGATCTCCCACCACTGGCAGCGGTTGCCATAGCGGCGCACGGCGGCCTCGGCAAAGGCCCGGAAGCGGGTGCGGCCGGCGTCGGTGTTGATCAGATCGGCCGGGGCGTTCAGCAGGATCAGCGGCTTGATGCCGCGGGTCGTCAGGCCGTTCACCAGCCGGTCGACATTGGCCCACTGGTAGGCCGCACCCGCCGTCGGCTGCACGCGCTCCAGGCGCACGTCGAAGCGCACGGTCTTGGCCCCCAGGGCCGCGATCCGGTCCATCCAGGGATCGCCACCGGCCAGCAGTTCCCCATCAGGGATCGCAAAGCCCAGCATCCCGGCCAGACGCGGTTGCGCGGGCGGCTGGGATGCAGGGGGCACCGGCTGCGGGACGGGCGGCTGAGGCACCACCGGGGGCGGCGCAGGGGGCATGGGGACCGGAAGTGGCTCAGGGACAGGGGTTGGCGCGGGCGTAGGCACTTGCGGCTCTGCGGGCGTTTCTGCGGCTGCTGCGAATGTCTTGCTGACATCGGCAAACAGTTCTGCAAGGCGGCGGCAGTGTTGGGTGT
>VGDE01000359.1 GCA_016869875.1 Alphaproteobacteria bacterium
GGAAGCTGGTTCGAGGATTACAACGACAACCACCCGCACTCAGGGCTGAAGATGCGCTCGCCCCGTGAGTTCATTGCAGCTCAAACAGCAACCGCCTGAGTGTCCGGTGAAAGGGGGGCAAGACCAGTTTACCGTCAGTGAGAGAATAGGCCGCTTCAAAAATTCCCTACCGGTCGTTCATAGTCTCTTATGGTCACGCAGAACATCTTCAGCTTTATGAATGGCGGCGACACGGATTGTATCGTACATGAACTAGGTCTTGCTCGGATGCCATGACATCGGCAATTTGGACAATCACCGGCGAAGTGAGATCAACTGCTGGCCGATCAAGTTTGGAGGCCAATTGGCTCAAGACGGGAAATCGCTCGAGGCCCGCATCTACGCGGTATACACGGCTCTGTCCCCGGCTGAACGTCGCTTGGCAGATGTTATGCTTGAGCATCAGATGGAGCTCGCCTCCTATACTGCTTCGGAATTGGCCAGAAAGGCGAGCGTCTCCACCGCTACGGCTGCGCGCTTCATCCGGACCATAGGCTACAACTCTTATCCCGAGGCGAAGCGGATGATCCGGGAGAGCCTGCATTGGGGCTCGCCTCAAGGTGGACTGATCGACCGCGACAACAGTTTGTCGGGCCAGATTTCGCTCTCCAGCGTCGTGCAGTCGAACATCGATAACATCAGAGCTACGACGGATGGCATTTCGCCCGCGACGCTGTCTGCGGTGGCGGAAAGCATCGCCTCCGCGGAGCGGCTGTGGATCGTGGGCCTGCGCAATGGCTTTGGTCTTGCACACCTCGCCTCACATTATTTCGGGCTGGTGAAGGATGACGTCCGCGTGCTTCCGGCCAGCGGGACTTCGATGGCCCATGACTTGGCGAGCGTGCGGGCTGGCGACATCGCGCTGGTCTTCGCTTTCCGACGTCGGCCTCGCCAGCTGGCGCTGCTGCTGGAAGAGATCAAAGCCGCGGGCGCGACGGCCGTGCTTGTCACGGATATCAGCGCCTCGGCGAGCGCCAAGGCCGCGAGCCATGTGATCAGGTGTCGATGTCACTCGCCCACGCCGTTCAACTCATTTACTGCAGCGGCGACAGTAGTCGAGTATATCGTCTGGAGCGTGGGCGCCCGCCTTGGGGATCATAGCGTCAAGCGGTTTCGCAGAATCGACCGGATGGTCGAGCTGCTGGATGACGTGTCCACGCCCAAGGGCAGCGGCTAGGCGCGGCTCGGATAAGCCCATCCGCCGACCTTCGACGGTGCAAGCCCAGAACCGCCCAGTGCCTCGGCCAGCCGAATGGTGGCGTCGACACCGTCGATGACCGGAACGTCGAGTTGATCCTGCAGGTCAAGCGCCAGCTCCGCCATATCGGCGCAGCCGAGGATGCAGGCCTCGGCACCCTCGTCGATCGCACGGCTCATCAGTGCCGTGATCTTGCCTTGCGCGACGCTTGCCGGGTCGTGCAGATCCAGAACGGGAATGGCCGAGGCAGGACCTGCGGGCAGCGCCGCTCAAAGCCGTAGCGCAGGATGTTGCTGCGTAGGGTGGGAACAGATCGGGACGACGCAGAACTGCTGGGCGAGAAGACTTGCGACATGAAGCGCGGCTTCACCAACGCCGACCACTGGGCGCCGCGATATCGGCCGGGCGGCGTCAAGACCGGTATCGTCGAAACAGGCAATGACATTCGCCGAAGCGCCTTCGGCCTCGGCCGCGCGAAGCGCCTCCAAGAGGCCCGGAACGCAGAGCGCGCCAGCATAGAGACCTTAGATCCCCGTAGGACCACGCAGGGACTGCCGCACCAGGATCTCGGTGTCTGACCGCGCCGCGCTTCGGGCAGCTTGGCCGAGCCCCTCGGTCATGGGGGGCGTAGTGGTGGGGTTGATGATGGCGATCTTCATCACAAAGCCTCGGTGGGACGAGGATCGTTCAGCTCGTCATAGGCTATGGGGGCCTGCACAAGGTGGCCTTGTGCGATGCCGGACTGCCAGCGGGCGTAGCCGTCCGGATTGATGCGGGGCGATGTCCACATGCCGCAGCTGACATAGTCCCGCGTGACGCGCAGCAGGATGTCCAGAGGCAGGTTCGGGAACGTCGCCGCCAAAAAGTCCGCATAGTCGTCCGGATCGGTGTCCCGGATCCATGTCATTGCCTTACCAAGCCCGCGGCAGAAGGCCGCCTGTTGCGAGATGTCAGCGCCCTCGGGGGCGTAATAGACGCTCCAAGGGATGTCGCCGCCCGAGATCGGGAAGGCCTGCACAATCCGGCATCCCCCGCCGGCCGCCAGCTTCAGCGCGCCGGGGTAGTCGATGATGAGATAGTCGCCCATGCCCCCTAGGAACAGCTCGGACAGCATTG
>VGDE01000360.1 GCA_016869875.1 Alphaproteobacteria bacterium
GCCAAATCCCATCTTGCTGCGGGGAACGCTTCCGCTACGGCGCACCAGGCAAGTCCACGGTGAGGACGGAACGCCTGACGCAATGGCGCGCTGAGGCGACGTTGGTCCCTCCGCAGGAGAGGCGCCGAGGGTGTTGCCAGTTGCAATCTCCGTCAGCCCATCATGCAAGTCGAAGAGCGAACCCGGTGTGTCCGGGGATGGCACGCCCGTTGACTGCGCCGCCTGTAATGGAAAGCACGGGCTTGCTGCTCCATGCCGGAGCGCGTCAGCCTCAGGCAAATGAGTTGGGCCGCAGACAATCCGCGGCCTCGTTTTAGGGAAGAAGTGGGGGTGCCGCTGAGCTCGCGAGGGAGTTTGCTACCAGCGCATAATGTTACAGGCTGGCACCTTCCGATGTCCCCTGTGCCAAGGCTGCTCGATGAGAGGCAATGGCTGCGTCAGCCCTGAGACAGTCGCTCACTTTCCAGCAAAGCTTCAGCAGATCAGAGAGGCCCTCAGATGCAGCTTGGATGCAGCGCCCAGCGTCGGTTCCGCCGATCGTGTACCGATCGCCTTCCTCAGTGTGCCGGACCGCAGGCGCACCGCCGGCAGATGCCATGTCATTCTGGAGACGGATCAGCAACTCGTCCGCCACAGAAAGTTGCGGCGCCGCAAACAACTTCTCAGGAGATAGCTTGCAGACGCGGTCCAGCATGAGCCGTGTCGAGAACGGCAGACACTCTCGCGCGGCCTGCGCGGAGACTTGTAGCCGGCGATGTGCTGCAAGTGCCTGTGCTGCGCACTGCTCGATTGAATGGCCCTGCGGGTGTGTGATCGAAAGCATGATGCTCTCCTTGTGTTGGCGTCGGGGAAATTCCTGACGCGTCAAGCCGGCGCGTATGACGCGCCGGAGCCACTCATGCGGCGAACTGCGTCGTCTCGTTGCGCGCATCGCGCAAGCCGTCGAGCAGCAGGCAGATCTCCTCGACGACAGGGCTGGAGGGGTCGATCATCGCGAAGCGCTCGGCCTCTATCCGATCGAAGTCGCCCACATGGCGCAGCGCAAGCAGATCCTCGAGCATGTCGAGTTCGCGATTGAGCCTTCGGGTGAGGGGCGATGCAAGGCAGACATCATCGACGAGGCGCTTTACGCGCTCCTCGGCCGCATCTCCCCCAAGAAGGGCCGCTGCGGAACAAAGCGCTGCGGCGTTGAAGACGATGAAAGTGGCATAGGGAGGAACAAACTGGCAGTCGCGAGGCATAGGACATCTCCTGTGGGTGCTGACCCAAGCCGGTCAGCGTCAAGGCCTCCACGCCCGCTTCCTGGGCGCTTCAAAACAAAGATTGGCTGGTTTTTTGAAGGACGAAGAAAATACGCAAAAAACTTCTGCCTCTTGAGAAAACCCCGTCGGACTGGCGGGTCGTGAAGCTGAGATGGGAAAGGAGTTGCGGTCGCATCTCGTGCTGCCGCCTGAAGTTCAGGCCCTTCATGCCGTTAAACCTGCCGGAATGTTCCCATTAGATGGGTCAGCGAGGCATTACTGGGTCCGGCCTGAACAACCCTATCAGGCGGCCACTGCGACGCACTGACGGTGCCTTTCGCGCAGGATGACGGCGTCGGTCAGGTAAAGCCGCGAACACCAAAACGCCCAGAGATGGGCGAGGATCTTGCCGAGGTTGTGGCCGCAGGCGCGGAGGACGGCAAAGACTGCGTCGCCGATGCGGCCCTTCAGCGGGCACCTGGCGAGCCGCCCATCAGACTTCATGTGCCCGATCTCCGGCTCGATGGCGCTTCGTCGCTTGAGGAGCTTTGCCAGTAGCGGTGTCATGCCGCGTCTCGTGCCGCTGCCGGAGGACAGCACGCTGCTAAAGCTCAAACTTCTTGAGCTGGCGGCCAAAATGACCTTCAACGCCTGCGGTCCTGCGCAGGTTTTCGGGGACGATCGGGTCATGGAGGCCAGGTCATCCTGCAAGATCGCCAGAGCAAGTGCGTGCGGTTCAAGGCTGATATAGACACTATCGCGTGCATGAACTTGATAGACATACCCGCCAGGTGCCCGGTTACGGATCGTTGCAGGCGTGCCTTGGCGCAAGCCCTGCTTTTGTGCCGGGACCCTGCGGTGCCGACAACGAGTTTCCGGGGCGCAGGTCCTGTTGGAGGCGCATCACAGTCTCTCTATGAAAAGGCTGCATTCTTTTTGATAAGACATCAAATTGTCGACCCCGGACGTGACGTCGATCCTCCAAGTCCTTCCTGATTCTTTTTGACGAACATGAACGATGCGATCATGGAAGTGCTGACCAGGAGATGGCTGCCAAGGCCTA
>VGDE01000361.1 GCA_016869875.1 Alphaproteobacteria bacterium
CGAGCGGTTGCGGGGCCAGGGCAAGGAGGTCGCGATCCTGACCGTCGGCAAGAAGGGCCGGGAGCAGCTGAAACGCGAGTTTGGCAGCCTCTTCGTTCATCACGTCGATCTGTCCGAGGTCAAGCGGATGGGCTATGATACCGCCCGCGCCATCGCGGACGAGGTGCTGACGCGCTTTGATGCCGGCGGCTTCGACGTGGCGACGATCTTCTACAACCGGTTCGAATCCGTCATCAGTCAGATCCCAACGGCCCGGCAGGTCATTCCTGCCGAAGTTCCCGAGAACGCGGCGCCGGTGAATTCGCTCTATGAGTATGAGCCGGGCGAGGAAGAGCTGCTGGCCGATCTGCTGCCGCGTTCCGTCGCGACGCAGATCTTCGCGGCGCTTCTGGAGAACGCGGCGTCCGAACAGGGCGCGCGGATGAGTGCCATGGACAACGCCACCCGCAACGCGGGCGACATGATCGACCGTCTGACGACCGAGTACAACCGCTCGCGTCAGGCCGCGATCACCAAGGAGCTGATCGAGATCATCTCGGGTGCGGAGGCGCTGTAAGCCATGGACGGGGGCACGAAGGCTGACGCCATCGTCGATCGTCTCGGGGTCCGGTTCCTGACCGGGCCAGCCGAGAGCGACGTGACGTTCACCATCGTGACCCTGGTGGCCAGGCAAGACCGTTATGAGCGGCTGCTGCGGTCGGCCGAGGCAAAGGGATTCGACAGGACGACCTGCCAGTTCCTGGCCCTGGACAATCGCGGCAGCAACCGCTTTGACGGATTCGACGCCATTCGCCGGACCTTGTGCGAGGCGCGCGGGCGCTATGTCGTCTTTACCCATGACGACGTGGAGTTTCACGCCGATGGAGCGGACCAGCTCCTTGCCTGCCTCGAGGACCTCGAACGGCGCGATCCGCGCTGGCTGCTGGCCGGCAACGCCGGTGGAAGCGGGGCCGGGAAGGTGGTGCGGCACCTGGTCGATCCGCATGATCGCGGCATCCGGGTTCAGAAGCCGGTCCTGGTCGAGGCGCTGGACGAGAACTTCTTCGTCATGCGCCGCGATCATCCGGTCGTGCATTCCTGCGACTTGTCAGGCTTTCACTTCTATGCCGCGGATCTTTGCCGCTTGGCCGAGATCATGGGAGGGCGCAGCTACGTGATCCCCTTCCTGCTGACGCATCACAGTCCCGGCGGGATTGACGCGACCTTCAAGCCGAACCGCAAGCGGTTCGAGCGCAAGTACCGACGCTATTTTCCGGGGCGCAAGCTTCAGTTGACGGTGACGGAATTCAATTTCGGCCTGGGCGGTCTCCGCGAGGGCTGGTGCGAGACGCCCCAAAGCCGTTGGGACTTTCTCGCCGATCATGTATACGCCCCATCGACTGATACGGGTGTCGGGAAATAAATGCGGGGCCATCGAGCCGTCCGGCCCGCCTGCAACGAAAGCCAAGGAGTTCAATAGATGGCAGAATCAAAGGGCAAAATCACGCAGGTGATCGGCGCCGTCGTTGACGTGCAGTTCGACAACCACCTGCCCGCGATCCTGAACGCGCTGGTGACCGAAAACAACGGCAAGAAGCTGGTTCTGGAAGTCGCGCAGCATCTGGGCGAGAACACCGTCCGCACCATCGCGATGGATTCGACCGAGGGTCTGGTCCGCGGCGAGGCTGTGTCCGACAGCGGCGGCCCGATCACCGTGCCCGTGGGCGACGTGACCCTGGGGCGTATCCTGAACGTCGTGGGCGAGCCCGTGGACGAGGGCGCAGCCCTTGCCGCAAGCGACATGCGCGCCATTCACCAGCAGGCTCCGGACTTCGCCGCCCAGGCGACCAGCTCGGAAATCCTGGTGACCGGCATCAAGGTCATCGACCTGTTGGCTCCCTACTCCAAGGGCGGCAAGATTGGCCTGTTCGGCGGCGCCGGCGTGGGCAAGACTGTTCTGATCATGGAACTGATCAACAACATCGCGAAAGTGCACTCGGGTTATTCGGTGTTCGCGGGCGTTGGCGAACGGACCCGTGAAGGCAACGACCTTTACCACGAGATGGTGGAATCCGGCGTGATCGTTCCCGACAACCTGTCGGAGTCGAAAGTGGCGCTGGTTTACGGCCAGATGAACGAGCCGCCGGGAGCCCGCATGCGCGTCGCCCTGACCGGCCTGACCCTGGCCGAGCAGTTCCGCGACGCCTCGGGCACGGACGTTCTGTTCTTCGTGGACAACATCTTCCGCTTCACGCAGGCGGGCTCCGAGGTGTCGGCGCTTCTGGGCCGCATCCCCTCGGCCGTGGGC
>VGDE01000362.1 GCA_016869875.1 Alphaproteobacteria bacterium
CTCCCTACAGTCCAGATCTCAACCCGATCGAGATGGCCTTCGCAAAGCTCAAGGCACTGATCCGAAGAGCCGCCGCGCGAACCTACGAGGCTCTCTGGCACGCTGTCGGGTAGGTCTGCGATCTTTTCACCGATGAGGAATGCTACAATTTCTTCAAAGCCGCCGGATATGAAACCGATTAAACGCAACGCGCTCTAAATTCGAAGCTCCGAGACGAACTGCTGAACGGCAAGATATTCTACTCGCTGGCCGAGGCTCGCGTTGTCATCGAGGCATGGCGCGTCCACTACAATACCGTCCGGCGCACTCGTCTCTGGCTACCGGCCGCCTGCGCCGGAAACCATCCTCTGACCATCACGCGACGGTGGGGCACCCCCATCCCTGGCGGCGGCATTGCCGCCGAGACCCGTCATGCACTAAGACTGAAACCGGACCACCCGATAGGGGCAGGCCAGGATAGACCGCGCGCGGCACAATTTCGGATCAAGATACGGTAACAGGTATAACTTACCACTTACAAAAGAAATAAAGCATGTATCCCAAGATACATCCCCGGAAAATGTGGATAACTTCGCATCGTAGGCGGGCCGGTGGTGACAATATGTCTAAAACAGCTTGAAGCTGGCTGCAGTCCTCATTTTCAATATACGATCCTGCTACTTGGCCATGTGGTCCATCGTCTTTGGCACGCCTATCTAACGGCAGCGAAACCGGATTGAAGATATCGGAATGACAATGAACAGGAACAGAGTGCTGATCGTCGAAACAACTATGCGGGCCAAGAAAAGCGGCTTCGGGAACCTAGACCTCCGGACGAGTGGCAGGCATGGCTGAAGGGCATTCCGGCGCGCGAGTTGCAGCAACTCTTACTCGATTGGGCTCAGACGCTGATCGACAACCTGGTCTGGCGCCAGCCGATTGGAAGGTCATTCTGCTCGTGGCCGGGCTGATCTTCACAAAGCGTCAACTGCTTGATGATAAGGAGGACCGACCATGCCCATGCTGCTTTCCCGGCTGGCGCACACCTGTCTTAGTGCTGCCATCGCCATAATCCTCATTTCGACCAGCGCTGCCGCCGGCGGAAGCGGATCTCTGGTCTCGTCAGATACAGGAACCGTTGGAGCATTGGCTGTCACCAATGACCTTCCGGAGCCCGAGACAACCGACCCGTCACTGCTGCTTTACGCCACCAGCGTTCGGGAAAAGCCCTCTGCACCGGCCGCGGAAGAGATCTGGATCGACCCCAACGACTACGACGATCTGGTGAGCCACTCCCCGGAAAACCGACAGTGACGGAAGCAAAGATTTGAGCAAGCGCCACGCCTAGGATCACCAGCGCGAAGTCCAGAAGGATTGCATCTTTGAGATATGTCATCTTTAGCAGGCTGCCGCGCGCACCCAGACCTCGAACCGGCCGCCGACCTCTTGCCTGATTGCAGTCCATTCCCATGGCTAATATTCGGGGATGCAGTTGGCAGGCCGTAGATCGACGTGACGCGCTCAGAGCCGTCATTCGCAAAGGGGGCCATTGCTGCTGCCTGAACGCTTGTCTTGCATAAGGCAGATGAACGCCTTGCCTTGGGCCTCTGTCGTTGTGATAAGGCGCCATGGGCCGCCTGATCCCCTTTCGCATCCTGTGCCTGACCTTGCTCACGGTGGTCAGCTTGGCCTTTGCTTCGGCAATGTCCGGGCGAAGTGTGCCGACGATCAGCGAGGTGCGGCTTGAAGCCTATGTGCTCACGGGGGTTTCTGTGGGCGACCTGTGCCTGCACGACGAGCCGCAGAACTCGCACGCCTTTCATTGCTCCCTTTGCCATCTGATTGCCGGCTGCGGCCTGCCCTCGGCAGACTTGCGCCTCGTCGCGATCGAGCAGCGGTTCGCTGCGGCCATCATCCGGCCGCAGGTCGAACGCGCGGGCCTGCGTCCATGAGACCCCGCAACGCCCCTGCGCGGCCCCCCTGTCCTGTACACCTGATCCTCACGATTAAGTCTTATCCTCACGCTTTGGCTTTCAAGCGCCATTGCGGCGCCTTTTGACAGGTGATCCTCCATGCCATCCTCTCACCAGCCGTCCGGTCGGGCGGCACCCAATGCCTTGCGCCCTTTTCTGGTGCGGCTTCATTTCTACATCGGCCTCTTTGTCGGCCCCTTCCTGTTCATCGCGGCGCTCAGCGGGATGCTCTACGTCCTGACGCCCCAGATCGAGGAACGTCTTTACGCCGACGCGCTGTTCACAAGCGAGACTGGTGCGGCCCAGCCCTTG
>VGDE01000363.1 GCA_016869875.1 Alphaproteobacteria bacterium
AAGGGGAAGCCCGGCGCCGAGCAGGTGTTTCAGACTGTAGATCCCGGTAGGGCCTGTGCCGATAATCGCAACTGCTCGTCGTGCCGTCATCTGAACTTTCCCTTGGAGCAGCCCACAGGCTTTGCAATCCCGATTGGTCGGAAGATCCGTTGCAGCGAAATGCGCATCTTGAAGCGGGGTTCCAAGACGTTGGCGACCTGATTTTCAGGTGTGTCGCGCCGATAGCATCATCACTCGCCGGTTGGTCTCCATCCATAAGGAGGTCCGCCCTGGAACCGTCGCCCAAAGGCAGCAACTCATACAGGTAAGCACGAGAAGAGGACACGCCTGCGCCGATCATGTGCGCTGTCGAGAAGGACCTTGCAGAGCCAGGCAGTCTCGCGACACGAGGCATCTTGTGAAAACCCCTTGACGCGGATACGGGGTTCTCTTCTTGTTCCCTGTATTCTCGCGGTGATATTGGAACGGTCATGATCGCAGAGACCCCGGCCGACGACTCTCCCAACCCGCCTGTTCCTGAGCTTGAACGGCGTCTGGCCCAACAGGCGCTGATCGCTGAATTCGGCCGCTTCGCGCTCAAGAACGATACGCTGCAAGCCATCCTGGATGAAGCCTGTCGCATTGCAGCGGACGGGCTTGAAGTGGGCTTTGCAAAGGTGCTCGAACCCTTGCCCAAGGAGAACGCTCTTCTTCTGCGCGCGGGGATCGGCTGGAGGCCCGGGTTGGTCGGACATGCCCGGATCGGAGCGGATCTGGAAAGCCCCGCAGGCTACGCCTTCAAGACAGGCGAGCCGGTGATTTCCAACCATCTCTCAGAAGAAAAACGTTTCCGCACGCCGAAGCTGATGGCGGATCACGGGGTCAAGCGCGCGGTCAACGTGATCATCCAGGGCGAAGGCGCGCCCTTCGGGGTTCTCGAGGCTGACAGCCGCGATCCTGGCGCGTTCAATCCGCATGACATCCACTTTCTGCAGGCGCTCGCCAATACGCTTGGCGTGGCGATCGACAAGGAAGCAGCGCGCAGCAGGATCGAGGAGCTTGGCCACGAACTGGCCCAGCGGGAGGCTCATCTGCGGCGCGCGGTCGAACTCAACCCGCAGATCCCCTGGGCGGCCAATGCAGAGGGGCAAATTGTCGAGTTCAACGAGCGATGGCTCGACGTGACAGGCCTGACGCTTGAGGACGCCGAAGGAGAGGGCTGGCTTGAGGCGATCCATTCCGATGATCGCTCTGCCTCCCTTTCGGCTTGGAGGCACGCCATCGAGACGGGCACGTCCTTTGACATCGAACAGCGCGTCCGCATGGCGAATGGCGATTATCGCTGGATGCGCAGCCATGCCCATCCTTGGCAAGATGCGCGGGGCGGGATTGCCATGTGGTATGGCGCATCAGAGGATATCCACGAGCGCAAGCTTGCTGAGCAGGCCGTGGCCCAGAGCGAGGAGCGTCTCAGCATTGCGGTCGATGCGGCGGCGCTCGGGCTTTTCGACCATGACCTGGTCACCGGCACAATCGACTGGGACGGTCGCATCCGCGACATCTGGGGCATTGGGGCCGAGGAGCCGGTCAGCTTTGCGACCTTCGCGGATGGCATACATCCCGAGGACCAGGCAGCGATGCAGGCCGCGCTTGATCAAGCGCTCGATCCGCAGGGCGATGGACGCTCTGCGGCCCAGTATCGCGTTCTGCGCCGTTCGGACAAAGAGACCCGATGGGTTGCTGCCTATGGACGCACGACCTTTGCCGAAGGGCGCCCTGTGCGTCTGGTCGGCATCGTGCAGGATGTCACCACCCATGTCGTGGCCGAAGAGCGACTGCGGCGCGCCCTGGCCGACAAGGATCTTCTCTCCCGCGAGATCGACCACCGCATCAAGAACAGCCTGTCCATGGTCGGGGGGCTGCTGCGCATGCAGGAGCGGGCCGTGTCATCGCGAGAGGCAAAGGACGCCTTGGCCGAAGCTTCGACCCGTGTTCTGAGCGTGGCCCGTATCCACGAGCAGCTTTACCGCTCGGCGAACATGGATACGGTTGAGTTCGGGGGATACCTGCAGCGTCTGACAGAAGATATCGCATCCTCACTGGGCTCTGGAAACGCGCAGATCACGGTCGAAGCCATGACGATGCTCCTGCCCATCGATCAGGCGCTGCCGCTCGGACTGATTGCGAGCGAGCTACTCACCAATGCCCTGAAGCATGCACGGCGCGGAGACGAGCCCGTCCCGATCCAGGTTCACTTCGGACCAAGCCAGGACAAGGGA
>VGDE01000364.1 GCA_016869875.1 Alphaproteobacteria bacterium
GTCGTGTTCTGCGCATAGGCGGCCTTTTGCGGGTTCATGTCCTCGGCACGGCCTTCGTGAACAAGGCCATGAATGTCGCAGAGCCAGACGTTCTCGCGCTTGACGCCCAGTTTCAGCAGCATGTCCAGGCAGGCGATGCCCGCCGCGCCGCCGCCGGTCGACACGATCTTGATCTCGTCAAACCGCTTTCCCGCGATCCGCAGCGCGTTGGTGGCCGCCGCCCCCACGACGATGGCCGTGCCGTGCTGGTCGTCATGGAACACGGGGATGTTCATGCGCTCGCGGCAGATCTGCTCGACGATAAAGCAGTCGGGCGCCTTGATGTCTTCCAGGTTGATCGCGCCAAAGGTCGGCTCCAACGCGCAGACGATCTCGGCCAGCTTGACCGGGTCGGGCTGGTTCACCTCGATGTCGAAACAGTCGATGTTGGCGAATTTCTTGAAAAGAACGGCCTTTCCCTCCATCACCGGCTTGGAGGCCAGTGCGCCGATATTGCCAAGGCCCAGAACGGCGGTGCCGTTCGACACCACCGCGACCAGGTTGCCGCGGCTGGTATAGCGGGCGGCGGTGGTCGGGTCCGCCTTGATTTCCAGACAGGCCTCGGCCACGCCGGGGGAATAGGCACGCGACAGGTCGCGGCCGTTCGCCATCGGCTTGGTCGCGCGGATCTCAAGCTTCCCGGGTCGCGGGAATTCGTGATAATCGAGTGCCGCCTGCCGCGCGCTGTCCTGCCTGCGTTCTTCCATCTTCGCCTCCGGTTTCGGAATTGATTTACCGTTAAACCATCTTCCTGAGATAGAACAGCGGGCTTCCGGAGGGGATTGCGGGGGAGGTGGCTTGCACAGCACCGCGTCGAGGCGCAGAAATGTCGGCAGACAGCAAGAAAGGCAGCATGATGTCACTTCTGGATGCGGCGCGCGAGGTGCGTGAACGGGCCTATGTCCCTTATTCCAAGTTCAAGGTGGGCGCGGCCATCCGTGGTGCTTCGGGCGCCATCTACCGTGGTTGCAATGTCGAGAACGTGGCCTATCCCGAAGGCACCTGCGCCGAGGCCGGCGCGATTGCGGCCATGGTCGCCGCGGGCGAGACGCAGCTGGTCGAGGTCGCGGTCATTGCCGACAGCCCGACGCCCGTGCCGCCTTGCGGCGGCTGCCGACAGAAGCTGGCCGAGTTCGGGGCAGGGGACACGCCCGTGCTGCTGGCCACGACAGACGGCGCCACGCTGGAAACGACGGTCGCGCAGCTGTTGCCGGGCGGGTTCGACGCAGGTCACATGGCCCGCACATGACCGACCCGCGCCCGGTGATTGCCGCCATCCGCGACGGCCGGGGGCTCGATGGCCCCGGCGCCGCGCTGATGGCGCAGGGGCTGGCGGACGGATCGGTCAGCGACGCGCAGGCCGGGGCCTTTGCCATGGCCGTGCTGACCCGCGGCGTTGGTCCAAAAGGGCGCGTGGCGCTGACGCGGGCCATGCGCGATTCAGGCCATGTGCTGCAATGGGACCTCTCGGGGCCGGTGGTGGACAAGCACTCGACCGGAGGGATCGGCGACACGGTCAGCCTGGTGCTGGCGCCGCTGCTGGCGGCGCGCGATGTGTATGTTCCGATGATCTCGGGGCGCGGGCTGGGTCATACAGGCGGGACCCTGGACAAGCTGGAGGCCATTCCGGGCTATCAGTGCGAGCAGACGGAGGAGGACTTCCGACGCACGGTCCGCAAGGTCGGTTGCGCCATCGTCTCGGCCACAGGGGATGTGGCGCCGGCCGACCGGCGGCTTTACGCAATTCGCGACGAATCGGGAACGGTGGAATCGATCGACCTGATCACGGCCTCCATCCTGTCAAAGAAGCTGGCGGCGGGGCTGGATGCGCTGGTGCTGGACGTGAAGGCCGGATCGGGGGCAATCCTGAGAAAGCCGGACAGCGCCGGGCGGTTGGCCCAAGCCCTGGTCGAGACGGCAAATGGCGCCGGCTGCCGGACGGCGGCGCTGATCACCGACATGGACCAGCCCTTGGCCCGCAGCGCCGGCAATGCGCTGGAGGTGGCAGAAGCCATCCGCGTCCTGCGCGGCGAGAATGGGGCGCTGCGTGACCTGACCCTGGCGCTGGCGGCGGAATGCCTGACGCTGGCGGGCCAGCAGATCGCTGGGCTGGAGGCGGCGCTGGATAGCGGCGCCGCCGCCGAGGTGTTCGCCCGGATGGTGACGGCACAGGGTGGCCCCCGCGATCTGCTGGACCGGCCCGAGGTGCATCTG
>VGDE01000365.1 GCA_016869875.1 Alphaproteobacteria bacterium
TGGAAAAGGCGATGGCATGGACCACGAAGTCCAGCCTGCCCCAGCGGTCGGAAAGGGTGCCGAACGCTGCGTCGAGCGAGGCGTCATCTGTGACGTCCACATCGACAAGGAAATCCGATCCGACCGAGGCGGCAAGCGGTTCGACCCGCTTGCCGAAGGCCTCGCCCTGATAGCTGAAGGCCAGTTCCGCCCCTTCGGCGGCCATCGCGCGCGCGATCCCCCACGCAATGGATCGCTCGTTTGCGACCCCCATCACAAGCCCACGCTTGCCCTTCAGAAGATCGCCCATGCTGTCCCTCGGTTTCTTATATCATTCCAGGTATTTGGACATCACCAGCGTGGCGTTGGTTCCGCCAAAGCCAAAGCTGTTCGACAGGACCGAATCCAACCCTGCATTGTCCACCCGCTGAGTGGCAATCTCGCCCGGTTGTATCTCGGGGTCCAGAGTACCGACATTCGCCGAGGCCGCGATGAAGTCATTTTGCAACATCAGCAGGCTGTAGATTGCCTCGTGGACGCCGGTGGCGCCCAGCGAATGCCCGGTCAGCGACTTGGTGGAACTGACAGGCGGCGTGTTGCCTTCGCCGAAAACACGCCGCAGAGCCTTGATTTCGCCCAGGTCGCCCACGGGAGTAGAGGTGCCGTGCGCGTTCACATAGCTGATCTTGCGGCCTTCGGGCAGGGTTTCCAGCGCCACGCGCATCGACCGTTCGCCGCCTTCGCCCGAGGGCGCCACCATGTCGTAGCCGTCCGAGGTCGCGCCATAGCCCGTCACCTCGGCATAGATCTTGGCGCCCCGCGCCAGCGCGTGGGACAGTTCCTCCAGCACCACAACGCCGCCGCCGCCCGCGATGACGAACCCGTCGCGGGTTTCGTCATAGGGACGCGAGGCCTTTTCCGGCGTGTCGTTGTATTTCGACGACATGGCGCCCATCGCATCGAAGAGGCAGGAGAGCGTCCAGTCCAGTTCCTCGCCGCCGCCGGCGAAAACGATGTCCTGCTTGCCCATCTGGATCTGCTCGACCCCGTTGCCGATGCAATGGGCGCTGGTCGAGCAGGCCGAGGTGATCGAGTAGTTCACGCCCTTGATCTTGAAGGGCGTGGCCAGCGTGGCCGAGTTGGTGGACGACATGCAGCGCGTCACCATGAAGGGTCCCATGCGCTTGGGGCTGCCCTTCTGGATGACGGTCTGGTGCGCCTCGAAGAAGTTCGAGGTCGACGGCCCGCCCGAGCCCATGATCAGGCCAGTGCGCGGGTTCGAGACATCGCTCTCCTCCAGCCCGCTGTCCTTGATCGCCTGTTCCATGGCGATGAAGTTGTAAGCCGCGCCCGGACCCATGAAGCGCAGGTTGCGCTTGTCGATGTGATCCTCCAGCACGATCTGCGGCATGCCGTGGACCTGGCTGCGAAAGCCGTGCTCGGCATATTCAGGGGCAAAGACGATGCCCGACCGGCCCGCGCGCAGGCTTTCGGTGACTTCGTCGGCATTGTTGCCAATGGGCGAGACGATCCCGAGCCCGGTGATGACGACGCGGCGCATGGCGGCCTCCTTGCGAATGGTGTCAATTGGCCGAAAGGGCCACTTTCATGTCCTTGACCTGGTAGATCAGTTCTCCGTCCGCCTCGACGCGGCCGTCGGCCACGCCCATGGTCAGGCGGCGGGTCTGCACGGCCTTTGTGAAATCGACGGTATAGCGCAGCATCTTGCGGTCGGGACGGACCATGCCGGTCAACTTGACCTCGCCCACGCCCAGCGCATAGCCGCGCCCCTGCCAGCCGCGCCAGCCCAGGTTGAAGCCGGTCAGCTGCCACAGGCCATCAAGGCCCAGGCACCCCGGCATGATCGGGTTGCCGGGGAAATGGCAGCCAAAGAACCAAAGGTCGGGCGTGATGTCGAATTCGGCCACGACATGGCCCTTGCCATGCTCGCCGCGATCTTCCGAGATGTCGGTGATGCGGTCCATCATCAGCATGGGCGGTTCGGGCAACTGCGCATTGCCGGGGCCAAACAGCTCTCCGCGCGCGCAGGCAAGCAGGTCGTCGCGGTCGAAGCTGGTCTGGGTCATCGCCATGCGGATCGTGCCTTTTCATGTTCGGCGCTGCGGCGGCGCCGTTTCAAAGATTGCCGCAGCGTCTATCATCTGGGGTCAAGATGGTGCAAGGGCAAGCCGTTGACAGCATCCGCGGCCTTTGGAAGATCCAAGTCTAGAACCATTGCCCCGGTTCCATCAGGCCCAGGTCCATCAACTG
>VGDE01000366.1 GCA_016869875.1 Alphaproteobacteria bacterium
CGCTCCTTTCGCAACATGTTTGGTCGATCCGGGTCCAGCTCGAAATAGCTAGAAACACCCCGACCTCGCACTGTTCAACCTTGCCATCGACAGCAAGCTGCGTGGCTGCGGTCGTATCGCGCTCAAGGTCCGTGATGTCTTCGCCGCAGGGCCCATCACGGAGCGACCTCGGTGATCCAGAGCAAGACCGGCAAGTCGGCCACGTTCGGGATCATCGATACGGCCCGCCCAATCCATCGAGTGCTGGATCTGTCACCCTGAGATGATCGGCCTAGAGTTCGTGGCGTCCCTGAACCGCACTTGGCGTCCATGTGGGGCCGCAGGCCTCAGCGGCGCTGCGCTGGCCTGCTCCGAAGATAGTAGATCGTGCCGCCCAAAAGCGCACCAATCAGCCAAGCATAGCCGGACAACTGGCTGAGGAATGGCACCCAAACAGCGGCCACCGAAAACACTGCAGCGATGCCGAAGGCCACCAGTGCATGGTCGTTCCAGCCGTTGCCATAGTAGTAGATGCCGCCATTCGGATCATATAGGTCTTGAATATCCAGCTGTTGCCGCCGCAGCAGATAGTAGTCGGCAATCAGGATCCCGTAAAGTGGGGCCAGCGTCGCTCCAAGCGTGTTGACGAAGCCGTCGATCCCGACCTGGCTGATGAAGCTGGTCCACAGCCCCCCGATGAACAGGGCGAAGACCGAAGTAATCACACCGGCTGCACGGAAGCCAATCCGCTTCGGCGACATGTTTGCAATGCCGTTCACGGCCGGGATGAAGTTTGCCACCAGGTTGATGCCGACGGTCGCCGCGAAGAAGGTGATGGCGGCGATGATGGCCAATATTACGCTGTCCGTGCGTTCCACGATCTCGGTGGGGTTGATCAGCGCTTCGCCATAGACCACGGCAGCGCCCGCGGTTGTCAGGAGTGCAAGGGCGGAGAACAGGATCATGTTCAGCGGCAGGCCGGTCAGGTTGCCCAGCGTCATCGCGCGCTTGTTCCGAGCAAACCGGGAGAAGTCGCTGAAGTTGATCATGACCGCGGCAAAATACGCCACCATGGTCCCGACGATCGCGATAAATCCGGCAACTTCGGTGCCGAAGGTACCTTCGGGATTGGCGAAGATGGTCTGCGCCTCCGCCAGCAGCTGACCGTCCGCACGGTTCCACAGCACGATCACCAGTCCGATCATCACCGCATACACGAAAGGCCCAGCAATGTTCAGGAAGTTCTCAACCCAGCCCATGCCGCGCCAGAAGATGAGGATGTGGAACACCCAGACCAGCAAGAAAGAGAACCAGTCCACGCCAGTGAGGCCCATTACAGGCGCTCCATCGGTGATGCCGGTCACTGACCTGATCAGCAGCGCCAAGGCGGTCGAGGCAAAGTAGACCTGCACGCCATACCAGAAGACCGCCACGATGGCCCGTAACAGGGCCGGCAGGCGGGCGCCAGCCGTGCCCATGCTGGCACGGGCGAAGACCGGGTAGGGGATGCCGTATTTCTCGCCGGCCGCACCTGACAGGTTGACGAGGACCATCACCAGCAGGCCTGCCGCGATCAGAGCCGCGAAAGCCGTCCAGCCGCTGACGCCGTAGGAGATGAACAGCGAGGCCACGAGGCTGTAGCCGAAGAGCGACTGCACGTCATTTGCCCACACGTTGAAGATGGCGAACCAGCCCCACGTCTTCTCCTGGGGCGTGACCGGGTTCAGCGTATCAAAGTCGGATGATACAGGCTTCGCCTCCAGCGTGGTGGTATGCATGGTAACCTCTCTACCCTGACGATGGCTCGTTGACCGGTCTGCCAGCCTTGCTGACCACGTCCACCGTAGCAGCGCGATGACGATTATCAACAAGCTGAACGTATCGGCCGGACGTTAAAGTCCGCCTGATTCTTTTGCAGCTGAATAGCGTATTTAAGTGGCAGGCGGAGATACTGGCAGGCCGACATACTGGCAGGCGGAGATTAAGCATCCGTCGGTGGTTGCGCTGCTTGGGTCGCGCCTTGATTATTCTCGGCCTATCACGGGGATTTGGGCGATGAGCATTGGCTTTGCGGCGCCGTTCTCACGAAAGTTGGCCCCAAGCGGCCGCTCGACGCTTAACGGTTGCCGCAGCGCAGCTTCTCCAAACCTGAAGCTCAAGCTTCCACAGCGAGATCCACGGGGCGATGTCGTCGATGCGGGACATTCCTGTCGTTCCCCGGACATGCTCAGTCGCATCTGTGCCCTAACAAGCGGCAAAAGATG
>VGDE01000367.1 GCA_016869875.1 Alphaproteobacteria bacterium
TGTGAAGGACTACCTGGAGCGGCGTGAGGGGCTGGCGATGCTTGTGCTCGACAGTCGTGATGCGGCGAGGGATGCCGCGCAGTTTGCGGAAGCGGGCATTGGCGACTACGAACCGTTCTTCTTCGAGCGCAGTGGGCGCCGTCCGGGCGGCGGTGAAACCCACGTCGCCTTCACCTTGGCCTTTGCCAGTGACCCGCACCTGCCTGAGGCGTCGTTCTTTGTCTGCCAGCAGCATTTCCCGGAAGCGTTTTGGGACCCACGCCTCCAGACCCATGCGAATGGGGCTGTGGACGTATCGGCGGTGACGCTGAGCGCCGACAGTCCGTCGCGCCACACCGCGTTCCTCGCCACGTTCACAGGTGCGTCCTCTGGAGACAAGGGTGTTTCCTATGCTCTCACGCACGGAAGCAAGCTTCGTGTCGTGGCAGGGCAGTATCCCAGGGGGTTTGCAGCCTTTCGTGTGCGGGTTCCTGATCTGAGCGTGGTGACGCAGCGGTTGGCACGAGAAGGAGTTTCTTTTGAGGACTCATCAGGCTGCGTCGCCGTGCGGCACGGCACCTATGGCGTCACCGTTGAGTTTGGATCTGGCTCAGGTGAAAGCCTATCTCCCACACCAGATCATGATTAATCCCTGGGAGGTCGGGGACTTGAGCGTCAGGCATCACTGCACCGCATGAGGATAGGGCCAGCAACGGCCAAGATGATTTTCAGGCGGCGACGGGAAGTCGACCTGCTGGAGCATGACCGACGCGCCTGCGGCGAGTTGAGATCCACTAGCCCTTCTGATGCCCCATCGACCATAGCCTAGCTGTTCGGGACTTCCGTCTCAACGCACTGCTGAGGTGCCTGCGCATGAAGAAAGATGCCTCCAAGATCTCGCCCCGTTCGAGAAGCGACAGTATTTCGAGATGGTCGGTGCATTGCTCGGTCAGCCGCTCGCGATCGATCTTGGTGCGGTACTCCATGAGCCGTCGCATGCGATTGACGCGCTCCAGCGCGGAAAGAAAGAAGAGGTTGTTGGACATGCGGGCAATCTCCTCATGGAACATCGCGCCGTTGTCCAGGAGCTTTTCTGCCGGCATAGAATCAATTCCGCCCTCAAGCATCCTTTCCTGCGTTCGCCGCAGGCTGGTCAGCGTTTCCCGCCTCAGCTCGAACGATGGTTCCAGGATAGCGGCCGGTTCGATCGCCATCCGAAACCGGTAGATCTCGTCAAAAGCTTCGACGGTCTTGGCCACCGGCAGCAAGCGCCACCCGTATCCTTCCTTGCGCTCGGCCCAGCCTTCTCGAGCGGCACGGGCCAGCATGTCGCTCAGCTTTGCCTTTGTCAGATTGTAGCGCTGGCGCAGGGCCTGCTCGGTCACGATTTCGGGCAGACGGTCGGTCAGCCAATCCTCGGCTAACGCCTGATATTCATCCCGGGCAACATCCATGGTTTCGCTGATGCTGCTGATCGCCGCCTGCGGGATGTTGTCGGCTACGAAGTAGCCGCGATTAGGAAAACGACGAAGAAGGCCTTGTTCCTCCAAGGTCGCAAAAGCCTCACGTATGGGCGTGCGGGAAACCTGATACCGGTCGGCAACTTCCTGAGCGCGCAGGTGGCTGCCGCTTGGGATGTCGCCCAAGGCGATATCCTGCGCCAACTTGGCAGAAATCCGGAACGACAACTCACTGGTCGACATCGACGACGCTACCCTCATGCAAAAACAGAGATGCTGGCTATGGCAAAGCCATTTTGTGCTCGGAACGGTGCCCCAAACGCCGGCGCAGTGCAACTCGATTGTACTTTGGTGCGTCCCGATGCCATGCGGCCGACGTGCGCCTCCTTCAATCTCCACAGGGCACAGTACCTTTTCATAGAGAAAGAGCATAAAACGTGAAAATCCTCCTGTCGCCAAGCTCTCCTTGATTGCTCTTATCCGCTCGTATATGCAATCTTAAGGCAGGGGATGAGAATCAACTGTTGTGCACCGCATCAGGGAGGAAGATGCATGTTCAAGAACTTCGCCGCGGCCGGTCTGGTCGCAGTCACTGCGCTCGGAGCAACCGGCGGCGCTTCGATTGCGCAAGAGTTCAAGCCGCGCAGCCCCGAATGTCTCGCGCCTTCCGCGCCCGGCGGGGGCTGGGACTTCATCTGCCGCACGACCGCTCAGTACCTGCGTGAGATGGGACTGATCGACGGAACCATGCAGGTCACGAACATGACAGGCGCCGGTGGCGGCGTCGCCTATGCCCA
>VGDE01000368.1 GCA_016869875.1 Alphaproteobacteria bacterium
GAAGGTGGCAAAGGAACGACCGAGCAGTTGCAGCGCTTCCGGAAGATCAGGGGCCTCAAGCTCGAACTGGCAGCCTTTTGAGCCGCTAATCGGCCAGATCGTCTGAAGCCGCGACTGGACGCTGGCGGGTTGTGTCGCAAAATGCACAAGAAGCACAAACTGCTATCTTGGTCCTGGCCTTCAGGCAGCCAGCAGACAGAACTGCTGAAGGGGACGGAGCTCGGGCCGGAACTGCCCTTGCGGATCATGTTGACCAACTCGATCCCGGCGATGGTCGACGCCGCTGATGCGAAGCTCTTGAAGCCAAGCATCGGCCTCACCCGGCGCTTGATGAAGTGGTGGTCCTGCTCGATCAGATTGTTCAAGTATTTGATCCGCACCATCTGGATCGGGACCGGGCAGCCAAAGCGCTTCAACATCCGGTTGATGTCCTTGATGCCTTGGGTGTTGGCCGCGCTCTTGTCGAGGACGATCTTTCGCGGCAGGCCGTTCACCTCCATTGCACGAGCAAGAAACTTAATGGCGGCTGGCTTGTTCCGTCGCTTCGACAGCAGGAAGTCCAGCGTCTTTCCGAACTTGTCCACGGCCCGGTAGAGATAAACCCACTGACCTTTCACCTTGATGCAGGTCCCGTCCATTCGCCAGGATCTGTCAGGGAGCCGCTTGCGGCGACGCGCATCCTCGGCGACTTGACCGGCATAGCGCTCCACCCACCGATTGAGCGTCGCATGATCAACGCTCACCCCTGCTCGGCCATGATCTCTTCAGGGTCACGGTAAGATACCCCGTAGCGAAGGTAAAAGAAGACCGCATGGAGGATCACGTCCTCAGGGAAGTGGGCGCCCTTGAACGAGATCGCCATCACTTCCTCCCCATCATGCCGCTCTCCTCGACCGAGCGTAGCTCAGGCTGAAGCATCAGCAAAGTTTGCGACAGATCCCCGCAAGGTGGTTCAGACAGGGCGCGTCCTCAAGAGCCTTGTTACCCAACTCAAGATCCGGAGCGCGTCGCAAGCTTCCGGAAAGAGATGTCGGGGCGGCGGATCCGGACGCTGCTGTTTCTCGCGCTCAGTTCGACCGCCTTGGGCTTCCTGATCGTGATCCCGTTCGTAAAGACGGTTGGCAAGATCCTGTTCGCCCTCGATCGCCTTCTGATCGGGTAACGAAGACGGCCGGAGTGTCTCACTCCAAGGCGCGGGGGCATGCCGGCTGGCACAGCCCACGGGCCGGAGGGGTAGCGAGATGTCGGGCACTGCAACCGGTTGAGAGATTACATCCTTCGCTCACGGTAACACATCGTCAACCCTTGCTGCCGAAACATGCGCCTGCGCTCGCGGCTTAGGACATTGTTAAGCTGTGGCGGGATAGGCGGACAGGGAGGAGCCTCTCTCTCAGGCATTCAAGCGATCATGTCCCAGCTGCTCCCGTTGACCCTGCGCGGGTCTCTCTTCGCGTTTGTCTCTCTTTGTCTCCTGAGCGTCTTGGCGGCTCTGAGCGTGTTCATCTACCTGAAGGCCGAGCGCCTGATGGATGAGGTGCTGGATTACACGACACGGTTCCGTACCACTGCGGCCGTGGAAGAACTGGCTCACAGCCTGGAGCAAGAATAAACCCACCTGGCCTATCTGGCGGACCATGTGAGCCGCCTCGACCGGGATGCCCTGACCCCGCACATGAACGGCGCGGCCGCCGACGGACATTGCGTCGCGTGGATCGGCTTTGCTGATCTCGGCGGCACCCTTGTTGCCGCCACAGGAGATCGCCTCGTGGGGCAGGATGTCAGCATGCCGCCCTGGTTGCGCGGCGGCCTGAATGGGTATCCGACGTTCACTTGATCAGGGACTCGATAGCCAACTGGATAAGCTGTCACAAAAACCGCCCTAGGCGTCGGCCCAGGGCGGTGGAAGTTGGGGTCGAAGGCGGCTGGCGCGTCAGGCGAGCTCGCGGAACACGGCTGCTGCGGCCTTGGGCGTGCCTCGCGCATCCTCGATGCCGAAGTAGGTTTCCGTGTCGGTGCCGGTCGTCCGGTCGCGGAAGCCGTACCAGTGGATCGGGCCGAGGCCACTGTTCGGGGCGCGGGCCATGTCGACCAGCTGGCGCAGGGTCGCCGCCTGGTCGGCCTGCGACACCGCCTGGTTGCCGCCCGATGTCGGGGCGCCGGCTTCGGTGATCCAGATCAGCATGTCCTGGTGGTTGTTCTGGTTCATCAGAGAGCGGATCGAGCGCATGACGC
>VGDE01000369.1 GCA_016869875.1 Alphaproteobacteria bacterium
TCGTGCAAATTGAGACAGGGTTGTCAAGAATATTTGGACAAGCAAATGACGGCACGTATCCTGGTGGCAGACGGCATAGCGGCGGTTCGGATCACGCTGAAGGTCCGACTCAGTGCTGTCTGCTATGACGTCACCGTTGCCGGCTCTGCCGCGCAGATCCTGCAGCAGATCGAACAGGTGCGGCCCGACCTTATCATTCTTGGCACGGGCTTCGCCGAAGCCTCCTCCATCGAGATCTGCGCACGCTTGGCGCGCGACCGCCGTTATTCCGAGATCCCGATCCTGATGATGGTTCCGGGGGAGGAGCGTTTTGCCGCCCTGCAGGCCGGAGCCACGGCCACGCTCGAGCCGGACGTGGACGACCAGATTATGTTGGCGCGCGTGCGAGGGATTCTGCGGGATGCAGACCTGCCGCAGATCGCGCAGATGGGAATGGCCGAGGCAGCGGCAGGATTTGTTCATGACACGCGTCCGCTGGTCGTGCTGATCGCCGACACGCCTGGGCGCGCGCTGCGCTGGCGGCAACTGCTGAGCGAGCAGATGGCGTGCCGGTTCGGCATCCAAGACCCCGATGAAGCCCTTGGTGCCGCCACTTCGGGCCGCCGCGCGGACCTGTACCTGATTTCAGCCGACCTGCGGGGGCGAGGCGACGGGCTACGGCTGCTGTCGGAACTGCGGTCGCGGCAGGGATCGCGTGATGCGCGCTTTGTCATTGCGACGGCACCCGACCGGGACGAGATGGCGGCCATCGCCCTTGACCTTGGTGCGGGAGAGGTGGTTCCTGATACCTTGGGCGGCGCTGACGGCGTGCAGGCGACGGCCATGTCGCTGAAGACACTCTTGTCGCGAAAATCGAAAAGCGACCAGCGTCGGGCCGAGGTTCAGCGCAACATGCTCTGGGCCATGACCGATCCGCTGACGGGGCTGTACAACCGTCGCTATGCCCTGCCCAAGCTGGGCGAGATCGCGCGAGACGCATTGCTGAAGCGGCAGGGCTTCGCCATCTTTGCCTTGGATCTGGACCACTTCAAGACGATCAACGACAGCAATGGGCACACTGCCGGCGATGCCGTGCTGGCAGAGGTCGCGCAGCGGCTGCATGATGTCCTGAAGGCCAAGGGTCTTGTCGCCCGCATGGGCGGGGAAGAATTTCTGGGCATCCTTTGCGACTGCACGGAATCCGAGGCCCGGGCCATGGCCGAGTCGCTGCGCAGTGTCGTGCAGGATCAGCCGATCACGTTGCCCGGCCTGTCGGGCGGCGGGCAGGTCCGGGTCACCGCCTCGGTGGGCATTGCGCTTGTGCCGCCATCCGAGGATGGCCGCTGGCCCGAGCAAGCCGCCCGGATGGCGCTGGAGCGGGCGGACCGTGCCCTGCTGGCCGCAAAGGCCGCAGGACGCAACCGCGTCATCTGTTCGCAGCCGGACGGGGCAGCGCAGGCGGGTCTTCCAAAGCCGGCCGCAACATCCTAGATTGCGCGACGGGTCAACAGCGGCCTTGGCAGGGAGTATCGGGATGACTCAGGGGCAAGGGCTTGTGGCCGACGTGATGGTTGAGGATGGCACCGAACGCTCGACCAAGGAGGCAATGCTGCGCGGCGCGCGCTGCCGTTGCCCCTCCTGCGGCGAGGGAAGGCTCTTCAGCAGCTATCTGAAAGTTGTCGATCATTGTCCCCACTGCAACGAGGCGATGCACCACCAGCGTGCGGACGATGGTCCAGCCTATCTGACGATCCTGATCGTGTCCCATCTGGGAGCGCCCTTGCTTCTGGCATCCTTTGTCGCCTGGCGGCCGAGCGCCATGACGATGCTGCTGAGCTTCGGGCTCGGCTCGATCATCCTGTCGCTGGCCATGCTTCCCGTCATCAAGGGCGCGATGGTCGGGCTGCAATGGGCCCGCCGGATGCATGGATTCGGCGGCCGCTCCAGCGGCGTGGGCGCATGAGCGACAGCCTGGCCGATCCTCCGGTCAGAGACGCTGCCTCTGTTCTTGTGGTGCGGCGCGATGGTCCGGTACCTTCGATCCTCATGGGGATGCGCGGAGCCGGAGCGGTCTTCATGCCGTCGAAATTCGTCTTTCCGGGCGGCGCGGTCGATCCTTCGGACATGACAGCTCCCTTGGCCCGACCCTTGGCCGCCCGCTGCCGCCAGCGACTGCTGGTCGAGGCTGGAGCAACGGCGACCGGTATCCCTGAAGCCATTGCGGCGGCGGCATT
>VGDE01000370.1 GCA_016869875.1 Alphaproteobacteria bacterium
AGCAGCTCGGGAATGCCGCAAAGGCCAAAGCCCCCCGCCGCAATCGTCATCCCGTCCCGCAAGACCCCATCCAGAGCCTCGCCCGCACTGGCATAGACCTTCTTCATGCAGCAGCCCCCGGTTTGAGCCCAAGGAGGGCACGGGCCTGCTGCCAGGTGGCGACGGGCCTGTCGTACTTGTCACAAAGCGCGACCGCCCGCTGCACCAGCGCCGCGTTCGAGGGGGCCAGCGTGTCACGACCGAGTCGCACGTTGTCCTCCAGACCCGTCCGCGCATGACCCCCGGACGAGATCGCCCATTCGTTCAGCACGATCTGGCTGGCCCCGATGCCCGCGGCACACCAAGGAGCATCCTCGCCAAAGAGGCGCTTCACCGTGTGGATGTAATAATCGAAAACGTCGCGATCGACTGGCATGGCATTCTTGACCCCCATCACGAACTGCACATAGGGCCGGTCCTTCAGGCGACCGTCCTTCCACATCGCGGCCGCTTGCAGGATGTGGGACAGATCAAAAGCCTCGATCTCGGGCTTGACGCCATGGGTGATCATCTCGGCCGCCAGCCAGTCCACCAGGTCCGGGCTGTTCTCATAGACGCGTGTCGGGAAGTTGTTCGACCCGACCCCCAGACTGGCCATGTCGGGTGACAGGCGCAGCATGCCGCCGCGATCGCGCCCGGCACCCGAACGCCCGCCCGTCGAAAGCTGCACGATCATGCCGGGGCAATGCTGGCGAATGCCCTCCAGTAGCCGGGCAAAGCGCTCGGGGTCGCTGGTGGGCTTGCCCTCGTCGTCGCTGACATGGGCATGCACCAGGGCCGCGCCCGCCTCGAAAGCCTCCTGTGTGGACTCGATCTGCTCGGCGATGGTGATGGGCACCGCCGGATTGTTGGACTTCGTCGGCAGCGACCCGGTGATCGCCACGCAGATGATGCAGGGGTTGTCAGACATCAATGAACACCGTTTCCTTGTCGCCCTGGAGGTGGATGTCGAAGCGATAAACCTCGCCATCGGCCAGGGCGATCAGGGTCTCGCGGCGGTGGGGCTGTTCGATCAGGTTCAGCAGCGGGTCGGCCGCGTTGTCTTCGTCGCCGAAATACATCCGCGTCTGCAAGCCGATGTTGATGCCGCGCGCGACCAGCCAGAGCGACAGGTGCGGCGCTTGCGTGCTGCCGCTCCGACCGGGCACCGAACCCGGCTTGGTCGTGTCCAGGCGGAACACGCCGGTTTCGAAGTCGGGCACGACCCGCGCCCAGCCCCGGAAGCCCGGGGCGCAGTCGGCATGGCGCGGGTCCTCGGGGTGCGGGTGGATGCCGTTGCCGTCGGCCTGCCACACCTCGATCAGCACGTCCTTGACAGGCGCACCCGTGCCGTCGATGACGCGGCCCTCGACACGGATACGCTGGCCGGGCGTGTCGGCAGCCGCGATCTGGCCGCCCAACTCCTCGCGATAGATGTCGAACCCTGCAGCGCCCGGCGCAAGTCCGATGTGCACAAAGGGATCTGCCGTTTGCGAAGGGGTTTCCTTCAGGTAATGCAAAGGCTGCGGCATGTCAGTTCCCTTCGAGACGGTTTTCGAACAGCGTCGAGCGGCGGCCGCGCAGCACGATGTCGAACTTGTAGGCGAGGCAATCCAGCGGCACGCCTGCGTTCAGATCGAGCGGAGCGATCAAACTGCTCGATGGCGCGCGGGTCGGGGATCGTCTTGACGATCGCGCAGTGCGGGATCAGCGGGTCGCCCTCGAAGTACAATTGGGTGATGAGGCGCTGGCTGAACGCCATCCCGAAGACAGAGACATGGATATGGGCGGGCCTCCAGCTGTTCACCCAGTTGCGAAGGGGGTAGGCACCGGGCTTGATCGTGCGAAAGACATAGTAACCGTTCGTGTCGGTCATCGTCCGACCACATCCCCCGAAGTTCGGGTCGATCGGCGCAAGATAAGTGTCCTTCTTGTGCCGATAACGGCCACCGGCGTTGGCCTGCCAGATCTCGACCAACGTGTTCGGGACGGGACGGGCATTCTCGTCCAGCACCCGGCCGTGCAGGATGATCCGCTCGCCCACGGGGTCGCCGGTCTTGGCGTAGTTGCGGATCAGGTCGTTGTCGATCGGATCGATGTCGCTGTGGCCAAAGGTCGGGCCGGTGATCTCGGACAGCGTGCCCTCCAGTGACAGCA
>VGDE01000371.1 GCA_016869875.1 Alphaproteobacteria bacterium
GCCGCGCGAACCTACGAGGCTCTCTGGCACGCTGTCGGGCAGGTCTGCGATCTTTTCACCGATGAGGAATGCTACAATTTCTTCAAAGCCGCCGGATATGAAACCGATTAAACGCAACGCGCTCTAGCGATAACCTGCGGCCTGCAGTTCGAACAGTTCGGCGTAACGGCCGGGGCGTGACAGCAGTTCCTCGTGGCTGCCCTGGTCCTGAACGTGACCGCCCTCCAGCACGATGATGCGGTCCGCCATCCTGACGCTGGAAAAGCGGTGCGAGATCAGCAATGCGGTCCGTCCAGCGGTCAGGTCGCGAAAGCGCTGGAACACCTCGAACTCGGCCCTGGCATCCAGCGCGGCGGTCGGCTCGTCCAGCACCAGCAGCTGTGCGTCGCGCATATAGGCACGGGCGATGGCCAGCTTCTGCCATTCGCCCCCCGACAGGTCCAGGCCGCGGGCAAACCGCTTGCCGACCATCTGGTCATATCCCTGCGGCAGTTTCGCGATCACCTGATCGGCCAGCGCCCGTTCGGCCGAGGCGACGATGCGGGGCCGGTCGTCACGCGCCTCGATCCGGCCGATGGCGATGTTTTCGGCAGCCGTCACGGCATAGCGAACGAAGTCCTGGAAGATGACGCCCACCGTCCCGCGCAGCTGATCCAGATCATAATCGCGCAGATCATGCCCATCCAACAGGATGCGCCCTTCATCCGGGTCGTAAAGCCGCGCCAGCAGCTTGACGATGGTGGTCTTGCCTGCGCCATTCTCGCCCACCAACGCGACGGTTTCCCCCGCGCGCAGTTCCAGGGTCATGTTGCGGATGGCCCAATCGTCGCGACCCGGATAACGGAAGCCCACATTCTCGAAGACGAAACCGTGGCGGATGGGTTGCGGCACCGGCCGCGGATCGGCCGGCGAGGCGATGGCCGGGACAGCGGTAAAGAATTCGAACAGGTCGTCCAGATACATGGCCTGTCCTGCCATGCTGGAAAAGCTGGACAACAGCCCTTCCAGGAGCCCGCGCAGGCGCAGAAAGCTGCCGGACAGGAAGGTCAGATCGCCGATGGACAGCGTGCCCGTCAGGGTGCGGGCGACGATCCACAGAAAGGCTCCGTAATAGACCAGGGTGCCAAGGGCGGTTAGCACCGCCATGACCGACAGTTGCCGGCGCTGGATGGCGCGATTCTCGACATAAAAGCGGCGCGCGAGGGTCAGATAGCGGTCGCGCAGCCAGGGCGAGAGGCCGAATATCTTGACCTCTTTTGCCGTTTCGGCAGTGGCCGCGATCATGCGCAGGTAATCGCGTTCGCGCCGGTCGGGCGCCCGGCGGTGGTTCAGGGCATAGGTCTGGGCGTTGAAGTGCATTTCCCCGAACAGCGACGGGATCAGCGCCAGCGCCAGCAGGACCACCAGCCATGGATTATAGAGCAGCAGGCCAAGCGCAAAGCTGAGAACGGTCACGCTGTCCTGCAGCTGCTGCATGATCTGGTTCAGCAGGGGGATGCGCCCCATGGTCTGCCGCCGCGCACGGTCCAGTCTGTCCTGAAAGGCCGCGTCCTCGAAACTGGCCAGATCCAGCCCCGCCGCGTGATCCATCAGCCGGATCGATATGTCGATCACCAGCTTTTCCTGCAGCAGCGCATCGACATAGCTGACCAGCCGGCCCAGGATGTCCTGCGTCACCGCCAGGGCCAGTTCCAGTGCGACCAGCACGATCAGCGGGTGGGCCATCCCGCTGTCCCACCAGCCTGCCAGCGTGTCCGGCCGTCCCTCCAGCGCCGAAAGGGCCACGACCTGATCGATGATCAGCTTGCCCACCCACAGCATCGCCACGGGCATGACTGCCCGCAACAGGCGCAACGCGATCATGGCAAGGGTCAGCAGCGGACTGGCGCGCCAGACCATCGCCAGAAACGGAGGGATGTTCTTCAGTGCCGCCCAACGCGCCGAAAAACTGGGGCCGGACGGCGCATCGGGTGGCATGTCAGGCAGCCTCGGTCCGGCGGGCGCGGGCGATCTCGGCCTCTGTGAAGGGGCCGGGGAAGTGGCAGGCCACGCCGTGATCGCCACCCAGAAGCGCCGGCACCTCGGCCGCGCAACGCGCCTGCGCCCGGGGGCAGCGCGTCCGGAAGACGCAGCCAGACGGCG
>VGDE01000372.1 GCA_016869875.1 Alphaproteobacteria bacterium
GAGCTGCACCCCGCAGTATCACTGCCGCGTGGACGTGCCGATCGTGCTGAGCCTGCTCTCCTACAAACTCGGCCGCACCATCAAGTTCGACCCCGCCACCGAGAAGATCGTCGGCGATCCCGAAGCCGCCAAACTCGCCGTGCCCAAGTATCGCGACCCGTGGAAATTCCCGGAGCAGTATCTGAACGCGTGAGTGGAGCAGATTTTTGCGGTCTCGCGTGCGCGCAGACCCTTGCCGACCGCACCATCATCCCCAGCACAGTCAACGACTTGATCGGCGCACCAGGGAATGAGGGTGCATGAGGATGTTGTTGACAGGCATAAAAGCTGAGTGTCATATTTCGGCGCCGTAGGATCGATAACTGTGACGGAGCCGATGGCGACTGGATTAAGGCTCAGGAGAGAAAGACAATGAAAACAAGTGTGACCCCAAAACTGTCAAGGAGCGAAAGGGCTCGCCTGATTTTGGATCAGGCAATGAAAGAGCCCGGGGTCGCCGCATTTGTCGAAACTTACAAAGCATGGGCTGAATACGAAGATCCTGTTAACGCCTACCGGAGGGCCACTGCTGCGCGCCCGGAGCGCGTCTGGTCGAACTCGACCGAACCAATGGCATACTAGGGGCGAAGGTAACGATGCCAACTTGGGGTAAGCTTCTCGAAGAGATTCAGCAGGCCAAGAAAGATAAAAAGCCTCCGCCTTTCGACGCAATGCGGCGGAGATATTTGGTCGATCTCCACGATTACACGAAGCGCGCGGTAATTCTCTATGCCACGAAATGGACGCAGGCTGATCCAAATATTCCGCTGGAGATGGTGAGCATCAACGACGAAGATCTCCAGGGTTTGATGGAGGTCCTCAACGGTGTGGACATTGACCAGCTCGACTTGATCATTCACAGCCCTGGCGGTTCGGTCGATGCCGCAGAGGCAATCGTTCATTACCTTCGATCGAAGTTTTCACATATTAGGGTTTTCGTCCCGCAACTCGCTATGTCAGCGGCGACGATGATCGCGTGCGCGGCAGACGAGATAGTCATGGGGAAGCACTCGTTTATCGGGCCTACAGACCCACAGCTTATCCTCACGACAGGAACAGGCACTAGGATGGTAGCTGCCGCCTCGATACTGGAACAGTTCGACAAAGCGGTTGAGGAGTGTAAAGAGCCCGGCAAGTTAGGAGCGTGGCTACCAATGCTTGGGCAATACGGGCCGGACTTGCTCGTCAAGTGCGAGCATGTCTGTGACTTGGCGGAGACATTGGTCAAGGAATGGCTCGCAGCCTACATGATGAAGAACGAAGGTGATCCGACAGCCAAGTCTGGAGAAATCGCATCGTGGCTTTCCGATCACAAGCACTTCCGCACACATGCCAGACACATTGCGAGGAGCGAAGCCGAGGAACGAGGGTTGAGAATAGTGCGACTCGAGGATGACCAGAAGCTGCAAGATCTGGTGCTTTCAGCATACCACGCAACAACTCACACCTTTAATTTCACCGGTGCTGTAAAAATCATCGAGAATCACCTCGGTCGCGCCTTTATCAACGCCGTGCAAGTGACTCCTGCGGCGCCTGTCATGCCCCCGATAATGGTTCAAATTCCTCATGGTCAACGCCCCCCGGCAACCACGCCTGCCAAGCCAATCGGGCCTCCTCCGGTTGATGCCTAAAGAAGTGAGAATCCTGCCGCTCGATTATGCGACCGACCAGCTTGCGGAATTGTTCGGGGCAGTCGCCGCGTAGGTGACGCGGTCTAGACTTTGAGGCAAAGCTGCGCTGGCGGTGGGCGATGCCCCGATAGCATCGTCAAACATTTCCGCATTGCGCTCGGTGGAGGGGATGGCCTAGACACGGCGGCCTGAGAATAGGAACGCACGGCCGCTGGCTCGCGGGTTGGGACTCGCCGGAGTCGGCGGCGGCAAGAGGAGAAAAGGGCCAAGGTTGTATGCCCGCGAAACACGAAAAGACGCGAACGCCGGGAGGCGATGGAGCTTTCGATGAACCTCAAGGAGGGGCGACACTCTTGTCGCCCCTGGCGCCTGCAGCGACAAGAGTGTCGCCGCTCCTTGGACGGTAGGTTCATGGCCCCGATGCGCGTCCAGAATTGGAGGTGGAGGCTTTCCTT
>VGDE01000373.1 GCA_016869875.1 Alphaproteobacteria bacterium
ATCTTCCGCGGCAGGCCATTTACCTCCATTGCGCGGGCGAAGAACTTGATCGCCGCAGGCTTGTTCCGGCGCTCCGAGAGCATGAAATCGAGCGTCTTTCCGAACTTGTCCACCGCTCGATATAGATAGACCCAGTTGCCTCTGACACGGATGTAGGTCTCGTCCATCCGCCAGGATCTGTCGGTAGATCGCTTACTCCGACGCGCATCCTCAGCTACCTGCCCGGCATACCGCACGACCCATCTGTTGAGCGTCGCATGGTCAACCTTCACTCCACGCTCCGCCATGATCTCCTCGAGGTCGCGGTACGACACCCCCGTAGCACAGGTAGAAGAAGACAGCGTGCAGAATGATGTCCTTTGGGAAGTGAGCGCCCTTGAACGAGATCGTCATCACATCCTCCCCATCATGCCGCTCCACCCAGCACACTGTAGCTCAGGCAGGAGCATCAGCATAGTTTGCGACAGATCCCATCGGCCCTGCATTGAAGCATGCACCCAGGTGATCTCAGACGAAGGTGGCTGTGCCAGAAGTGCAACGATTACACCAAACCTGAAACCGCTATTCTGCGGACGACGACGCATGCTTGGAACCGCTTGACTGAAACGACCCCATTACCGAAGCCCTGACCCTAGCTTTTGTATCTGCGACTACCGCCCGGCCGCTGTTTGGGCCGGGCAGTTACGGAACGGCGCCGGTATGGTCCTTGTTGCAGCCGATGATGACCGGGACCCGTCTCCTTGTTCGGTAGCTTTCGTTTCGTCAGCCTTCAGCAGTCTTTTCTTCCTTGTTCAGATAGACCTTCAGCCCAGGGCGGGCGCTGCCGGCAAGGTGGCGCCGGCCCTGCGCCGAGCCTGGCGCGCCGTTGGGCGATAGCGCGACGATGACCGCTTCCCCGCATGGGCGCGGCCGTGCGTCTCGCTCTTCCGCGTTCCCGGTCATGTCTTTCGCAAACGCGACTGTGGCCGACGCGGGAGCAGGAAGTTTCGCGAGAACGTCGCGAGCTTCCTGCTCCCATCGATCGCAAGTCCGGCGCAGTACGCGATCTTCATACAGTAGCAGCATCCTCCGCAACGAAGTTGCGAGTTCATTGACTATTGCAGGATGATCCTCGCTCATTGATCTGCTTCCTCCTCCGACATGATGTCGTGCCGGCTGTCGCTGCCGTCACGGCGCTGCCTGCCCCGAACTTTCAGACACACCGTCATTCGGAGCAGAATGGTGATCGATCTCGCCTCCAGGGACGCCGCCAGAGAGTGCCGCTGGCTAGAGAGGCGTGAAGTCCGTCTCCGGCGTGATCCTTCGGCAGTACGCTGCCATCAGGCGCGCCGTGCTTGCGAGGTCCTCAAGGCTCAGAACCTCGCAGGGGGTGTGCATGTAGCGAAGGGGCACGTTGAGAAGGGCCGTGGCCATTCCGCTGCGGTTGATCTGCATGGCATTTGCGTCCGTCGGCGTGGTCGCAGGGCTGACGTGGACCTGGTACGGGATGCCGTCCTCCTTCGCCGCCTCCCTCAGAAGCGTGAAGACGGCATGATTGGTGTTGGCGCCGCGGTCGATCCCCGGGCCCTTGCCAATGTCGATCTGGCCATAGCGCGAGGGGCTCAGCACCGGGTAGTCCGTGGCATGCCCCATATCGACGGCCAATCCAGACTGCGGAGCGATGTCGAAGGCTGACACCTGGGCCCCCCGGGACCCGATTTCCTCTTGAACAGTCGCAACCGCATAGACGCCAACCTGCGGGTCCAGATCCCCTTCCTCCCGCAGGAGGCGCAGCGCCTCGGCGATGGCGAAGACACCAGCCTTGTTGTCGAATGCCCGTGCTGTGGCATAATCGCCCATCAGCATCTGGAACTCGTACTGGTAGGTCATGACATCGCCAAGCTGAACAACGGCCTCTGCCTCGGAGCGCGAGCGGGCGCCGATGTCGATCCAGAGGCTCTCCATCTCAGGCTTCTTGCCGACTTCGCCGGGGCTGAGCAGGTGGATGGCCTTGCGACCTATCACGCCCGGCAGCCGCTCCCTGCCATGCACCCAAACCCGCTGCCCAAGTAGCGTCGTGCTGTCGTGGCCGCCTATGGCACTGAAGTAGAGCAAGCCTTCGTCGCCGATGTG
>VGDE01000374.1 GCA_016869875.1 Alphaproteobacteria bacterium
CGGTGGTGCCGGTGATGATGGGCTGGGTGTAGGCGATGGCCGGGATGATCCGCAGCACGTTGCGGCGGGCGGCCCGGAGGCTTGCCAGCACGCCCAAGGGCCTGGTCGCGGGCTCGATGCGGGGTGGCAGCGTCTGCGTCATGATCATTCCCGGGCCGGACCTCTGAAACCTAATCCCTTCGACGCCGCTTTCAAGGCGATAGGCCCTGCTCTGGATGTGTTGCATATACCAGACACTGGTGTTCCAGACCCTCCTCCTCTTCTCCTGTGCCTGGAGCACTATGAATGGGGGTAGCTTCCGGGCAGTTCGCCCCAAAGCCGCCACGCAGTCCTTCCGCCAAAGACGCCATGATCGTCTGGCCGTCTGGTGTCAGCCAGCCTTCGCGCTGGTCGCGGATGGGCTCGGCCGAAATCGCAAGTCCACGGACCAGAGAGGCCGGGGCGGCAGGGTCTTTAGCCGAGCGATCTCGTCGCGCAAGTCCTGGTTCTCGGCTTGCAGAGTGGTCCGGTCTGTCTCGGCCTGTTCAGATTGGTTTCCCAACCCGGCCACCTGTGCCTTGAGTGCCCGAAGCCGCTGCAACAGATCGACCACGAGCCGGCGCAGGGCGTCGGGGGCATCGTCTCAGTTCCATCGTCGGTCAGGCGCACATCTGCCCGGAAATCGCTTCTGTCGCAAACCGTACAGCGTTATACAGGGAGCAGTGACTTCCTCGGCTTCAGGCAGCGAGCTGACAGAACTGTTGAAAGGGACGCAACTCGGGCCGGAACTGCCCCTTGCGGATCATGTTGACCAACTCGATCCCGGCGATGGTCGACGCCGCTGATGCGAAGCTCTTGAAGCCAAGCATCGGCCTCACCCGGCGCTTGATGAAGCGGTGGTCCTGCTCGACCAGATTGTTGAGATACTTGATCCGCACCATCTCGATCGGGACCGGGCAGGCGAAGCGCTTCAACATCCGGTTGATGTTCTTGATGCCTTGGGTGTTGGCCGCGCTCCTGTCGATGACGATCTTTCGCGGCAGGCCGTTCACCTCCCTTGCACGAGCAAGAAACTTGATGGCGGCTGGCTTGTTCCGGCGCTTCGATAGCAGGAAGTCCAGCGTCTTTCCGAACTTGCCCACGGCCCGGTAAAGATAGACCCACTGACCTTTCACCTAGATGTAGGTCCCGTCCATCCGCCAGGACCTGTCAGGGGGCCGCTTGCGACGACGCGCATCCTCGGCCACCTGACCGGCAAAGCGCTCCACCCACCTGTCGAGTGTGGCATGATCGACCGTCACACCGCGTTCCGCCATGATCTCCTCGAGGTCGCGGTACAACATGCCGTAACGCAGTGAGACAAAAAACAGCGTGCAGGATGACGTCTATGGGAAAATGGGCACCTTAGAACGAGATCGTCATCACTTCCTCCCCATCATGCCGCTCTACTCGCCCAACCGTAGCTCAGGCTGAAGCATCAGCAAAGTTTGCGACAAAGCCGCCGATCAGGAGGTGTGGCATGAAGCAGTTCTTCTTTCATCTGGATTACCTTCTGGAGATCGTCGAAGACCCGGAAGGATCAGATTAGCCCGACGTGGACGCGGCCCGGATCGAGGCGCAGACCATCATCCAAGAGGTTGTGGCGGATTACCTGACATTCAATCAACTGTTTGATCCAACCGGCATGTCCCTCTGCAACAAGGCAAATAAAATCTTTGCCACGGTTTATATAACTGAAGCGGTCAACGAGGTCCTGCCGCTGGACAAGTCGAGGCCGCCCGCTGCGGACATGCTCTAACCTTCAGCGGCCTTCCCGCCTTTCAGCCCGGCGTCGCGAACCTAAAGAGCGGCGGATCGTTGGGTCGATACATTCCTCCACGAGAACTGCCATGCCAAATCGCCCCGACCCTTATCTTGACCTCAAGGCCTTGGAAGACGCCCTGATCGCAGATCGGCGGGCTTTGGCCCGCAAGCGGGACGGCAGCTTTGATGCCGGCGAGGCCGGGCGGGCGATTGTAGAGATCCAGACAAGCCTCAACGCTGTCCGTGCCGCCATGAAGGAGGAGCTGGACGCCAGTCACAGTCCGTGAAC
>VGDE01000375.1 GCA_016869875.1 Alphaproteobacteria bacterium
CGACCCGATCCCAGCTTTCGTCCGAACCGATGCGCTTTTCGGGGCGAGTGGACAGCTTGATGCGCCAGCCGTCGAAGCCCAGGTCCGAGTAGATGCCGGCCAGGAAGTCGATGAACTTCTTGGTTTCGGCCTCGATCTGCTCTTCGGTGCAGAAGATATGCGCATCGTCCTGAGTGAAGCCGCGCACCCGCATGATGCCGTGCAGCGCGCCCGAAGGCTCGTACCGGTTGCAGGACCCGAACTCGGCCATGCGCAGCGGCAGGTCGCGATAGGATTTCAGGCCGTGGTTGAACACCTGCACGTGGCAGGGGCAGTTCATCGGCTTTAGCGCGTTGATCGTCTTGGTCTTGGCATGCTCCTCGTCCACTTCGACGATGAACATGTTTTCCTGATAGTTTTCCCAGTGACCCGAAGCCTCCCACAGCTTGCGGCTCACGACCTGGGGTGTGTTCACCTCGACATAGCCGTCGGCACGCTGCTTGCGGCGCATGTAGTCCTGCAGCGTCGTGTAGATGTTCCAGCCGTTCGGGTGCCAGAAGATCTGGCCGGGCGCCTCTTCCTGCATGTGGAACAGGTCCATCTCGCGGCCCAGCTTGCGGTGGTCGCGCTTGGCGGCCTCCTCCAGCATGGTCATGTGGGCCTTGAGGTCGTCGCGGTTGCGGAAGGCCACGCCATAGATGCGCTGCAACTGCGGGCGCGAAGCGTCGCCCAGCCAATAGGCACCGGCGATATGCGTCAGCTTGAAGGCATCGGCCGGTAGTTGGCCCGTATTCTGCAGATGCGGGCCGCGGCACAGGTCCTGCCAGTCACCGTGCCAGTACATCCGCAGGTCCTCGCCTTCGGGGATGCGGTCGATCAACTCCAGCTTGAAGGGCTCGTTTGCCGCCGAGTAATGGGCGATGGCGCGGTCGCGGTCCCAGACCTCGGTGCGGACAGGTTCACGGGCGTTGATGATGTCTTTCATCGCCGCCTCGATCCGGCCCAGATCCTCGGGCGTGAAGGGCTCGGCCCGGTCGAAGTCGTAGAACCAGCCATAGTCGCGGACCGGGCCGATCGTGACCTTCACATCCGGCCAGATGGATTGGACGGCGCGGGCCATGACATGGGCAAAGTCGTGGCGGATCAGTTCCAGCGCCTGTGCCTCGTCTTTCATCGTGTGGATGGCGATGGCGCCGCTGCGGGTGATCGGCCAGGCCAGGTCGATATGCTGACCGTCAAGGCTGGCGGAAATGGCGCGCTTGGCCAGGCTGGGGGCGATGCTTTCGGCAACTGCGGCCGCCGTCACGCCGGCGGGATAATCGCGCGCATTGCCATCTGGAAAGGTGAGGGAGATCTGGGACATGTCGTCCTCCTCGTCGGTTTGGCGCCCACGGAACGCCCGGTTGCGGGTTATGGTGCGCGCAGGCATGAACCCCGGCAGCGGGGCTGTCAAGGCAGGCAGCTTCCCTAACTTCCCTGACAGGTGCAGGGACCGGGTTCTGTCCGGCCGGATGATCAACTATAGCTTCGGCCCGAATGCGTCCCGCGCCGGCATGACGCCGGGCTACGCAGGATGAACAAGGGCAGCAGGCAGGAGCCGACGCATGAGCAATCATCTTGAAACCGCCAGTGGGCGAAAGATCGCCTATCATCGTGTTCCGGGCCGGGGGCCGGGCGTTGTCTTTCTGGGTGGGTTCAAGTCGGACATGACCGGCACCAAGGCCCTGCATCTTCAAGACTGGGCCGAAAGGCAGGGGCGTGCCTTTCTGCGCTTCGATTATTCGGGCCACGGCGCCAGCAGTGAGCGGTTCGAGGACGGTGCCATCGGCGATTGGGCCGAGGACGCCCTGGCGGTGATCGAGACGCTGACCGAGGGGCCACAGGTGCTGGTCGGATCATCCATGGGCGGCTGGATCGCGCTGCTGGTGTCCCGTACCGTTCCTGCCAAGGTTGCCGGACTGGTGACGATCGCAGCCGCACCTGATTTCACGGAACGCGGGTTCTGGGCCGGTTTTTCCCAGAGCCAGCGTGACATCCTGCTGCGGGACGGGCGGATAGAACTGCCGAGTGATTATGCCGACCAACC
>VGDE01000376.1 GCA_016869875.1 Alphaproteobacteria bacterium
CCGGGCGCGCACGGCCTGCGCCGCGGAGGTCCGGGCGAAGATTTCTGGCAGTATCGTCCCGCCGCCAGCGGCGATGCCCTGCGCAGCATCGACTGGCGCCGTTCGGCCCGTTCGGATGCGCAGTTCGTGCGCGACCGCGAGGCGCAGACGGCACAGGCGGCGGTCCTGTGGGTTTCGGGGGGGCAGGACATGCAGTTTGCCGGTGGACCGGACCGGCCGACCAAGGGCGAACGTGCCCGTCTGCTGGCCCTGGCCCTTGGCATGCTGCTGCTGCGTGGCGGCGAAAAGGTCGGTCTGCTGGGCCATCCCGCGCGTGCCGGCCGGGTTCAGGCGGACCGGCTGGCCGAGGCGCTGGCGGCCGCACCGGGCGATCTGACGGCCCCGGTCGCCGCCCTGCGCCCGAACCAGCGGGTGGTGATCCTGTCGGATTTCCTGAGTGATCCGGCTTGGGTACAGGACCTCCTGACCCGTGCCGCGGGCCTGGGCGTGCAAGGGGTGCTGTTCCAGATCCTTGATCCGGACGAGGCGCATTTTCCCTATGAGGGGGCGGTCGAGTTCCGCTCGGTCGGGGGTGCGGTGCGGCATGACAGCCGCGATGCCGGCGGGCTGCGCGCCGCGTATCTGGCGCGTCTTGACGAGCGGCGCGTCTGGCTGCGGGCGCGCAGCGACGAGGCAGGCTGGCAGTTCGGGCAGCACCTCACCGATGCCGCGCCGGCCGAGGCGCTTGGCTGGTTGTGGGCGGCCCTGGGGCGGGACCTGCGCTGATGCTGCTGCTGGGCCCCTTGGGTTTTGCGGCACCCTGGGTGCTGGCTGCGCTGGTTGCCCTGCCGGTCCTGTGGGTCATCCTGCGCGCCATGCCGCCTGCGCCCAAGCGGATCATCTTTCCGGGCGTGGCGCTGCTGGCGGGACTTGTCGATCGCGCACCGGTGGCGCGCCGCACGCCCTGGTGGCTGCTGGTCTTGCGACTGGCCGCGGTGGCGGCGCTGATCCTGGCCTTTGCGGGACCGGTCTGGCGGCCGGTGGTTCAACCACCTTCCGAAGGCCCGCTGCTGGTCGTCCTGGACGCGGGCTGGGCCGCCGCGCCGGATTGGGCTGCCCGCCAGACCCGGGCCGAACGCACACTTGCCGAGGCTGCCACCGCGGGACGGCCTGCTGCGCTGATCCTGGCGGACGGACGCGGACCCGAGACGCTGGAGTTTCAGCCTGCCGACAGCCTGATCGCGCGCCTGCGGGGGGCGCAGCCGGCGGCTTGGCCCTCGGCCCTGCCGGCCGATCCGGGGGCTGCGCTTGCGTCCGCGCCGCAGGGACAGCTGGAAACCTTGTGGCTGACGGATGGGACCGAACACGACAACCGCCTCGCCTGGCTGGAGGCGTTGTCGGCGCAAGGGTCGGTGACGGTGGTGCCGCCGGCGCGGCCTCTTCGCACCCTGTCCCTGGCGGCGGGCGACACGCCGTCGCTGTCGCTGCATGCCACCGATGACGCCGCGCCGGACGTGCTGGCCATCGGCCCGGACCCGCAGGGGATCGAGCGCGAACTGGCGCGCCTGACGCCGGGCGTGGCGGCAGCCGAGGATGGCCTGTGGCTGCGCCCCGTGGCCATCGACCTGCCGCCCGAACTGCGCAACCGCATCACCCGCTTCCGCATCGAGGGGGAAACCCATGCAGGGGCCGTGGTGCTGGCTGACGACCGCGTGCGGCGCCGCAAGGTCGGGCTGGTCGGCGACCCTGCAGGCCAGGCCGAGGGACAGCAGCTGCTGGCCCAGACCCACTACCTGCGCCAGGCGCTGGCACCTTCGGCGGATCTGGTCGAGGGCGGGCTTGGCGACGTGCTGGACACGGCCCCCGATGTCATCATCCTGGCCGATCAGGTCCAGCTGGCCGAAATCGGCGAACTGGCCGATTGGGTCAATGCGGGCGGATTGCTGATCCGCTTTGCCGGTCCCCGCATGGCAGCATCAGAGCGTCTGATGGACGAACTGTTGCTGCCCGTCGCCTTGCGCCAGGGCGGGCGCGACATCGGCGGCGCGCTGAGCTGGGGCGATCCGCGCGGCCTTGCCCCCTTC
>VGDE01000377.1 GCA_016869875.1 Alphaproteobacteria bacterium
CGCCGCAAGCAGCCGACCAGCACATCCTGGCGGATGGACGAGACCTGCATCATGGTGAAGGGCCGGTGGGTCTGTCTTTATCGCGCCGTGCACAAGTTCGGGAAGACGCTGGACTTCCTGCTGTCACAGCGCCGGAGCAAGCTGGACGCCGTCAAGTTCCCGGCCCGGGCGATGGACACCAACGGACCGCCGCGAAAGATCGTCATCGACAAAAGCGCGGCTAACACAAAAGGCGTCAGGAAGATCAACCGGATGCTGAAACGTTTCGGCTGCCCGGTGCCGATCGAGATGGTATGGATCAGATACTTGAACAACATGGTCGAGCAGGACCACCGCTTCATCAAGCGCCGGGTGAGGCCAATGCTGGGCTTCAAGAGCTTCACCTCAGCCGCATCGACCATGGCCGGGATCAAGCTGGTCAACATGATCCGCAAGGAACAGTTCTGGCCGCAGCTACGTCCGTTTCAGCAGTCCTGTCAGATCGCCTGAAGCCGACGCGGTCATCAGCCCCCTGCGTCACGCCGTACAGTTCGCGACAGTACCAACAGCGCCCTTCCACCGGTGACCGGGGGAATTAGCTTTCCTGCGTTGTCAGGGGCGGAGCCGCACCGCCTCTAGGGAAAATCTGCGCGCTTCTTCCGGACCGCTGCCAAGGCTGCGGTTCTCGATCAGAGCGGTCCAGTCCGTTCCTGGCCATTCTTGCTCGGCCAGTTCGACCAGATCACGGCCGCTTCGGAGCGCCTCCACGCAGAGCTCCCCCACCCGGGCTGCAGCCGCCACGCGGTCCAAAGTGGTATGCTCGGCCACGGCAAAGGCCAAGGCCTCGGCTTGGATGACGCCATGCCCGGACTGCAGATCGTGCGCCATGGCACTGGCGTCGGGCGCCAGACGTGACAGTATATCTTCGCAGAGGCGCAGAATGGCCCCGGTGTTGACGCAAAGCTGCGGCAGGGTCAGCCATTCGGTAAACCAGGCGGCCCCATCGCGCTGCTGACGATGCATGCCGGCCGCACCAAAGGTTGCGGCAAGCCCAAGAACATGCCGACCAAGCGCCACCAGCGCCGAAGGCCCGACCGGGTTCTGCTTCTGGGGCATGGTCGAGGACGCACCGGCCCCTTCGATCCGCACCACAGCAATGCCCGATTGCGTCATCAGGAGCAGATCCTCACCGATCTTGCCAAGGGCTGCCGCAAGTCCTGAGCACCAACCGGCCAGCTGCCCCAATCCGGATCGGTCGCTGTGCCAGCTGCGCCCGGGATCTGACAGATCAAGTGCCGTGGCCAGTGCCGTCCGAACCGCCGCACCCTGCGGACCCATGGCCGCCAGGGTTCCCGCCGCCCCGGACAGCGAGATCCGCAGCACACGCGGTCGCAGGTCATCCAGCGTCCGCGCATGATCCAGCAGCGGCCATCCCCAACCCGCAACAACCGCGCCGAAGCTGGTGGGCGTCGCGGCCTGACCATAGGTGCGGGTCGCCATGGGCAGATCGGCATGGGCCTCAGCCAGAGAGCCAAGTTGGCTGAGAATGCGGTCAAGGCGCGACTGCCAGAGGTCCAGCATCGGGCGCAACCGAAGGGCGAGCCCGCTGTCCATGATGTCCTGGCTGGTCGCCCCCCAATGGAGATACTGCGCGTGCGGCAGGTCCGCCATCTGCTCTCGCATGGCCTTGACCAACGCCGGAACTGGCACCCCATTGCGCGCAGTCGCTTCGGACAGCGCCTCGGGCTCGATGTTCAGCTGTGCACAGGCCAGTGCGATGGCAGGCCCTGCCTCATTGGGAATGACACCCAGATCCGCTTGCGCCACAGCCAAGGCCGCCTCGACTCGGATCATCGCGTCAAGCTCGGCCCCGGCCGAAAAAAGCGCTTCGGTTTCAGGATCACCGAACAACGCGGCATAGATCGGGTTCTGGGCGAGACTGGTCATGGCACGATGGTTGCCTGCGTCGCGTTTTGCAGTTCGTCCTCGGTGACGCCCTGGGCGGTCTCGACGATCCGGAGGCCGCCGGGAACGACGTCCAGGACGCCGAGGTTGGTGATGATGCGGTCGACAA
>VGDE01000378.1 GCA_016869875.1 Alphaproteobacteria bacterium
TGATCAACCAGTCGATGGTTGTCTGATCAAGGTGGTCAGGATTTTTCCGCCACGGGTTCAAGCCGGCTGCCAGCGGCAGCAGTGTGCCTTCGATGAATTCAGGAGACTCGAACGACGACCGGATCACCTCATTGCGTGAGCGGCCGATCAGCTGCAGCACCGCCTGTGAGCTCTCGGGATCTCGGTGCAGGAACAGACGGTAAAGTCGCTGGACGTCTACCGCGTCGAGGTTGCGGTCCTCTCCCCACCAAACACCCTCCATGTCCCCTCCCTTCATCGTAGGTCCTCGTCATAGCCTCAAAGTGATGGAAGCGGCGCTTTAAATGCACAGGTGGGAGTGACGGCCACTCTCAAAAGCCCTAGAACCGCCATCACCTGACGCCGAACGCACCTCCCATGCTCCAGCCGCCGGCCGATGACGGGGAAGACTGTATGGCATCTGCGATGGATACCAGATGGAATCGGCCCGGGCGGTTTATCGGTTTGGAGGCTGAATCGTGAAGAAGCCTCGCATCCTTTCATCCGCCTTGCGGAAAGTCGGGCCTTCAATTTCAGGCAATGGGTCGCAGCGCTCGGCCGCCTCTCCAAAGCAGCAGGCAGAGGCCGCTAGGGCACGAGGCGATTGGGCCGCGGACGTCTATTATCGAAGGCAGGTGTGCGAGCGCGCGCCTGACCGCGCCAATCACTGGCTTCAATACGGACATGCGCTGAAAGAAGCCGGGTTTTACGCCCGCGCCGAGCAGGCCTATCTGAAGGCTCGCGACCTCTCTCCGGAAGATGCCGAGATCTTGGTACAGCTTGGGCATTTGTCGAAGGTGCGGGGAGACATAGAGTTCGCCCGGGATCGGTTCCTTGAAGCCAGACAACATCCCGAAGCAGACGCGCAATTTCTAGACACCCAGATCAGAACCCTGAGTCGGGCAGCCAGGGGTGGGATCTTCCGAAGCACGGCATCTGGCGCCAAGCAAGGTGTCCGGTACTTCCTGTCTGCCCCCGGCAAGGCCGTCCTGGAGGCAAGCCCTTCCGAAATCTCGGAAACTCTGAGCAGGCCCGATCATCCAACATCCTTCGCCATGCGCGCCTTCCTGGACGCGTTTCAAGCGATTGAGCTCGAAGCCTCGATAATCGAGAATCCTGAGTTCATCGCCGACATACGAGAACGGTCGGACGCGGCAATCAACGTACATTTGGGCTTCCATCCGCCTGAGCAACTGCGGCTGCTGAAGGGCGCCTACAACATCAGTTGTTTTTCCTGGGCCTTCGACCGGCTCAGGCATCCTGGCGAAGTGATCAGTTACAACGCCTTCGCTGATCAGGCTGCCATGCTCGACCGCCCGGATGAGATTTGGATTCCATCGGTTCATGGCCAGCGCGCCCTTGCGCCAGCCGTCTCCCGCCCTCTGAAGGTGGTCCCGGCTCCTGTTGCCTTCGACACGGCGCTCGAGGGTCGGCAAGCACGGCCGTCCCAGGCGACCGTCGAGCGCGCTGCTCGTAAGCTGACCCGCATAAACTGGGAGCCTTTGGCAATCGTGCCGCGCATTCAATCGACACTCGACAGTGCGGCGAGGTCGCGACGAGAGACTGTGCCATCGCTGCTGTTTCGGGAGGATGCTCGCCCGACCATCTTCGTCTCCGTATTCAACGCTTGTGACATCCGTAAGCAGATCGAGCCGATGCTGCGAGGATTCGTTGCCTTTTCGGAAAGTCGGCAGGATGCCATCCTGCTTCTAAAGGTCACGACGCCGGACCGTGTGCATGAGTCTGCCAACGTCTCAGTGATGAGGCATCAGCTTATCAATGCTGCGAATCTGGTTTCTCCTTGCGTCAGTGACCGCGTCTGGCTGACGAATGACGCCCTGACCCGCGACGAAATGAACAGCCTGTACGACGTTGCGGACCACTACCTATGCACATCCTCTGCTGAGAGCCAGAACCTTCCCCTCCTCGAGGCAATGGGGCGTGGCGTCGTGCCAGTGTCCGTCGATCATACCGCGATGGCCGAATATATCTCTGTAGATGGCGCCATCGTGATCCCAACGAATTCGCGGGC
>VGDE01000379.1 GCA_016869875.1 Alphaproteobacteria bacterium
CCATCGGGTTCGGGCGTGCTGGGCGTCTCGGTCCCGGCGGTGCAGGGGAATACGGTTGTTTTTCCCTTTTCGTCCGGGCAGATGATGGCGGTAGACCGCGACACGGGCCTGACGAACTGGACCAGCCAGGTTGCCGGCACGCGGCAGGGGCGCAGCATCGCCGTCATCCGCGACATGACCGGCGATCCGGTCATCGCGGGCGGGCGGGTATATGCCGGAACCTCGTCGGGACGGATCGATGCGGTGGAACTGGCCACGGGGCTGCGGGACTGGGCCTCGCGCGACGGGGCGAACGGGCCGGTGGTCGTGGCCGGCGGCTCGGTCTTTGCCGTCAACGACCAGGCGGAGCTGGTGCGCTTGGATGCTGCCACGGGCGGCGTGATCTGGCGCCAGTCCATGCCCTATTACACGACCGAGCGCGTACGCCGCCAAAGCGGCATCCACGCCCATTACGGCCCGGTGCTTGCCGGAGGGCGGTTGCATGTTGCGTCAAGCGATGGCATGTTGCGCAGCTTCGATCCCGCCTCCGGCGCGCTGGTCGGCCAGGTGCAGATCCCCGGTGGGGCAGCCTCGGCCCCGGTGGTTGCCGGTCAAACCCTTTACGTCGTTGCGCGCAACGGCCAGTTGCATGCGTTCAGATGACCTTTACACTCGCCATCGTCGGACGGCCCAATGTCGGCAAGTCCACCCTGTTCAACCGTCTGGTCGGCAAGAAGCTGGCGCTGGTCGATGACCAGCCCGGCGTCACGCGCGACCTGCGCGAAGGCGCCGCGCGCCTGGGCGACCTGCGCTTTGTCGTGATTGACAGTGCCGGTCTTGAAATGGCCGAGGATGACAGCCTGCAGGGCCGCATGCGCCGCCTGACCGAGCGGGCGGTGGACGAATCCGACATCTGCCTGTTTGTCGTCGATGCCCGGGCGGGCGTCACGGCCGCCGACGAGTATTTTGCCGAGATCCTGCGCCGCCGTGCCAAGCATGTCATTGTCGCCGCCAACAAGGCCGAAGGTCGTGCAGGCGAGGCTGGCGCGATGGAAGCCTATGCCCTGGGCCTTGGCGAACCCATCCGCATCTCGGCCGAGCATGGCGAGGGGATGGACGATCTGTATCGCCTGCTGGTGCCGCTGTCGGATGCGATCGAGGCCGAACGTCCCGCGCCCATTGAGGCTGCGGTCGACGTGGATGTCTCGGACGAGGATGCCGAATCGGGCGAAGGCGAGGAAGACTGGCGCCCCTCCGAGGCGCGTCCGTTGCAACTGGCCGTCATCGGCCGGCCGAATGCGGGCAAGTCCACCTTGATCAACAAGATCATCGGTCAGGATCGCCTGCTGACCGGACCCGAAGCCGGGATCACGCGCGATTCGATCAGCGTCACCACCGAGTTCATGGGCACGCCCATGCGCATCTTTGACACTGCAGGCATGCGCAAGCGTGCCAAGGTTGTCGAGAAACTGGAAAAGCTGTCGGTTGCCGACGGTCTGCGGGCCGTGCGCTTTGCCGAGGTCGTCGTGGTCCTGCTGGATGTCGAGATCCCGTTCGAAACGCAGGACCTGCGCATCGCCGATTTCGCGGAAACCGAAGGTCGCGCCGTCGTTGTCGCCGTCAACAAATGGGATACGGAGGACGACAAGTCCCACAAGCTGAACGAAATGCGCGCCAGCTTTGAAAAGCTGCTGCCGCAATTGCGGGGCGCGCCCTTGGTGACCGTTTCGGCCAAGACCGGCAAGGGCCTGGATCGCCTGCACAACGCGATCCTGAAGGCCCATGAGGTCTGGAACCGCCGCGTGTCCACGGCGCGGCTGAACCAGTGGCTGGGCGCGATGACGGAAAGCCATCCGCCCCCCGCCCCGGGCGGGCGCCGGATCCGCCTGCGCTACATGACGCAGGTCAAGACCCGGCCGCCGGCGTTCATCGTCAAGGCGACCCATACCGACAAGATTCCCGACAGCTATCAGCGTTACCTGATCAACGGGCTGCGCACGGATTTCGACATGCCGGGCACGCCGATCCGGTTGTTCTTCCGCGACCAGGGGGGCGACAACCCGT
>VGDE01000380.1 GCA_016869875.1 Alphaproteobacteria bacterium
CTCACCCCGCCAGTCGCGATAGGCCACGGTCAGCGTGTCCTCGTCCATCATCGCGGCCTGGATGCGTGGCCAGGGGCAGGCATAGATGCAGATCTGTTCGCGGGCAAAGCCGCCGAACAGAAAGGTCGTCCCGGTCAGAATGGCGATGGTCATCCAGGCCGCCGGATGGGCCTGCAGCGTCACCAGGTCGCGCGCCAGCGTCGGCGCATCGGTGAAATAGAACACCCAGGCCCCGCCGGTCAGCAGCGCGATCAGCAGCCACGCCGTCCACTTGGCCAGCCGCAGCCGGGCCTTTGTCACGTCCCAGCCCTGCCGGTGCAGGCGGATACGGTTGTTGCGGTCCCCTTCGATCCAGCGTTCCACCAGGATGAAGAGATCGGTCCACACCGTCTGCGGGCAGGCATAGCCGCACCAGACCCGCCCAAGCGCCGAGGTGAACAGGAACAGCCCCAGACCCGCCATGACCAGAAGACCCGCCACGATATAGAACTCGTGCGGCCAGATCTCGATCCAGAAAAAGAAGAAGCGGCGGTTTGCCAGATCGACCAGTACCGCCTGGTCGGGCATCGATGGCCCGCGGTCCCACCTCAACCAGGGCGTGATGTAATAGATGGCCAGCGTGCCTGCCATGACCGCCCATTTCAGGCTGCGAAAGCGACCGCTGACCCGCTTGGGGAAAATCGGCTCTCGGGCGGCGTAAAGGCTGGGCGGTTCCAGCGGATGGGTGGTCATGGCAGGCAGGCTCCTGTTGCGCCCGCCGGGTCTAGACCCGCCCGTGCCGGACGTCCTTGACCTGTGTCAAACCAGTTGTGCGGCCCCTGCGGCGACCCGCCGCAGCCGCTAGAGCAGCACGGCCAGCGAAATCGCGGCGATCAGCGCCCCCGCCCCCAGTTGCATCGTCCCCGGAAGCCAGCGGGCGGCCCGCGCCCAGGGACCCGAGGCGGGCAACAATGCAAAGCTGCCCTGGCGTGCCCAGACGGACAGGCCCGCAACCGCCAGCGTGACGACGGCGGTGCCAAGACCCATCGCCGCGGTCCCCAGGATGCCCGTGCCAAAGATGCCCATGCGCCAGGTCAGGATCAGCAGGAACAGGGCGCCGGTGCAGGGGCGTGCGGCGATGCTGGCCACGACCAGCACCGCATCCCGCCACGACCGCGTCTGCGCCACCTGTTCGACGGTGGGGCCATGGGCATGGCCACAGCCGCAACCCTTGTGGTGATGGTGATGCGGAGCGGGGTCGGCCCTTTGGGCCTCGGCCCTCAGCATGCGCAGGCCGCGCAGGCACAGCCAGAACCCGACCAGCATGACCAGGACCGTACCCAGATCGCCCATCCGCTCCTCGCTGAGGCTGGTCAGCGCCTCGCGGCCGAGGTCCAGAAACGTGATGCCGCCCCAGACAAGCGCCACCGCCGTCCCCGCCTGCGCCAGCGATGCCGCGACCGACAACCCGGCAAGCCGCGCCAGCGGCACCTGTGTGCCAAAGCCATAGCTGCCGATCACCATCTTGCCATGGCCCGGCCCGATCGCATGAAAGACCCCATAGCCGAAGCAGACCGACATCAGCGCCAGCACCGCCCCCGGTTCCCCCGCCCGCAGCGCCCGCAGGGCCCCCGCCATCAGGTTCTGGGCCTGGCGCTGCTGGAGGGCAGCCCACTGTTCGATCCCCCGCATCCCGCCGCTCAGATAAAGCGCCGCCACCACGAGGCCGACCCCAAGGCCGATCAGGGCCAAAACCCGCGCCAGACGCCCGTTCACGAGGCAGGTTCGCACTGGATGCGCATCTCGTCGGCACCGACCGAGCCGATGTCGACGATCAGCATTTCCTCGGACAAGCCGCTGCTGTCATCCTTCAGGGCGTCGGCGACCGCGCCCGCATAGGCGTCGGCGGCGGCATAAGGATCACCCGGGCGCTGCCGGATTTCGCACTCGACCGGCCCGCTCACCTGTGGCGCCTCGGGAACGCTGAACTGGACATAATATTCGGGATCATACACCTGGAT
>VGDE01000381.1 GCA_016869875.1 Alphaproteobacteria bacterium
ACGCCATCCGCAACACCATCGACCTGGCACAGCATGCCGAAAGCTGGGGTTACCGACGCTTCTGGTTGGCCGAGCATCACAACATGCCGGGCATCGCCAGCGCCGCCACGGCTGTCCTGATCGGTCTGATCGCGCAGGCCACGAAGACCATCCGCGTCGGTGCGGGCGGCATCATGCTGCCCAACCATGCCCCTTTGACCATTGCCGAGGCATTCGGCACCTTGGCCACCGCCTTTCCCGATCGCATCGACCTGGGCCTGGGCCGGGCGCCCGGCGGCGATGGCGCGGTGATCCGTGCGCTGCGCCGCAATCCAATGGCGGACAGCTTTCCCCAGGATGTGGTCGAACTGCTCGACTATCTCGGCCCCGAACGTCCGGGCGCGGCTGTGCGGGCATTGCCCGGCGAGGGGACGAATGTTCCCGTGTGGATTCTGGGCAGCAGCCTTTTTGGTGCCCAGCTGGCGGCGCATCTGGGCCTGCCTTATGCCTTTGCCAGCCACTTTGCTCCGGACGAGCTTGAACGGGCGATGACGCTGTATCGCAGCAACTTCCGGCCCTCCCCTTGGGGAGAGCGGCCCCGGGCGATGCTGGCGGTGAACGTCTTTGCCGCCGACGACGCGGCCGAAGCTGCCTATCTGCGCACGTCGATGCAGCTGGCCTTTGCACGATTGCGGACGGGAATGCCTGGCAAGCTGCCCCGCCCGGTCCACGACATTGATGATGAAATCGGTGTATCGGTGCGCCAGGGCGTGGACCGCGCCCTGCGCATCAGCGCCGTCGGAACCGTGGCCGAAGTCCGGGAGCAGCTGGCGCAGATGGTCAGCACCTACCGGCCGGATGAGGTGATCCTGACCGGGCAGATCCACGACCACCGCGCGCGGTTGCACAGTTTCGAACTGGCAGCCGAAGCCGCCTCTGACCTGCGGCTGCCTTTGGCGGCGTAAAGCCTCTGCAGGATGATGAAGACGGATGGCAGAGAGCTGCCGTCCGTGTAGTTGCCGTTGCGCTGGACCTTCACGGATGATCGGTATCCTGCTGCGTCCTGGGACGCTGCAAATGTCTACACAACTTGGCCACGGCCGTTGATCCGTCGCTTATGCCTTCATCCTGCCGACGCATGGATGACCGAAAGGCGCGGGAGGATTGGTCCATGCGATCTGCTGCTCCGTGTCCATGGCCGAGTTTTCGCCCGCTTTCCCGATGTGTTCGCGTATATCCCGCGCATGACACCGGACTGCTAGCAGCGTACAGAGGGCATCCAACGACCAGATTCTCTTGCCGTCGCGGAGTGCCCACAACCTGATGGCTGAGAAACATCTGACGTGGAAAAGGACCGTGCAGCCGCAGGTACAGGGCCAGCCTTTATGGGCACGATAGAACCCACGGGTGGAAGGGTCTTCAGTTTGTCGGGTCCTGGCAATCCGGATCACCAGCTCCCGCGTTGCGTGAGTCATGTCGACAGCCTTGATGGCGTCTGAGCAAAGATCCATGGCGAAGACCTCCGCACATCGCGGCAATGGATCAGGCACCTCACGCTGTGCTGGCAGTCTTTGCGGATGTTCCAGAGCATGGGGTTGCGAAGATCATGAACTGTCTTATCTGACAAGGCTGTCCGATCCTTCTGCACCAGCCCCTTTCAGCAGACATGTTATACGCAAAGCTGTTTGGCGCGGCGAGAACCTGATGGGCCGTCATCCCAAGACAGCCGGGAGCCGCTTTGGTTCCAAGGCTGAAGCGGCCGTTCCATCCCTGTTGCGGCGAAGGTGCGGAGTGGTGTTCGCAACCTGATCATGAGCTGAAAGTAAAGTCGTGCCGGATCAGGCACGCCAGCAACCATGCCTGAATCAGATCATGTCGGAACAGCGCCGCGCCTGCCGAATAACTTGGCGGCGATCCTTCTGTCCGCCCGACCATGCGCCAGATCCTCAGCACGCCTGCTCCTCTGAAACATCCTTGGACGCCCTTCTGTTTGTCAAGCAGAAGGGCGTC
>VGDE01000382.1 GCA_016869875.1 Alphaproteobacteria bacterium
GCTGCCGCAGGCGACCGGCCTGCCGCACAGCGCGCTGCAGCAGTTCCTGGACCTGTGGTGCGGCAGCGGGCGTGTCGTGACCGTCTATTCCCAGGGCATCAACCAGTCGGACAGCGGCACCGACAAGGTCAATGCCATTCTGAACTGCCACCTGGCGACCGGCCGGATCGGGCGCCCCGGCACCGGCCCCTTCAGCGTCACCGGCCAGCCCAACGCCATGGGCGGTCGAGAGGTCGGCGGCTTGTCCAACATGCTGGCCTGCCACCTGGAGATCGAGAACCCCGTGCATCGCGATGCGGTGCGGAATTTCTGGCAGGCGCCCCGCATGGCCGCCAAGCCCGGCCTCAAGGCCGTCGACATGTTCCGCGCGGTCGAGGACGGCCGTATCAAGGCCCTGTGGATCATCTGCACCAATCCTGCCGTGTCCATGCCCGAGGCCGACCACGTCGCCCGTGCCATCGCCGGTTGCGATTTCGTGGTCGTGTCCGACATGATGGCGCGGACGGACACGACGCGCCTGGCCCATGTGCTGCTGCCGGCCACGGGATGGGGCGAAAAGGACGGCACCGTCACCAATTCCGAACGCCGCATCAGCCGCCAGCGGCGCAGCCTTGCCGCGCCCGGACAGGCGCGCGATGACTGGCGCATCATCGCCGATGTTGCCGCCCGCATGGGCTGGGCCGATGCCTTTGCCTGGGACAGCCCGGGGCAGGTCTTTGCCGAACATGCGGCGCTGTCGGGCGTGGCGGGCGCACTTGGCGGCGACTTCGACATATCCGACCATGCCGGCATCACCGAGCCGCAATACGACAGCTTGCAGCCGTTCCTCTGGCCGCAATCCCCCCGCCGCAAGGGCGGACGCTTCTTCGGCGACGGCCGCTTCCACACGGTCTCGGGTCGGGCGCGGATGGTGCCCGTGACGCCTCGCCTTCCGCATCCCACGCCCGAGGCCTGGCCGTTCCTGTTGAACACCGGCCGTGTCCGCGACCATTGGCATACGATGACCCGGACCGGCCTGTCGCCGCGCCTGTCCCGCCACCTGGCCGAGCCGTTCCTGGAACTGCACCCGGCGGACGCCGCCCGGCTTGCCCTGCGGCACGCGGACCTGGCTCAGGTGGCAAGCCCCAATGGAGGCGCCATCCTTCGGGTTCTGGTGACGGACCGCGTGGCGCCTGGCCACCCCTTCGCGCCGATCCACTGGACGAACGAGACGGCGTCCCGCGCACGCATCGACGCCTTGGTGCCGGGGGTGGTTGACCCCGTCTCGGGCCAGCCGGCATCGAAATCTGCCAATGTGGCGATCAGGCCGTTCAAGGCAGAATGGTATGGCTTTGCAGTGTCTACCCGTCCCATCCAGCCCGCCTGCGATTATTGGGCGCGTGCGGTCCTGCCGATGGGCCACCAGGCGGAACTGGCTGGGACCGACCAGCCCCAGGACTGGACCCAGACAGCCCGCACCATGCTTGGCATGACAGGCGAGCCGCTGGCGGTCCACGACCCCCGGAAGGGCATCCGGCGCCTGGCCTTCATCGCGGATGGCCGGCTTCAGGCCGCGCTGTTTGTCGCGCCCCATCCCGTCATGCTGTCGCGCAGCCACCTGATCGCCTCGCTGAACGCCGGATGTGGCGGCGACATCCTGGCGGGGCGTCCGGGGGCCGACCAGCCTGATGCGGGGGCCTTGGTCTGCGCCTGCTTCAGCATCGGCATGAACACGATCCTGCACGGCATCGAAACGCAAAAGCTGATGACGGTCGAGGCCATCGGCCGCGCGCTTGGCGCCGGAACGAATTGCGGGTCGTGCAAGCCCGACCTGAAAAACCTGCTTCGCACCGCGGCGGCGGGCAGGACGGAGGCCCCGGTCGGCTAGCCAACTGCGGCGGGATCAAAGGTCATGCCGTCGAAAAAGCCGTCGGCGCGCAGGATCATGCTGCCACGTTCCGCAGCGACCGTGCGGTCGGCGGACAACGCCCCCTCAATCCGTT
>VGDE01000383.1 GCA_016869875.1 Alphaproteobacteria bacterium
TCCGCAAGGCAGGTGTTCCGGCCCGCCTGCGGCGCGTGCGTGAGAAGGATGTGCCCGAGTTCCTGTGGCGCAGCGTCCCCGACGAGGCCGCACTGGCCGATCTGCCCGAGGATCAGCGTTCTGGCGGAGAGACCAGCGCCGCGCAGGTCTTTGACCGGCTTGCGGGCGCCTGGACCTATTGGGGCTGGAAGGGCGGCTATTTCACCACCGAAGCCGACGCCCGCGCCTATAACGACGAGATGCGCTTCATGCTGGCTCGCCAGATGGCCGCGCCGAACAGCCCGCAATGGTTCAACACCGGCCTGCACTGGGCCTACGGCATCGACGGCCCGGGGCAGGGGCATTTTTACGTCGATTACAAGACCGGCAAGCTGGTCCGTTCGGACAGCGCCTACGAGCATCCGCAGCCTCATGCCTGCTTCATCCAGTCGGTCAGCGACGATCTGGTGAACGAGGGTGGCATCATGGACCTGTGGGTCCGCGAGGCGCGCCTGTTCAAGTACGGCAGCGGCACGGGCACCAACTTTTCCAGCCTGCGCGGCGAGGGCGAGCGGCTATCGGGGGGCGGCAAGTCCAGTGGCCTGATGGGATTCCTGAAGATCGGCGACCGTGCGGCCGGCGCCATCAAGTCGGGCGGCACCACGCGGCGCGCGGCCAAGATGGTGATCTGCGACATGGATCACCCCGACATCGAGGCCTTCATCAACTGGAAGGTCATCGAGGAGCAGAAGGTCGCCTCGCTTGTCGCCGGCTCGAAGATGCACGAGCAGAAGCTGAACGACATCTTTGCCGCGATCCGCAGCTGGGACGGAACCATCACTGACGCCACCGATCCCGCCACCAATGACGCGCTGAAGGCCGCGATCCGCATCGCCAAGCGCGCGATGATCCCGGAAACCTATGTGAACCGCGTCCTCCAATATGCGCGGCAGGGCTTCGACAGCATCGAGTTCCCGACCTATGACACCGACTGGGACAGCGAAGCCTATGTCAGCGTCTCGGGCCAGAACTCGAACAACTCGGTCCGCGTGACGGACGCCTTCCTGCGCGCCGTGCGCGAGGACCAGCCGTGGGAACTGGTGCGCCGCACCGACGGCAAGGTCTCCAAGACCGTTTCGGCGCGCGAGCTGTGGGACCAGATCGGTCACGCCGCATGGGCCTGCGCCGATCCCGGCATCCAGTTTCACGACACGGTCAACGCCTGGCACACCTGCCCCGAGGACGGGCCGATCCGCGGCAGCAATCCCTGCAGCGAATACATGTTCCTGGACGACACGGCCTGCAACCTGGCCTCGATGAACCTGCTGACCTTCTGGCAGGACGGCCGCTTCGACGCGGACGCCTATGTCCATGCCACGCGCCTCTGGACCGTCACGCTGGAGATCAGCGTGCTGATGGCGCAGTTCCCGTCAAGGGAAATCGCGCAGCGCTCTTACGACTTCCGTACGTTGGGGCTGGGCTATGCCAATATCGGCGGCCTCCTGATGAACATGGGCCTCGGTTATGACGGCGACGAGGGGCGCGCGCTGTGCGGTGCCCTGACCGCGATCATGACGGGTGTCGCCTACGCGACCAGCGCCGAAATGGCGGGCGAGTTGGGCGCCTTTCCGAGTTACGCGAAGAACCGCGAGCACATGCTGCGCGTGATCCGCAACCACCGTTCTGCCGCGCATGGCGGGGGCACCTATGAGGGCGTGAACGTGGCCCCGGTCGTGCTGGACGCCGCCAACTGCACGGATGGCAGCCTGGTGGCGCTGGCCCGCGCGGCCTGGGACCGGGCGCTCGCCTTGGGCGAGGCGCATGGCTTCCGCAACGCGCAGACCACGGTGATCGCGCCCACGGGCACGATCGGCCTCGTCATGGACTGTGACACGACCGGGATCGAGCCGGACTTCGCGCTGGTCAAGTTCAAGAAGCTGGCGGGCGGCGGCTATTTCAAGATCATCAACCAGTCGGTTCCCGCCGCGCTGGAGGTGCT
>VGDE01000384.1 GCA_016869875.1 Alphaproteobacteria bacterium
CAGCCTCAGGTCTGCTCATGGCAGGCCGCTTACCCTGCCAGATTGACCGCGTGAATCCCGCGCCAGGCTGGAGTTCCGCAACAATGCCTCTGACGCCTGAAAGCTGACCGCTGACCGCTGACCGCTGACATCTGACGGGACCGGACGGGATTCCTGTCCAAGAATTTACCGGCCGTTGACCAGATGTTCCCGCAGCACCTTGCACCCGGGGTGCATGTGCGAAAGGATGACGCCCGATCCGAATGGCGTCCGTGGCGTCCCAGATAACCAGTCAAGGCGTGGAACGGCAGTGGTGCAGTTTGGCAGGCGAGAGAGTCTGGCTATGGCCGCAGGAGTGTGGGCGGCGGCTGCCGGCACGCTTGCTGCGGGTGAGGGTTCCCGCGCTTCCGAGCGCGTCGGGGTCATCTGCGACAGCGCTCCCGGCGTGCATCCAGAGCAACTTGCAGCCTTGTGCCATGCCGTTAGGGCACAGGCTGAACCGGACAGTTTTCGCCTGCATCTGCGTCAGGCGGGACGTGCGTTTCTGTCCGCGACGCTGCATCCCTTGGGGGACAATCCGGCCGCCGCTACGGTGCAGCTTGACCTCAGCGTGATGGACCGGAACCTGGAGCCCGCCGATTATGATCGGCTTGCACAGGACCTGCTGCAGGTGGCCCGTTCCGGCCGGAAGGAGTAACCCCGATGTGCAGCATCTGCGCCGCCCTGCGCCCTTACGACAAGAGCTGCGCCTTGACCGGCCCTGGGGCAGGAGCGGCCGCCCTGCCGCCGGCGCGCGTCACCGAAGCCCAGGATGCAGCTGCAGGAACCGGCACCGCCTATCGAATGACCGTCGGCGGAGATTTTGCAGGCAGCCTCACGGGGTCCAAGGACCAGGATTGGGTTGCCATTCGCCTGGAGGCGGGCCGGACCTATGACTTCCGCCTGACCGGCATCACCCTGCACGATCCCTACCTGGAGCTGAAGGACGGCCAAGGACGACACCTTGCGGCCAATGACGATGCCGGCGGGCAGTTGGACAGCCGGCTGGTCTTTCAGGCGGCGCAGACGGGCACCTATTTTCTGAATGCGACCAGCTATGAGCTGGCGGGGCAGGGGCGTTATGTCCTGTCTGCCCGGCAGCTCCCGACGGCCGATCCGGCGCCGGTCGCGGTCATGGCGGATTATCTGACACGGGGCTACTGGCAGGATAGCGAACAGACGCAGCGTGCCTTTGACACGAGCCGTGACAACGTCATCACCGTGAACCTGTCGGGCCTGTCCCACGAGGGGCGGGTACTGGCCCGGGATGCGCTGCAGGCCTGGTCGTCGGTGGCGGACCTGCACTTTCAGGAAACGTTCGACAGGGCCGAGATCACCTTCCGCCAGACGGGTCCCGGCGCCAGCGCCAGTTCGACGGTCGTGGGCGGCGCCATCTGGTCGTCCGATGTCAACATCGCCCGCAGCTGGATGGACACCGAGGGCAGCCGCATCGGCACCTATGGCTTTCAGGTCTACCTGCACGAGATCGGCCATGCCCTGGGTCTGGGACATCTGGGCAACTACAACCGCACGGCCGATTTCAACAGCCAGGCCCGCTTTGACAACGACAGCTGGCAGGCCTCCGTCATGTCCTATTTCCCGCAGACGGACAATCCGCATGTCGCGGCCAGCCGGGCCTATGCAGGGACCCCGATGCCGGCCGATGTGGCGGCCATCCAGCAGCTTTACGGCCCACCCGACGCCAGCAGCCTGACGGCGGGGAACACGATCTATGGCCTGAACCACAACCTGGGAGACAGCTGGCTGGGGCGCATCTTTACCGCGCAGGCGGGCGCACCCGTGCCTTCGGTCCAGCAGGCCCGCCAGATCGCCATCACGCTGCATGACGTTGGGGGCCACGACAGGCTGGACCTGTCGCATGACGGCGCGGACCAGCGCATCGACCTGCGGATGGGCGGCACGTCCGACATCTTCGGGCTGAAAGGAAACCTC
>VGDE01000385.1 GCA_016869875.1 Alphaproteobacteria bacterium
ACGGCACCATCATGGGCCTGATCCACGAGGATCTGCCGATCGAAGGCGTCCAGTTCCATCCCGAATCCATCGCCTCCGAACACGGACACGAGATGATCCGCAGCTTTCTGGCCCGCTGCCCGCGCCACAAGGACGCCGCATGACCGACATCCGCCCGCTGATCGGCCTTGCCGCCACCCGCCCCCTGACCAGCGCCGAGGCCGAGGCTGCCTTTTCGGCGCTGTTCGACGGAGCGGCAACGCCCGCGCAGATCGGAGGCCTGCTGATGGCCCTGCGGGTGCGCGGCGAAACGGTTGACGAAATCGCCGCCGCCGCCCGGGCCATGCGGGCCCGGATGAACCGCGTCACGGCGCCGGCCGGCGCGATGGACATCGTTGGTACCGGGGGCGACGGCAAGGGCACGCTGAACATCTCGACCGCAACGGCCTTTGTCGTGGCGGGCGCAGGGGTGCCTGTCGCCAAGCACGGGAACCGAAATCTGTCGTCGAAATCCGGCGCGGCCGACGCTCTGACGCAGATGGGGATCAATGTCATGGGCGGCCCGGCCATGGCGCAGGCGGGGCTGGACCATGCCGGCATCTGCTTCATGATGGCGCCCATGCACCACCCTGCCATGCGTCACGTCGGCCCGCCACGGGCCGAACTTGGCACGCGCACGGTCTTCAACCTGCTCGGGCCGCTGACAAACCCCGCCTCGGTGCGTCGCCAGCTGACCGGGGCGTTCTCGGCCCAGTGGATCCGCCCGATGGCCGAGGTCCTGCGCGACCTCGGCAGTGAAGCCGCCTGGCTGGTCCATGGCGGCGACGGCACCGACGAGCTGTCCATCGCCGCCGAAAGTCATGTCGCCGCGCTGAAGAACGGACGGATCTCCGAATTCACCATCACGCCCGAGGATGCGGGCCTGTCCCGCCACCCGTTCGAGGCCATTGTCGGAGGAGAGCCGGCGCAGAACGCGGCGGCGTTTCGCGCGCTGCTGGAGGGCGAGCTAGGCGCCTATCGCGATGCGGTGCTGCTGAACGCGGCCGCGGCCCTTCTTGTGGCGGACAGGGTCGCCAACCTGCGCGATGGCGTCCGGATGGCCAGCGAGTCGATCGACAGCGGCGCGGCAAAGTCACGACTTGAGGCACTGGCGGCCGTCACCGGAGCGCCCGAAACATGACCCCGCCCAAGGCCTGGGCCCACCTGCCCTTCTTTCACAAGGAATGGCCGCAGATCCGGGACCGGCTGCACGACACGACCTTTCTGCCGGGTCCAGACCGGATCTTTGCCGCAATGGAAGGGACGCCGCCGGAGCGGACCCGCGTCGTGATTCTGGGTCAGGATCCCTATCCTACGCCCGGCCACGCCAACGGCTTGGCCTTTTCGGTCACGCCGGAGACGCCGCTGCCGCGGTCTTTGGCAAATATCTTTGCCGAACTGCGCGATGACCTTGGCGCGGCCCCGGCGACGGGCGACCTGTCATATTGGGCGGATCAGGGCGTCCTGCTGCTGAACAGTTCGCTGAGCGTCCCGCCAGGCCAGGCAGGCGCCCATGCGGGTTGGGGGTGGCATCACCTTGCCCGCCAGGCGGTGGCCGAAGCTCAGGCCCATGGTCCTATCGCCTTCATCTTGTGGGGCAAGCAGGCGCAGAGGACGCTGGAGGGCCTGCCACGCCCGCAGGATCTGGTAATCGCGACAGCCCACCCCTCGCCACTGTCGGCACGGCGCGGGTTCTTTGGCAGCCGTCCGTTCAGCCGCATCAACGACTGGCTGACAACACAAGGGCAGCCGGCCATCGACTGGATCGGCTGAAGGTTCCGGTCGCGGGCCCTTTTCCCGCCGTGCCCACAGGACTAGAAAGGCAGCATGGATATTCTGGACAAGATCAAGGCCTACAAGCTTGACGAGATTGCTGCCGCCAAGGCCGCCCGTCCGCTG
>VGDE01000386.1 GCA_016869875.1 Alphaproteobacteria bacterium
AACGGACGAACTGGCGCTACGGGAACGGGCAAGATGTCGTGAGCCAGGAAGACAGGAGCCTCGGCGGGGCAGATGCCTGTAAAGCTAGCTGAATTTCGACGAACCGCGCAGCCGATGGACTGGTGGATAGCTAGCCGCCCCATGATCATTGCGTTGAATAGATGAAGGACTTAACTCTTTGCGCCATAGAGGAGTTGATTACCTATCCCCAGATACATCCCCGAAAAATGTGGATAACTGCACATTTGGGGTCGGCTGGTTATGGCAGGCCAACCATGGCATCCGCCCAAAGCCCGTCAGGGACGCCGCAGCTTGCCTATCAACCATTGGGGCCTTCGAAACCTACGGTGCGCCTCGGGAAAAAATCATGCTCTGCCTGATTAGTAGCCAGCTGAACAGAACTGAAGCTTCTAACGCGACACCCTGACATCAAATGAAGAAAAACCCGCGCGGCTAACGGTCTGCACTGGTTTCTGTTACATAAATCCGATTACGCGGTATAATGATACCGACAAACGGTAAATCTTACTCCCCCGCTGCGGCACAGCTGTAGGCTGCTAGGCAGGCGGTCTTAAGAACTCAGCGCGTTCGCCAGTTCCGCTCAGACTATTCCCTTCGCCCCTGCTGGGTCACGTCGCCACCCGCCATCGACTGAGCAGCATCTCGTAGAACTGTTCCGCCGCCGGTGATCGTCGAGAACCTGGCACGCGGACTACTCCCACGGTTCGCGTGACGTCAGGCAGTGTCAAAGGCACCGTGGCGATCGTGTGATGCGGCCCTGCAGGCAGTGCCATCCGCGGCAGGGCGGCGACCCCCAGCCCGGCCTCCACCAGGCCAAGCGATGTTGACAAGTGCTGCACCTCGAAGAAGGGGCGCGGCCTGACATTGGCCTTCGCCAGAGCCAGATCCATGATCAGGCGGTTTCCGCTGGAACGCCCGACGGTGACGAACCGATGATCAGCCAGTTCTTCCCAAGTGACCGCAGCCCGCCCTGCCAGCGGATGATCACGCCGGCAGGCCAGCAGGAACGGCTCTTCGATCAAGGGATCGAAGGCCACGTCAGGATCATCCGCACCGAGCAGCGTGATGCCGAAATCCACTTCACGGTTCAGCACGCTTTGCAGCACCTCGTTTGCGCCCGCGTCCAGAATGCGAAAGCGGATCGCAGGAAACCCGGCGGTGAAGGCGCTGATGACGTCGGGCAGGAAATAATACGCTGCAGTCGGAATGCAGGCGATGCTGACCAGTCCGGATCGCCGTTCCGCAATTTCCCGGACAGACATCAGCGAGGTTTCCAGATCATCCAGCAGCCTGCGGGCACGAGGCAGAAAATCACGGCCCACGGCGGTTAGCGATACGCGACGGGTCGTTCGTTCCAGAAGCGGCACACCAACGGTTGCTTCCAGCTTCTGAATGCGACGGGTCAGTGCAGGCTGCGACAGGTGGATGCTGTCGGCCGCCGCACGGAAGCTTTGCATCTCGGCAGTCGCCACAAACGCTCGCAGATCTTCCAAATCAATATTCATGCGCATCACACAACAATCGTTCCAATCATTGCATTTCACACATACGACGATGCCTGGCAAGTCTGTGATCATCCTGAGGGCCATGGCCCGAGACAGCCCCAAAAGGTCCAGATCATGCAAAGAATCCCTTGTGTCCTGATGCGAGGCGGCACCTCGCGCGGTCCATTTTTCCTGTCCAGTGACCTGCCCGCCGATCTCGCCGCGCGCGATGCGGTGCTGGTCTCGGCCATGGGGTCAGGGCATCCGTTGCAGATCGACGGGATCGGCGGTGGAAACCCCCTGACCAGCAAGGTCGCCATTGTTGGGCGCAGCGAGCGGGCGGATGCGGACGTCGATTACCTGTTTGCGCAGGTGAACGTCGAACGCGCGCTGGTC
>VGDE01000387.1 GCA_016869875.1 Alphaproteobacteria bacterium
GTCGAGGATGTGCGGGTCGCGCAGATCGACGAGCCGTTCCGCGTCGGCAACTATGACCTTGTTCTGCGGTCGGTGGACCGTGTGGACGGGCCGAACTATTTCGCGCAGCAGGCCACGATCGAGGCCAGCCGTGACGGCCGCCCTGTCGCAACCCTGCACCCCGAAAAACGTGTCTATCCGGTGCAATCCATGCCCACGACCGAGGCCGCCATCAACTATGGGTTCTGGCGCGACCTATACCTTGTCCTGGGCGACGAGCAGCCAGCCGGCGGGTGGGCCGTGCGGACCTATGTCAAGCCCTTCGCCAACTGGATCTGGGGCGGATCGATCCTGATGGCGCTTGGCGGGCTGATCAGCCTGACCGACCGGCGCTATCGCGTGGCGGCGGGCGCGTCCCGCCGGGTGCGTGCCGATGCGGTACCTGCGGAATGAAAAGGATCTTGCATGTTCTTTCGCTGGTCCTTGCGCTGACGATGACGCCTGCGCTGCCCGCGCTTGCAGTCCAGCCTGACGAGGTTCTGGAAGATGCGGGCCTGGAGGCACGGGCGCGCCAGATCTCGCAGCAGTTGCGCTGCCCGGTCTGCCAAGGCGAAAATATCGACGAATCCAACGCCGCCATCAGCCGCGACCTGCGTCTTTACGTGCGGGAACGGCTGGTGGCGGGCGACAGCAATGCCGAGGTTCTCGACAACGTCGTCGACCGTTATGGAGAGTTCGTGCTGTTCGATCCCCGCCCGACCGGCAGCAACCTGATCCTCTGGCTTGCAGGGCCTCTGATGGCGCTGATCGGAGCGCTGTTGGCCTGGCGCTTCCTGCGTGCTCGCAATGTCGCGGCACCCGAGGTTGCGGGGCTGGACGCAGAGGAACAGAAGCGCTTGGACGAGATCATGCGTGGCCATTGAGCCTGACGCGGTCATGCTTTCTCTGCAGATTGCTCCCGCATGACCTCCCGGAAGCCGGGGAGTTCATGGAATCTGAAACGGCCCCGTTCACTGCCTATGATGGGGTTCCCACGCTGACGCTGAACCGACCGAAGGGCATGAACGCGCTGAACCGCCAGCTCCGGCCAAGATCAGGGTGGCGCTGACGGATCCTCCGGCAAGTGTTCGTGCGGTCGTGATGACTGCCGCGGGACGGTGATTTTGCTCACGTCAAGACCTGGCCAATGCAGCTGCGGCGGTGGATATCGAGGCAACGCCGCGTGACGGAGACGAGTCGATTCTGCGGGCGATCCGCTCTTCCCGCGGTCTGGTCATCGCCGCGGTCTGTGGATTGCGATAGGCGCCGGTACGATTTTGGCCCCTCGGCGAACGTCGTGATCGCGGCGAAAGCGCCACCTTCATGTAAACCTTTACCCGGACAGGTTTGCCTCCAGATGGGCAAGTGGATTATTGTGCGCGGTTGGCCTTGCGAGGCCGATGGGCATGATGCTGCTTGCCGGTCTGACCTTCCACTGAACCTTCATCCAGCCGCGACCGGAGCCGGTAGCTGATTTACGCCCTTCGGCGTGGCTTGAGCAATTGCCCGGCGCGCGGAACTTTCCTTGCGTGCAGCGGGTCGGGCGATTGCGGTGGTCAAATGCCGGGCAAGGCCCGCGGGGGTCTGGTAGCCGAGGGCCGAGTGCGGCCGGACGGTGTTGTGGTCGGTGACCCAGGCTTCGGTCAGATCGCGGGCATGTGCGAGATCACGAAACAGCGTCTCGTTCAGAAACTCGTCCCGCATCCGGCCGTTGAAGCTTTCGACATGGAGCAGGCGAACGCCATCGGTTCGAGAAAGCCTGCGACACGTTCTGCATCGGCTTGCCAGGCGCGACGTCGTGCCATTCGATCTTGTGCTCGGCGCACCATTTCAGGATCGCGTTCGACGTCAGCTCCGTCCCGTTGTCG
>VGDE01000388.1 GCA_016869875.1 Alphaproteobacteria bacterium
GCATCGCGCCAGCGCAAGCCAGTGCGATTGATGAAAGCGATGCCGCTCAACACCCGCCGGTCATCGACGCGCGGCTTGCCATGGCTCTTCGGGAAGAAAGGCTGAGGCCGCGCCACCTGCGCCTCGGTCAGCCGGAAAGGATTGCTATCCGTCAGTTTCCTTGCGGAGCCTGAAGCATGCCGCAAGCGGATGAGCAATGGCTCCTGACATTAGGTCGATGGTAGGCCCGAAGCACCTCAAAGCATCGTACCGGCCTGCCCGCTGCCCATTGACGCCCTCGCCAGCAAGGGCAACAAACGGAGCATTATTCTTCGGAGGAGCCTCATATGATCTATCGCCAGACACGCCGCAGGGCGGCCGTCGCTGCTTTCGTTGCTGGATGCGCCCTGTCCTCGGCTGCGATGGCGCAGGATTGGCCCACGGGCCCGGTGCATATCTTCGTCGGCTTTCCCGCAGGATCGTCCCCTGACACCATCGCGCGGATCGTCGCCGAGCCCTTGGCCGAAGCGCTCGGCCAGCCGGTTGTGGTCGAGAACCGCCCCGGCGCCGGCGGCGTGATCGCAGTCCAGCAGATGCTGGCGCGCGGCGGCGACAGCTTTGGGATCAACATCAACGGTCCGCTCACCACGGCGCAGCGGCTGATCCCGGACCTGGGCTATGATCCGGTGAGCGACATCGCGCCGGTTGGGCTGATCGCGACCAGCCCGCTTGTGCTGGCCGTGGGAGCCGATTTCCCGGCCGACGATCTGGTATCCTTCCTCGAAGTTGCCCGCGCCGAGCCCGAGGCGATCAGCTACGGCTCAGTCGGCGAGGGTTCGGGCGCGCATCTGACGGCCGAGCTGTTCGCCGATGCCGCCGAGGTCCAGCTGTTCCACATCCCGTTCCAGAGCTACGCCGAGGTCACGACCTCGATCCTTGGTGGCGAGATCGACAGCGCCTTCATGGCGCCTTCGGCGGCACTGCCTCAGGTCGAGGCCGGCTCGATGAAGATGCTGGGCGTGACCTCGGCCGAGCCTTTTGCGCAGGTGCCGGACGTGCCGGTGATGGCGGGCGCGGCAGGTCTGCCCAATGATTTCCGCGCCGAGCTGTGGAACGCCTTCATTGCACCCGCCGATACCGATCCTGCCGTCCTCGAGCGGCTGAACACCGAACTGAACCAGATCCTTGGCGATGACGGCGTGCGCGAGCGGCTGCTGGCCATGGGCTGGCAGGCACAACCGAGCACGCCCGAGGATCTGGCGCAGCGGATCGAGGCTGACACGGCCCTCTGGGGCGGGGTGATCGACACAGTTCAGGCGGCGGAGTGACACGACAAGACAATGCGCCGCGACCTGCATGACTTGGGCTGGGGCAGCCTTCTGGCGCTGACCGGGATGGCAGTTGCCGGCTATGCCTGGTCCAGCTACGATATCGGCAGCCTCCGCCGGATTGGGCCGGGCTTCTTTCCGGTGACGCTTGGCGTGCTGCTGGCCGGCCTCGGCGCACTGATCGCGATCCCGGCGATACGGCGCCCAGGCCAGCCGCGACCCATCGCTTGGCCAGAGACCGTCGCCGTGGTGGCCGCGCTGCTGGCTTTCGGCCTGCTGCTGGAGAGGCTCGGCATTCTGCTGACAACGGTCGCGACGGTGCTGATCGCTACTACGGTCGCGCCACGCCCTGGCATTGGCTGGCGACTGGTGCTGACGCTGGCGGTCACTGCGCTCGTTTGGCTGGTTTTCGTCCGGGGGCTGAGCATGTCCTTGCCGGTCTGGCCCAGGGTGACGCGATGACAACGCTGGACGGTTTGACGCATGGGCTTGCCGTGGCGCTGCAGCCCTCG
>VGDE01000389.1 GCA_016869875.1 Alphaproteobacteria bacterium
GCGAAGCCCCAGATAGGAGAACGGCCACGAAATACGTAGCACGGAACCGTTCCGACTGGACGGTCTGCAAAGGCTGCCTGCAGAAGCAGCAGAAGATCGACCGGCTGGAAGAGGAAGTGCGCCGCGTAAAGGGCCAACTGCGCTATCAGCAACGCACGGCGAAGGAAGGACCCTTCGGGTCCTCCACGCCATCGTCGAAGGTGCCGCTGAAAGCCGGCAGTGCGGAAGCGAACCAGTCGCGCAAAGGGGGCGGCAAGCCGGGACACAAAGGCCACGGTCGGCAAACCTACAGCGACGAACAGGCTGAACGCCGTATCCCTATTCACCTGCCCTGCACCTGTCCTGACTGTGGAACGACGCTGGTGAGCCGCGGCGTGGCGCGACGCACCGTGTTGGATGCTCAGCCCATGCGCAGTCAGAGGCAACTGCTGCTTCTGGATGTGAAGCGATGCCCGAAATGTCGGCGTATCTTCCGGGCCAAGGCGCCGGGCATCCTGCCCAAAAGCCTATTCAGCAATCGACTGCTCAGCATCCTCGCGGCGCAGCATTACCTGCATGGCATGACCCTGGGGCAACTGGAGAAGCAACTGGCGGTCGGCTACAGTTCGCTGGTAGCCGCCTTGCATGGCCTGGGGCGACGCCTGCAACCGGCCATACCCAAACTGACGAAGGAGTATCGGGCGGCTTTCACTAAGCATGCGGACGAAACCGGTTGGCGCACCGATGGGCGCGGCGGCTATGCCTGGCTGTTTTGCACCGAGTTGCTCAGCCTATTTCGCTTCCGTGCCGCCCGCTCCGCCAAGGTGGTCAAAGAGGTTCTGGGCACGCGCCGGCTGCCGGGCACGTTGCTGGTCGATCGCTACAACGCCTACAATAAGTCACCTTGCCACATGCAGCACTGCTATGCCCATCTGTCCCGAGACGTGGAGGACTTGCAGAAGGAATTTCCCGATAACGAAGAAATCGCCGCCTTTGTCAACACGCTTGTTCCTCAACTGTCCGCGGCGATGGGGCTGCGCCAGCAACCGCTGTCCCGTCGACAGTTCAAGCAGCAGGCCGCCCACATCAAGACCGCCATTGAGAAAATCGTCAACGCTTCTGCCTCGCATCCAGGAATCCAGCACATTCAGAATATCTTCCGCGAAAAGAGCGATCGGATGTTCCGTTGGGCGCTTGATCCGCGCATACCGGCCGACAACAATCGCGCCGAACGGGAACTGCGCCCTCTGGTCATCGCCCGCAAAGTCAGTTTCGGATCGCAATCCGATGCCGGAGCCCAGACACGTGAAATCCTCATGAGTGTCTTGTTGACCTTGAAGAAGCGAACAGCGGACCCCGTCAAGGCGCTTGCCTCCGCGCTGGATGCCTTGGCCGACAACCCGAAGGCTGATATCTATCGGCTCCTATTCCCGCCGGACACTTCCTGATCAACACGACCAACCATTCGCCCCAGCCCTGCACTGTGTCGTTGGCCAGCCACGCTCCTGTCCGCCCTCTATCCGCCATCGCTCCACCGCGTAACTGACCCATTACTAGAACAGCCTGTTTTCGCTTTCCTTCCGACGGACGACTGAGGTAAATTCGCCCTTTTCTACAACGCGCAGGGCTGCCCGCGGAGTGCGTTTTTCGATGACTGCTTATATCCTGATCATCGTCAGCGCCGTGCTGGTGAATAACTTCGTGCTGACGCGCTACCTGGGCATCTGTCCGTTCCTGGGCGTCTCGCGCAACCTGCCCACGGCCGTCGGCATGGGCGCGGCCGTCATTTTCGTGATCACCTGCGCCTCGGCCGTCACCTGGGGCGTGCAGGTGGCCCTCT
>VGDE01000390.1 GCA_016869875.1 Alphaproteobacteria bacterium
GACGCGCGCCCGAAAGAGCCCGTCCGAATAGTAGCGTTGTCCGCCGTCAGCACCAATGGCACAGATTTGAGGTTGTGATTTAAGGAGGATCTGGGCTTCGTCGTAGTGACGAAGGAACGAAGATGAAGCCCAGATCCTCCAATGTAAAATCGCCCGCCAAGGCCCCAGCAGAGCGGGTAGTGAAGGACATCCGCCGACAGACCCGGCGCCACTTTTCGGCCGAGGACAAGATCCGCGTCGTGCTGGATGGCCTGCGCGGGGAAGACAGCATCGCCGAGCTATGCCGCAAGGAAGGCATTGCCCAGAGCCTGTATTACACCTGGTCGAAGGAGTTCATGGAAGCTGGCAAGCGCCGCCTGGCCGGCGACACCGCCCGTGCCGCGACCACCGGAGAGGTCCAGGACCTGCGCCGCGAAGCCCGGGCCCTGAAGGAATGCGTGGCCGATCTGACACTGGAAAACCGTCTGCTCAAAAAAAGCATGGTCGCGGATGGGGGCAACGACGAATGAGATATCCCGCATCCGAGAAGCTCGAGATCATCAGAACCGTCGAGCAGTCGCACCTGTCGGCCAAGCGCACGCTGGACCAACTCGGCATCCCTCGTCGGACATTCTACCGCTGGTATGATCGCTACCTCGAAGGCGGGCCGGAGGCGTTGGAAGATCGGCCATCGGCGCCGAGCCGGGTGTGGAACCGCATCCCGGCGGGCATCCACGACCAGATCATCGAGCTGGCGCTGGAACAGTCTGAGCTGAGCCCCCGGGAACTGGCCGTGCGCTTCACCGATGGGCAGCGCTACTTCGTGTCGGAATCCACGGTTTACCGCCTGTTGAAGGCCCACGACCTGATCACCAGCCCGGCCTATGTCGTGATCAAGGCTGCCGATCAGTTCCACACGAAAACCACGCGGCCGAACGAGATGTGGCAGACCGACTTCACCTACTTCAAGATCATCGGGTGGGGCTGGATGTATCTGTCGACCGTGCTCGACGACTTCTCGCGCTACATCATCGCCTGGAAGCTGTGCACCAACATGCGAGCCGAGGACGTCACCGACACGCTGGACCTCGCCCTGGCGGCTTCTGGTTGCGACAGCGCCACGGTGCTGCACAAACCTCGGCTACTCAGCGATAATGGCCCCAGCTACATCGCGGGTGAGCTGGCGGAATACATCGAGGCCCGGAAGATGAGCCATGTCCGCGGCGCCCCGTGTCATCCCCAAACCCAGGGCAAGATCGAGCGCTGGCACCAGACCCTGAAAAACCGCATTTTGCTGGAAAACTACTTCCTGCCCGGCGACCTCGAAGCCCACATCGAGGCCTTCGTCGAGCACTACAATCACCAGCGATACCACGAGAGCCTGGCCAATGTGACGCCTGCCGACGCCTACTTCGGCAGGGCTCCGGCAATCATCAAACTGCGCGAAAGGATCAAGCGACAGACCATCGAACATCGGCGCTTGCAGCACCGCAAGTTCGCCGCCTAACATCAACCCCCTGACGAGGTCCGCACTCCGCTAATCTACGCCGCGAGTTGTGCCGAATGTTCTGACGACGGACAGAAGCGGACGTCAACCTTGTAGTCGGAGAAGCGGAACGATTTGAACTGCTTCAGCTCGGGACCGAGATGATGAGCCAGGTAGGTGGCGTAGCTGCCCTCAGATGCTCCTGTCTCGAAAACCCGCGCGTCGGTCGTGAACAGTTGCTCGGTTCCAGCAGCGTCAAGCTTTTCGATCGCGTCCTTATACTGTGACAGCGCCGCCGCCACGGCACGTGTGTCAGTGGTGCGGGCGTCTGACTGCGCCCACGCTGCGGCAGG
>VGDE01000391.1 GCA_016869875.1 Alphaproteobacteria bacterium
GCCGCGCGAACCTACGAGGCTCTCTGGCACGCTGTCGGGCAGGTCTGCGATCTTTTCACCGATGAGGAATGCTACAATTTCTTCAAAGCCGCCGGATATGAAACCGATTAAACGCAACGCGCTCTAGTCGCGTACTTCGCCCGGATCGACCCCCCAGATGGAGGTCTTGAGCACCCAGCCACGCTGCCCGCCACCCGATACGCGACACCACTCGGGATTGCACTCGTTGAGCCTGAGTATGGCGCCCGCCTCGGCCCGCGCCACCACGTCGGCCTGGGGATTGGGGCGGGTGCGCAGCTCCAGCATGTCCTGCGTGACCAGCGCCGTGCGGACCCCAGACAGCAGGGCATAATGCACCCAGCCCCCGGCACCGTCCTTGTCCTCGACCCGGCGCCAGTGGCCGAACTCGGCCACGACGCGCAGCGGCATGCCGGCATGGCGGAACACCCAGTCGATCCGGTGCGACAGGCTGGGACCGCGCCGTGCGTTGCCCTCGTTGCCCTTGAGGCTGACATAGCGGGGGACGGGAAGGTTGGTCACCGCGCCTCGCTGTTCAGGCTGAGCCTGCGCCAGAACGACGGGCGCTGCCGGGTCCGAAGAGGTTTGCGCCATGGCTGCCGGATTGCCTGCTCCGATCAGTGCCGCAAGTGTCAGGATCGACGCCCTGCCACAGCTTGTCCACGCCCTTGATGTCATCTGCCGTCCGATCCTGTCCTGTGCGCCTGGCGGCTGCCATCTTGTGCGCCCTTCTGGGGTCTTGTGCCTGCCCCTCAACGCGGGCAGTTTGCCAAAAGCGATCCGCCAGGGGAAGTGCGCCCCGACACGACTTCGAGAAAGTGAGGTGACCATGCCGCCCGGTCTTTCCACTAGCCGCCCGAAGCTGCGCGTGGCGGTGACGCGCCGTCTTCCCGAGGCTGTCGAGACGCGCATGTCCGAACTGTTCGACATTGTCCTGCGCGATGATGACCGCAAGCTTTCGGGCGACCAGCTGGTGGCATTGATGCAGGGCGTCGATGTGCTGGTTCCGACCGTCACCGACCAGATCAACGCCAACATGCTGGCGCGTGCCGGGGACCGGCTGAAGCTGATCGCGAATTTCGGGGCGGGCGTCGATCATATCGACGTGCTGTCCGCGCGCCAGCGGGGAGTTCTGGTGTCCAACACCCCGGGCGTTGTTACCGAGGACACGGCCGACATGACGCTGGCGCTGATCCTGGCCGTGACGCGCAAGATCCCTGAAGGCTTGGCCGAGATGCAGGCGGGGCGCTGGCAGGGATGGTCGCCCACGGCGCATCTGGGCGGGCGCGTTGCCGGGCGCCGGCTGGGCATTCTTGGGATGGGCCGCATCGGGCAGGCGGTGGCGCGACGCGCGGATGCCTTTGGGATGCAGGTCCATTATCACAACCGCCGTCGCCTGCGCCCCGAGATCGAGGAAAGCCTTCAGGCGACCTGGTGGGAAAGCCTGGACCAGATGCTGGCACGGATGGACGTCGTCAGCGTCAACGCGCCCCACACGCCATCGACCTTTCACCTGCTGAACGCGCGGCGGCTGAAGCTGATGAAGCCGACGGCGGTGATCGTGAACACCTCGCGGGGCGAGGTCATCGACGAGAACGCGCTGACGCGGATGCTGCGGGCCGGGGAAATCGCGGGCGCGGGGCTGGACGTGTTCGAGCACGGCCACGAGATCAACCCCCGCCTGCGCGAACTGCCCAATGTCGTGCTGCTGCCGCACATGGGCAGCGCCACCGTCGAGGGTCGTGCCGAAATGGGCGAAAAGGGAATAATCA
>VGDE01000392.1 GCA_016869875.1 Alphaproteobacteria bacterium
CGGAAGGGACGATCGACCGCACGCTGCAGATCGGCTCGACCCCCTGCATCCCGCCATGCGCATCGATGAACGACACCCTCACTTCGACCGGCGGTCGAGCTCCGCCAGCGCAAGATACGCCCTCGCCTTGCGCAGGATCTCACTGGCTTGCCGCAGCGCGCGGCTCCCGCGCTCCAGGGCCTTGAGCTTCGAGGCCATGTCGCCCGAAACGCCGGCGCGCCGGCCGCTGTCGATCCCGGCCTTCTTGACCCAATCGTTCAGCGTGTTCGCCAGGCAGCCGATCTTCGCGGCGATCGCCACGATGGCCTGCCAACAAGACCCATGCGCACCCTCGTCATCCAGAACCATCCGCACCGCACGCCCGCGCACGTCAGGGGAAACCTTGTTCGGCGTCTTGGTCATCATGCTCCGCCCTGCTCAAGAGCCGGAGCCTCCGGAAAACCCGGAGCGGTTCAAGCCCCTCGTTCGTCTGACGGATGGTGGCGTTCTGCCGGCCCTCAACAGTGTGGCCGCGAATGCCAGCGCTCCGCGTGAGCAGGCGGCCGAACATCGGCAGCGGGTTCAACCACTCTTTCGGACCCATGGCGTTCACCGCCTCGCTCCAGCTGACGAACCGGCAGCTCCGCAAATGCTCATCGGCATGCGCCCGGGCATTCAGGCGCTGCCGTCCGTCGGCACGCTGACCAACGAACGCTGGCCGAGCGAGCCTTGCCGGATCTGGGTCGGCAGGAAGGGGCGAACCTTTCTGGCCATGGTCATCCACTGCCACACGCGCGAACTGCCAGGCTGGCACTCGTCGCGCGCAGGCAAGGCAACAACTCGTCAGCGCGCGCCCTCATCAGCCGCTTCGGCGCCCTCGGCCGCGTTAACCGCGAGTTCCGGCTGAGGTCGCGCAACGGCATTTGCCACCGGCTCGGATCAATGGCGCCGCGACGACTCATTCTTCACCAGTTGCCCTCATATGGCCTTGGTCCGCAGCCATGGCCCGCGACAGGAGGTCATCACCCCGTACTGCCAGCGAACCGGAACGGCATGGCCGAGCGCATGATCCGGACGCTGAAGGAAGGAGGAGGATCGGAAAGCCTCAAGCGAACGGCTTTCTGACGAACGCGTTCACCGCCACCCCTTCGAGAGCCTCCCACACACGGCGCGCGCCACCCGTGACTGGATCCAGCTCTACAGCACGCGCTGCGCGCTATGCGGACACCAGCCGAGCCACCAGATCAGCATCCCACACGGAGGGGATCCCGCTGCGTCAGGACAGGCGCTCCTACACGAAGCTCCAAGACAGAGCCGCCAACAAAAATGATACTACAGGCGTTAATCCAGCCGCCTGCTTCTCAGCAGACCCCTAACTTTCGCGTGCTAGAGCCTTAGGGTGTCTGGGTCCATGGCATGCAAGGCCGTCGAATGTGGTGGAGCAAGTTTCCTCCGGGCGCTATCAGGTGCGTCAGGATGTCTTCAACACTCTCAGGCTGCTCCTAGCTTCTGTTGCTCTTTTCTTGTTAGGGAAAAGCCGGCCTATGCGCCTTTGTCATCCTCTCGGGAATGCTTCTTTGTGTCTTGACGGTGCAGGCGTCGGGGCCTGCATTCGCGCGCCTCTACACCGGCCCAGTGAGCGGACAGACCTTCAGTGCAGATGGCACGCCCACCCTTCCCCCGCTTCGTCCGGACAGTTGGACATGAGCACAGGCGCAGATATGGGCCAGTGCTCAGGCCCGAAATGGAGATCCCATCGTTGGCGGCCGTCGGCGCCGTCGGAATGCTGTCGCAA
>VGDE01000393.1 GCA_016869875.1 Alphaproteobacteria bacterium
GCCGCGTATGGGGTGCGGTGCCGGCCAGGGAGGAGGAGAGGCCACCACCGCTTGCGCAGATCCGGGAGGGAGGAGGAGGGATCCGGCGCAACAGGTTGCCGCGAAACAGGGCGGCTATGTAGGTGGCGACCCCTGGGAGGAGGAGCGGGGCCGCCTTCCGCACAAAACCCGGGGAGGAGGATCGGGTTCCGGCGTGTCTTTGGGCGACATCCCTCAGGGAGGAGGAAAGGGATGTCGCCGGTCCCGGCCTAGGGAGGAGGAGCGGCCGGAATGGGAATTCTTACTTCGCCGCGCCCCAGGCCGCTTCATGGGCCAGGCGGGTGATCATCGAACGGTTGATCCCCAGATCGTCCAGATCGCGGGTGGTCAGGGCGTTCAGTTCGCGCACGGTCTGCCGGTAGACAGCGCGGCGGGCGCGGTTTTCCTGCATGCGCTGGATCGCGCTCAGCAGGCGGCCACGCAGGCCGGCTTCGGCGGTGGCATTGTGTGCCTGGGCGATAACAGCCATTGTTCATTCCTTTCGGTTCATCGCGTCAACGCCGTTCCCGGATGGCCCGGCGCTTCGTTGATCCAAAGATGGCGCTAATGCTGCGAATGCACAACCACCGCTTTGCGAATGCTGCCATGCAGCAATTGCATGACTAAAGCTGACCTAATGCTCCTCTTGTTAATGATTTATTGACACATTTTTGTCATGGCACAATCGTTAGCGATCACGCTGCATCTGCAAAAGAACTTGTATTTAAAGGCGTTTAGAGGCCCTTGGGGCGGAATGGTTCAGGAGGTGTTGAGCCTGCGCCATCTATGGTTCATGGTCTCGTCACACAAGACACAGGTTCCCACATGTCCGTCAGCCGCGAAACGATCCTTACGGAAATCTCCGACATCCCCTTGCCGCAAGGCGGAACCCTTGGTCAGGCGGACCTTGTTCGTGCGGTTTCCGTCCAGGGTGACACGGTGCGATTCGTGCTGGAGGTCGAGAACGCCGCCACTGCAAAGGCAATGGCCCCTGTCGAGGCCGAAGCCCGGGCGCGGTTGGAGCGGCTGCCCGGCATCGCCAAGGTGCAGATCGTAATGACGGCCCCCGCAGGGCCGGCTGTCCCCAAGGCTGTGTCGGGGCAGGAGCAGGCGCCCTCGCTGAAGATCGGGGGGCATCCCAAGCCGCAGGCCGGCCCCCAGGCGGTTCCGGGCGTGCGCCATATCATTGCCATCGGCTCGGGCAAGGGCGGCGTGGGCAAGTCCACCGTCACGTCGAACTTGGCGGTGGCGCTGGCCCGCGCGGGCCGGAGGGTCGGTCTTCTGGATGCGGACATCTATGGTCCTTCCCAGCCCCGGATGATGGGGGTCAGCGGCCGTCCCGCCAGTCCGGACGGCCAACGGATCGAGCCCCTGCACGCCCACGGTGTGACGATGATGTCGATCGGCCTGATGTTGAAGGAAGGGGAGGCGCTGGTCTGGCGCGGCCCGATGCTGATGGGCGCGCTGCAGCAGATGCTGCAGCAGGTGAACTGGGGCGAACTGGACGTCCTGCTGATCGACCTGCCGCCGGGAACGGGGGATGTGCAGCTGAGCCTGTGCCAGAAGGCGCCGGTGACGGGCGCGATCATCGTCTCGACACCGCAGGACGTCGCATTGCTGGACGCCCGGAGGGCCATCGACATGTTCGGCAAGCTCAAGACGCCGGTCCTTGGCCTGGTCGAGAACATGTCCACCTATGTTTGTCCGAACTGCGGGCACGAG
>VGDE01000394.1 GCA_016869875.1 Alphaproteobacteria bacterium
GATCTTCTCAGGTCTGTGCTTCTTTTGCGGCATCGCCTTGTCCTCCACCCGGCTCAGAAGAACACTTCAGGAAGAACCGCGGTTCAGGGGCAGGACAAAGCGGCACATTGCGTCCCAGCATCAGCGCGACAGGTGTTCTGATCATGGCTCAGGACATGCATGCAAGGGGATCGCAGATGAAGATCGCGCCGACGGCGGGCACGCGACAGCGGCCACAACCAGTGACGGGCACAGACCCTGACCTGCCGAGAGGGCAATCAATGTAGACAGTCAGAAGATGGTTGCCGGATCTCGGGCGGCTTGACCCAGGCAGCGATCGACCGCGGTAGACTGGCGCCGCAAGGCGTTTCGGTGTGGTCTGACTCACATACTGATCGACCGGCGTGTCTTTCCCTGGACCTGTCGGCTGCCCGGGATCGCCTTGCGGTGAGGCACAGCCTCGGACCTTGCCTGTGACCCGAGAAGGGCCTGACCATCTCGGTCTCGTGACTGTCCTGTCCATGCATCGGGCCGTGCTCTGCCAGCAAGTGATTGGAAACCGGGAGACGAGGCATGGACGGAACAAACCGCACCGCAGCCAGCATCACTGGCGGCGTCGATACGCATAAGGATCTTCATGTTGCTGCGGTCGTTGATGAGCGTGATCGCGTCCTCGGCACGCGCAGCTTTCCGACGCCCCGGCAGGGCTATCGCCAGATGCTCGCCTGGATGCGCACCTTTGGGCAATTGCGCCGCATCGGCACCGAGTCAACGGGCAGCTATGGAGCAGGGCTTCTACGCGACATGCAAGCCGCCCACATCGAGGTCATGGAGATCACAGCACCCGATCGGCACGACCGGCGAAAGCGGGGCAAAAGCGACGATCCGGACGCCCGGAACGCGGCGCATGCGGCCTTTGGGGGCCAGCGCATCGTGACACCTCGAAGCCGGGACGGGATGGTGGAAGCTTTGAGAGTATCGCGTGATTGCCGCAAGACGGCAGTCAATGCCCGGCGGATTGCTCTGCAGATGATCCAGGCCACGATCATTGCCGCACCGGACGGTTTGCGCGACCAGTTCCGCCAAATGGTCCCTTGCAGCCTTGCGGCCCGATCTGAGCACTTATCGCGACCTCGAGTCAGCCTATCGCATCAGCCTGAAATCCCTGGCACGGCGCTATTTGGAACTGCAAGATGAGATTGCCGACCTCGACGTGATGATCGGCGCGATCGTGGAGGAACTGGCCCCGATCTCATCGCCCGCAACCCCATTGGCCACAACGGCGCAGCACAGCTCCTGCTCACGGCAGGCGACAATCCCGAGCGCCTGAAATCAGAGGCGAGCTTCGCCGCCTTGTGTCGCGTCAGTCCCATGCCCGCTTCCTCCGGAAAAGACCATCCGGCATCGGCTCAACCGTGGCGGCGACCGGGCTGCCAACAGCGCTTTGCACATCATCGCCATCGGGCGGCTCAGAAGCGAGGAGAAGACCAAGGCCTATGTTGCGCGCCGGGTTGCCGAGGGACACCTGAAACTTGAGGTTATCCGTGTCCTGAAGCGCTACATCGCTCGCAAAGTCTACGGCATCGTCATGCGCCGCCAGAAAGAGATCAACAGGACCCGCACCGCTGCTTGACAAACAGAAGGGCGTCCAAGGATGTTTCAGAGGAGCAGGCGTGCTGAGGATCTGGCGCATGGTCGGGCGGACAGAAGGATCGCCGCCAAGTTATTCGGCAGGCGCGGCGCTGTTCCGA
>VGDE01000395.1 GCA_016869875.1 Alphaproteobacteria bacterium
CGCCGACTGAGCCCCCCCCTCGCGCGCTACCGGCCGCATCCTCTCCACTCCTGACGCTCACTTGCCATGACCATCGGTTCGCCATTGCCTCACAAGAAGGCCCGCATCGAGATCATCCCCTTGATTGACATCATGTTCTTCCTGCTCGCCTCCTTCATGATGGTGAGCGTGACCATGATCAGGCTGCAGTCCATCAAAATGGACCTGCCCACCGCCACCCAGGCCAAGCGCGACTTCAAGCCGCTGATCATCAACCTCCAGGTGGACAAGCAGGGCGAAGTCTGGATCGAAAAGGAGAAAAAGACCTACGCTGAAGTCTCCGCCTACCTCAGCAACCGGCTTGCCCTCGAGACCAACTTGCCCGTCTATATCAGCGGTGACAAGGACGCGACCCACGGCTCGGTGATCGCCGTCCTTGACCTGGTCCGCCGGGTCGGCATCCAAAAAGTCTCCTTCGCGATTTCTTTCCCGGAAACCAAGAAGAAATAGCAGGCCGCGGCACGTGAATTAGGGACTCAGGAACTCAGGAAAGGGCTTGGGAATCCCGCTCGTCCTCCCGCTGGTTCTCGCCTTCGTTCTCCCTCTCGTTCTCGCTCTCGTCCTCGTTCTTGTTCCCACCAGCCCTCGGGGGGATTCAGAGCGCGGCGCACCCGCAAAAATGCGAACGAGGCCACCTGCCGCGGACGGCGTCACAAATGATGAAGATGGTTCGAGAACGAGGGCGAGAAGGAGGGCGATTCCGAAGCATTTCGCCTCTGTGTTCTCAGCGGCCTCGGTGGCATCTTCTGGTCAGTCACCATGCCGCACGCGGCCCCACAAACGATGAAAATGGGACTAGCCCCCTTGCAGCCCGGAGCGCGGAATTCATTCCGCCGTCCGTGTCGGTCGTCGAGTTGTGCGGAATGAATTCCGCGCTCCGGCTCAATCCGTGTTCCATCCGTGATTCATCCGTGGCTGACTTCATTTTCGGGTCAGGAAACCGGGAAAAGAGATCTGCTGGAGTTCCTGAGTCGCGCACTAAACCGCCGCCGTTACTTGGCCTTCTTTTGCGGCTCGGTGGGCTTCTTTTGCTGCTCGGCGGCCTTCTTCTGCTGCTCGGCGTTGATGGTCTCCACGAGTTTGTTCATGTCCTCCTGGAGCTTGTTGAAATTGGTGACCAGCGCGTTGTACTCGCCGATCATCTTGTTGAGGTCGGCCACCTTCTCATCGCGTTGTTGCAAGACCAGTTTGATGGTGTCGTTCTGTTTTTGGATGTCTTCGTTTTGTTTCTGAATGCGCTCGTTGGCGGTGTCGAGGGCCTCTTTGTATTTGCCAATCGTCGTTCGTTGGTTGTCGGTCTCGCTCTCTAGTTTCTCGACGTATTTGTCCAGCTCCGCGATCCGGGCCGTGTTGGTCCGGATCGTCTGGTTCAACTCGGTCCTGATGCCTTCCAGCCTGGTGATGTCGCTCTGGTTGCGCTTGATCACCTGTTCGAGCCCCTGGATGGCCTCGCGCTTCTTGTAGAGTTCGTCATTGACAGACGCCAGGTCCCGGTACACGCGGCCCTCGCGCACCCACTGATAGTAGCAAAGCCCACACAGTGCCAGGGCCAAAACCAACAACAGATTCGCCAGCAGTTTCATGTTACACTTTCCGCCGCAATAGCGCCACGCGCTGCCGGCATCCTCTCAGTTCCGCCCGCCGGTGTCAAAGGCGCATCACAGGCCACTGCGCCTCAG
>VGDE01000396.1 GCA_016869875.1 Alphaproteobacteria bacterium
CTGAAGAGAACCATCGGGTCTGGGGCTGGTTCATCATGGGCATCGCAGCTTCGCGATATCCGAGCCTTCGCCACAGCGAGCGGCTGGCGGAAGCGGGCATGGAGCCAGCGGTCGGCAATGTTGGCGACGGCTGCGACAAGGCGCTGGCCGAGACGATCAACGGGCTGTTCAAGGCCGAGGTCTTCCACCGCCGCGGACCTTGGCGCAGCTTCGAAGCGGTGGAATAGGCCACGCTCGGAGGGGGACCGGTTCAACAACCGCCGCCTGCCGGGGCCGATCGTGAGCATCCCGCCGGCCGAAGCGGAAGCCAATTCCCATGCAGTTCCGGAACATCAACCTATGCCCGCGCAACCAACGAAAATCAGCCGCCGGCAAACCCGGAGCGGTTCACTTTAGATGGATCAAAGACCACCGTGCCTCACCTCATGAATGCACGGCCAGGATCCTCTTTGAAGGAGTCTACACGGCACAACCCGCGCTGCGCGACCTTGCTGCGCGACCTTATCGACCTCCTTGTACTTGTCAGGACTCCTGAAGACGAGCGGATGCGCCAGTTTCTGGAGCGCGAGGGAAAGCGGGGCATGGTAAAAGCAGTGGCACCATGCCGCAGAGTGGTACTTCACGACCCCGGCACCTCGAGAGGCATTCGACGTTATTGTTTCTCCGGGCAACAGCACGTGGTGATGAGCATCCTCCGAGAAGCCCGCGCGGGAAACGAAGGCGCGGCCATAAACGGCGGCACTTCCCACGTCCCACAATGTGCCGCCATAGGCGGCTTGAAGCGCAGGTTAGCCCGGCAAAGCGTCAAGCTCTTTGACGTTGCCTTGATCCGGGCCGCGGCATCGCAGTTCAGAACATGTAAGCCGGTCTCAGGCCAACCATGTCAGCTTGAGTGGGACCGGACGTGAAGCCCGCGAACCTGCCGCGCGAACTCCTCGACCGGACCTTCAACGGGAGTGTCGCTGATGACGTCGTTTATGGGCAGTGGCCGGACCCGGAATGCGGGAACGCCCAGTTCGGAAAGCCATTCCGTCATTTGCGCCGCCGAACTTGCGTAAACGATGCGGCCAAGACCAACCCAGCCATGTGCGGCCGCGCACATGGGACAATGTTCGCCGGAGGTATAGACTGTCGCCCGGGCGCGATCCTCTGCGGTCATGTTGTTGGCGGCCCATCGGGCGATTGCAAATTCCGGATGCTGAGTGTGATCACCGCTTCCGATGCGGTTGTGGTCTTCGAACAGGACCCGACCCTCCGCGGACACAAGCACCGAGCCGAACGGCTCGTTCCCGCCCGCCAGTGCCTGAGCCGCCAGCTCGACGCAGCGCTGCAGGTGCTGCCGATCAGTTTCATCAATCATGAGGCCTCCCTTGAACCAGACGTGTCGAACCGTTGCAGGCATATGCTCGTTTCGCAACGGGTGCCCGGCTCTTTTGCGCCGGTTGTGATGATCCAGGGTGGTTTCACCGCACCATGTTTCCCCTTGCGCCGATGAAATCGTTCTCGGCGGTGTCAGCCCCGTCAGCCCTTTGTGAAAGCGGTCAATGGCAAGCCTGTAGATGACCGGCGTGCACAGCCTTTAGCTGCCGATCATCAATGCTTCCATCGGCTGCCATCCTTGCGGCGGCCTCCGACCCTGAAAATCGAACTCGAACCAGCACCCGC
>VGDE01000397.1 GCA_016869875.1 Alphaproteobacteria bacterium
GGTGGCGATGTCGGACTGGGTCTTGCCCAGCTGCGAGTTGATCGACTTCAGGGTCTGCAGCGCGACCATTGCGCTGTTGTTGGTCAGAATGCTGGTCATGTTGTTCTCCATCAAGGGTGCTTTGCACCAAAATCATGAATGGGCCTTCTGACCATTCGGACGCTCTGTCCGCTGCCTTTCCTGGCATGTCACCGTTCTATCTGCCGGTGCCTAAGGACTAATGAGAACATCTCGTTATCTCAACCATACGTTGTGGCGCATTTTACTGAAGGTTCGCAGCCTCGTCACTGAGGGTTTCGCCACTGATCAGCTCGTACTCCTCTTCAAACGTCCGCTCCGCGCTGGCGATCTCCCCGCGCTGGAGGTTCTCGTAGAGCGTCTGGTAGCTGATCGCGCCGCTCTGCCACATGCTGACAAGGGCCTGCGCCTCCTGCGGGCTGAGCCCCGCCTCCACGAAGGACAGGTTCGGCTTGACCACCACCTCTTCAGGATTGGCTCCGATCATGGTCGCGATGTGGCGCAGCGCCTTCTCCAGCCCCTGCGCACTGGCCAGGGCGATGGAAGTCAGTGTCGCAGTCTGGGCTGCATACCGGATCCGCAGGGCGTCGCCGCTCTCGGCCGTGCGCTTCTCGCTGTCGAAGAGCCGTGCTCCGGCCGAGGCCGCATTGTCGCGCTCGTCCAGGATTGCCTGACGATGCGCTGCGATACCGGTCCCGGATGGCCCGACATACTTGGCGTCCGGTGCATGGTCATCCTTGCTGGCGCTGAGGGTGATCACCACCCCTGCACCGACAGCAGCCGGCGCTTCACCATTGATGATGACCAGCGTCTCTTGCCCGCTCATGTAGAGCTGGTGCCGGTAATCTGCATCTAGGCGGTACATCGCCAGCGCTGCACGGGCCACGCCGATCAGTGGCGGCTCTTGGGGCGAGACGGACAGGTCCTGCGGGCCCATCACCACGAACGGGATCGCTGTCAGTGCGCCGCCACCGCGCACCGTCGGCTGGACTACCTCGCCATCCTGACCCTCGCCGTCGTATTTCTCGACCGAATAGCGCTCGTCCTCCAGGCGCAGGACCCGGTAAGCCTTCCGCTGCTTCCACGAGAAGCCATCCCGCTGTAGGCCACTCTCGTCCAGGACGAAGAAGTCCCTCGCCGGTGACCAGTTGATCAGCGACTCGGTCGTGTAGCCCGACAGCCACGGCAGGTCCGATCCCGTCGACGCCGCATCCGCCAGAAGACCGTAGCGCCCCATCAGCAGCAGCTCGCCTGTGATCCGGCGGTGCAGCGCCTCAAGGGGCAGCCCGTCCGAAGTGGCGCGCTCCCACAGCCCGGCCATGACTTTCGGCATCGTGATCTGCGCCTCGGTCCGATGGATCACACCGATCATGCCGCGGATCGTCGGCGCAAGGATCTCCGAGAACTGCGCCCGCGTCTGATAGGCGGCGTACATTCTCCGGCCACCGTCGTTCTGGATCCCGAACCCAGAGGGCATCGGCAGGTACTTGTCGCCTGCGTCCTTGACCGCTGTCTCGCCCCGAGCGCAGTCACGCATGAGGGACCATTCATCGACCCGGTCGGTGTAATCGGGATGCTTGTCG
>VGDE01000398.1 GCA_016869875.1 Alphaproteobacteria bacterium
CAAAGAACACCCACTCGTCGTCCGACATCAGGTCTCGTGCCAAGCTGGTCTCCATTGCAGATGCCAGCTTGAATCATGATCAGCGCGACCTGTGTATCCCTTTTGTCAACACGGCCTAGTACTGATTGCTGCGGCATCGCTGGCCGCTGGTCCGATGGAACGACGGTTTTGGGTGCTGCTGGACGGTAGCCGATCCAACTGTATGGCATGACGATGTTGTGGGGGCGGTACCGTCGCTCGATCAGGATCTGGGTCGGCCTCCTGGCCTTGTCAGCCAGCCAACATTCTACCTTCGGCAGGCTGCCGAGGAGAGCGGCGGCGCCAGTGTCATCCCTGACCCGGCCTGCAGTCATGAAGAAGCGGATCGGCCCCCTCGGCGTCGGCCGCGGCATGCAGCTTGGTGTTCAGGCCACCCATACTCAAGGCAAACGATCCACCGGAACATTTCCTGATTTTCGCGCTGCGGCCGATCAGACGACCCCTCTGCTCGCGGCCCCCCCCCCTTTTTCGACCGCAGGCTGGTCGCCGTGCGATGCGCCTTGAGACAACTCGCGTCGATCATCACCGTCTTTGGGATGGCGGCCTCCGGCCCGCCCATCCATCATCCGGGCGAAGACCCCCGTGTCACTCCATCGCTTCCAGCGGTTGTACAGGGTCCTGGGCGGGCCATATTCCTTCGGCGCATCGCGCCAGCGCAAGCCATTGCGATCGAGAAAGATCATTGCGCTCAGCACCCGCCGGTCATCAGCGCGCGGCTTGCGTTCGCAGGCTCACCTCCTGGGAAAGAACGGCTGGAGCCGCGCCACCCGGGCGGCGGTCAGCCAGAAAAGGTTGCTCATCCTCATGTCTCGTTGCGGAGCCTGAACAATGCTGAAACTGGAGGATCAATGGGTCCTGATCCCAGATGGGCCAGATTTCTCGCCCGCCTGATTCATGCGAACCGAACGGCAACGAGTTTCGAGAGGAGCAGGATGCGCTCGCTTGTCCGGTTGAGGCTTGGATGGTCTATTAGATAAGCAGCAAGGGAGATGCCAAGATTGTGGCAGGTCTTCATCAGCCGAGCATGACGTTGCGGGCTTGGCGGGCATCAGAAAGCAGTGTGCCGCCCAAGATCCGGCGCCTAGTCCTTGCGCCTGTACAGACGGCCCTGCAGTTGATCCGGACCCTTGTAGCCGGGGCACTGCCCGATGATGTCCGCGAAGTGCTTGGCAAGGATGGAGCCGTCCGCCTTGGTAAGGTCAGCTTCCTGAGCTTCAGTTCCCGCTAGAGCACCCGAACCGGCTGTGTTGCAGACTTTGCTGATGCTTCAGCCTGAGCTACAGTGGGTCGGGTGAAGCGGCGTGATGGGGAGGATGTGATGACGATCTCGTTCAAGGGGAGCCAGTTTCCCAGGGACGTGATCCTGCACGCGGTCTTCTGTCTCACTGCGCTACGGCGTGTTCTGCCGCGGTCTTGCGGAGATCATGGCCGAACGCGGTGTCAGGGTCGGCCACGCGCCGCTCAACCGGTGGGTGGAGCGCCATGCGGGTCAGGTCGCGGAAGATGCCCGCCGCAAGCAGCCGACCAGCACATCCTGGCGGATGGACGAGACCT
>VGDE01000399.1 GCA_016869875.1 Alphaproteobacteria bacterium
CCTGCCTGACGCTGGCCGAGCAGTTCCGCGACGCCTCGGGCACGGACGTTCTGTTCTTCGTGGACAACATCTTCCGCTTCACGCAGGCGGGCTCCGAGGTGTCGGCGCTTCTGGGCCGCATCCCCTCGGCCGTGGGCTACCAGCCGACGCTGGCCACCGACATGGGCGCGATGCAGGAACGCATCACCTCGACCAAGAACGGCTCGATCACCTCGATCCAGGCCGTTTATGTTCCGGCCGACGACCTCACCGACCCGGCGCCCGCCACGACCTTTGCCCACCTCGACGCCACGACGGTTCTGTCGCGCGCGATCTCGGAACTGGGCATCTACCCGGCCGTGGACCCGCTGGACTCGAACAGCCGCATCCTCGATCCGGCCGTTGTCGGCGAAGAGCATTACCAGGTGGCGCGCGACGTGCAGGGCATCCTGCAGAAGTACAAGTCGCTGCAGGACATCATCGCGATCCTGGGCATGGACGAGCTGTCGGAAGAGGACAAGCTGACCGTGGCCCGCGCCCGCAAGATCCAGCGCTTCCTGTCGCAGCCCTTCGATGTGGCCAAGGTCTTCACCGGTTCGGACGGCGTTCAGGTTCCGCTGGAAAAGACCATCGCCTCGTTCAAGGCAGTCGTGGCCGGTGAATATGACCACCTGCCGGAATCGGCCTTCTACATGGTCGGTGACATCGAGGACGTGAAGGCCAAGGCGCAGCGTCTCGCGGCCGAAGCCGCATAAGGGGGCACCATGGTCGATACCATGCAGTTCGACCTCGTGTCGCCGGAACGGAGCCTTGCCTCCGTTCCCGTGCGCGAGGTGCGCCTGCCGGGCAGCGATGGCGATCTGACCGCCATGCCCGGCCATGCGCCCGCGATCGTCACCCTGCGCCCCGGCATGGTCGTGCTGGTCGGAGCTGACGGCAATACGCGTGAATTCGCCGTCACCGGCGGCTTTGCCGAGATCAATGCCGACAGCGTCAGCCTTCTGGCCGAACGCGGTCATGCGCGCGAAGAGATCACGCAGGATGTCTTCAACGACATGATGCGCGACGCCCGTCGCAGGCATCGCAGCGTGACAGAGCGTCGCGACACTGTGGGCGAAGAGGTCGTCACGGCGGCCGCCAAGCTGCTGGGCGACATGCAGGCGGTCGGCACGCATATCGGGCTGGACCCGAACCAGTCGACTGTTCCGGACTGATCCGGTTCCGATCGATCTTTGTTTCATGGAAAGCCCTGGCCGCAGCCGGGGCTTTTCTTTTGCGGCCTCGAACGGTTATCAGGGGCGGCAAGAAAGGGATCTGCCATGTTGCGACTAACCTCCAATGAGCTTGGAATCAGTCAGGGCGAAGTGATGATCGTCTCCGACTTCGACAGCCAGGGTCCGATGTGGACGGCACAGGGGGAACGTTCGGTGCGTTACCATGTGGCTTTTGACACGCCTTTTCTGATGCCGCCCGTGGTCCAGCTGTCGCCCTGCATGTGGGACCTGGACGCCGGGTCGAACCAGCGCGGCGACCTGACAGCCAGCAACGTGACCGCCAACGGGTTCGACATCGTCTTTCACACCT
>VGDE01000400.1 GCA_016869875.1 Alphaproteobacteria bacterium
TGATGGGCCTTTGGCAGGTTACCTCAGATTGCGGTTGCCTTAGCACCGGGCTAGCCTGCGGGCAAACCAGAAGGACAGCGTGATGGCACATATCGACTATTATCTCGGGACCATCAGCCCGTACTGCTATCTTGCCGGAAACCGGCTGGAGGCCACTGCCGCCCGCCACGGCGCGCAGATCACCTACAAGCCCGTGGACCTGCTGCAGCTTTTCGATCGTACCGGTGGGGTTCGCCCGGCCGAACGTCATGCCAGCCGCCTGGAATACCGCGCCCAGGAACTGCCCCGTTGGGCCGAACATCTGGGCATGCCCTTCAACATGAAGCCGGCGTACTGGCCGGTCAACATGGCGCCTTCGTCCTATGCCATTATCGCGGCTCAAGAGGCCGGCGGAGGGGATCTGGCGGGGCTGGTGCAAGGTTTCCTGCGCGCGGTCTGGGCCGAGAATCGCGACATCAGCGACGACGGCGTGATCCGCGACATCCTGGCGGCGCATGGCTTTGATCCCTCCCTGGCCGACAAGGGGCTTTTCGTGGGCGCAGAGACCTACGGGCGCAACCTCGAGCAGGCGGTCGAGGCCGGAGCCTTCGGCGCACCCTTCTATGTCGTGCGCGACAGCGGGCAGCGGTTCTGGGGCCAGGATCGGCTGGATTTCCTGGACCGGCATCTGGCATCGCTGTGAGCGGGCTTCACCTTCGGCATTGGGCAGGCGATCCGGACCGGCCGGGACTGGCCCTGCACTGCATGCTGGGCAGCGGGGCCTATTGGGGACCGATAGCGGCTGCCTTGGGCGGCCAACTGGATCTGCAGGCATTTGACTTGCCGGGCCACGGACGCAGCGACGGCTGGTTGCCGGCAGGGGACGATCCCGATTTCCATACCGCCGTCACCCGGATGGCCGCCGCCATGATCGAGCGTCCTCTGGACCTGATCGGCCACAGCTTTGGCGCCACCGTGGCGCTGCGCATCGCGGTGGCCGCCCCGGACGCCGTGCGCAGCCTGACCCTGATCGAGCCCGTGCTGTTCGCCGCCGCACCCGATCCGGCTCAGGACGCCCTGGACGCACGAATGGCCAGCCTTTTGGCCAAAGGGCGCGACGCCGAAGCCGCCGAAGTGTTTCTGGCCGTCTGGGGGGATCAGGACTGGAACAGCCTGCCGGACAGCATCCGTGCCCAGATGGCACGCCAGATCCGCCTGGTGGCTGCTACCGGACCCGCCCTGCGTCAGGATAGCGCCCGCATCCTGCGCGAGGGCGGCCTGGAAGCACTGGATGCACCCGTGCTGCTGGTCTCTGGCGGGGATAGTCCTCCTGTCATCCACATGATCGCCGATGCCTTGGCCGCCCGCCTGCCCGATGTGGGCCGCGCGACGGTGCCAAGGGCGCGACATATGCTGCCCCTGACGCATCCCGAGGCGGTCGCCGGCTTGATTGCCGTCAACCTGGAGCGCAGCTGAGCGTCAGAGGATGAAGTCCTGCTCGTCGGGAACGGCCCCCAAGGCCATCCACTGCACGCGCATCCGCGCAATCCGGGTGTCGCCCCAGGTGTGAAAGACGATGTCGA
>VGDE01000401.1 GCA_016869875.1 Alphaproteobacteria bacterium
CATTGCCAGCATCGAGAACCCTTACGGATGGTCGGTCACGGAAGAACTGCCGCTGCCGCCGACGATCGAGGAACTGGGCAAGCCGGATCGCGCCGTTCCGCCGCCTGTAGGGGCCAGCCTGACGCAAGTCCCGGTTCTGCTGTCTGGCGACACCTACGGCGGCAAGCTGCGCCTCACGGTGGCTCCTGTGGCCCGTGGCGACCTGACATTGCAGGCGCAGGTCGGGCCAGGGAACGTCTCAGCTACCGCGTCGGTCGCATGGACGGCGATGGCGGGCGACAGGTTCTCGGCTGAGACGGGCATCCTGCCCAACGAGGAAGTGTATACCGTCCGCTATCGCTGGCGGGGTCAGGGCGATTGGATAAAGGCTGGATCTGTGACCATTGTAGCAAATCCGAATGTTCCCGCTGCACCGACTGGGTTCGCCCGTGTCGGATCGTCGGGGGCGCAACTGACCTGGATCAACCCGGCGTCCAACTTCTTCAAGTCGAGGCTGTTCAGGAATAGCGCCAACACCTTTGCAGGCGCGTCCTTCGTTGCAGACATATCCGGCCTGGCCGGTCAGCCCTCCAGCTATACGGACAACCCCGGCAGCGGGACTTGGCACTATTTCGTCGTTGCCATGAACGGATCGGCGGTCATTTCCCCACCCGCTGGTCCTGTGACGATCACAATCTGAAATCGCTGAAATTATGAACGCCAGCCCGCATGAAGCGGGCTTTTTTCTGTCGAGGTGAAGTATGGCTCTGCTGGATCAAATCAACGAGCGGCTGCGAGATTTTGTAGGGTGGAGTTCCAGCTACCCGCTGCCCATCGGAGATCCCAGAACAGGCGTCCATAACCCCAGCAAGGCGGACATCCGCGAAATTTTGCTGCTGATCGCACAAGCGAACGGCGACCCCGCCGCGCTACAAACGATCATCACCAGCCTGGCGACCAAGGCGGACGCAGCCGACCTGTCCGCCCTTCGCCCCCGCGAGAGCCAGATCAACGCGACAGCCGAAGCGCCCCTGCTGATCCGGGTATTCCCATCCACGCCATCCTCACCCTCGCAATACATGCGTATCTGGATGCCATCAGGGCAGGGCACTTATGCCGAGTTGCTGCTTAAGCGCGGATCGTTGAGCACCGTGCCACAGGATGCCGGTATCTCGCAGGTGACGTGGGAGCCTGATGAAGTGCGGGCAAAGTCGGATGCGGTGATCTTCCGCATCGCCTCTACCAACCTGGGCGGCGCATGGGTGACGGACAACGATATTCTGCCCGGCATCTACGCACGGCAGTCGTTCGATGCCAATGCAGCCCGCGAGTTCGATTTCACGGGTGATTTCTTCCGCTTCGGCTATGTGGAGGCGGTCAACAGTTCTGCGTTCCAGCTTGAGGTTGATGGCAAGGTCGTCGTTCAGGTTCCGAAGGGCACAGAGAAGGGGCGGCGGGTCATCACGCGCGGCGGCTTCGGCAACGGGCCGCACAAGCTGGTCGTTCGCCGGGCAGCGGGGGCTACG